>JBDHDH010000110.1:0-11397 GCA_039591615.1 Gemmatimonadota bacterium | reverse complement strand
GGGTGCCTCAGCGGAGGCCGAGGGTCCCCCGCTCTCGGCAACGGCTCGGTCGGCAGAGCGGTCACCGACACACGCCGCAAGCAGTGGCAGCGAGATCAAGATCCTCATGCGAGGCATATCGTCTCCCGATCATCCCAGTCCGACTCCCCCCTGTAGCCGGTCGCCACTCCGAGAAAAGCGGCCTTTGAGATTGATGACTTGTTGACGAGCACGCACTTAGTGTCATGACCGGGCTGAGGCTCGTCGCGCAGGCGAAGCCAGGCGCACCGAGCGCGAGTGGTGCTGGGTGCAGGGTGGGCGTTCACCTTCGACCGACGCATTATGAGGCCGCTGCTCTAGCCTCTGAGCTAAGGGCCCCAACGCTATGACACCACAACTTATCCCACCGCGCCCCATGATGGGAGCGCGGTGGTAATCCCCTGTGCGAGGTTGCGGAGAACGGGGTTGAACCCGGGCGAGACCGGCCGAGCTGCTCGGTCCTGCCTCTAACTCCCCGCCGTGGCCTCAGTTCCCATGTCGCGGGAGATCCGCCAAGTCCCGTCAGCGCCTTTTTGCCAAAGCACCACGTAGCGTCCCTTCCCGCTCAACGCCGCGCCGTTGTTCTTGGAGGTTCCGGTCCAGGAGTAGTGTCCGACCTCGAAGGCGTGATCCCCGGCCAGGATGACCTCCTCGGTAATGTCCTCGCGTGCCGTGACCGTCACTGTGTCGAATTGCGCCTGCATGTCCTCGGCGATGCTGGCCCGGCCACGGTTCCACTCTCCGGTCGCCGGAATCGAGGCGGCATCTTCCGCATAGAGATTCGCGATGCCAGCGGCGTCGCCCGCAAGATACGCCGCAGACCACTTTTTCTCTGCGGCTTCGATCATGGTTCGCACTTCTGCGAGATCTTCCGAACTGCTGGTCACAGCCCCGCCGAACTGCGCTTCACCGGCCGGCCTCGTTTGACAGGCCGTCAGCGCGAGCAGCATGGCGAGTGCTGAAAGCCGTTGGGGTGTCTGCATCGGATCCTCCTCTGTTTCTTGACGGCGCCAACCACTATCTGTTCGCGCCAATAGTACTGCGCCCGGCACTCGGACGTTAGATGTCGACCCAAGCTCAATGCTGTACCGAGCGCTCGTATTGAACGAAGTCTGTAGCTCTTTGCCTACCGGGTCCAGATCACGATGGCGCCACAGGGGTTGAATGCGCCGCTGAACTCCGCCGGTGTTTCGCCGGATCCGCGGTACACCTCGATCGCTTCGACGTCCTGGGGGTGCACGAGCAGATCGAGGTCTGAATCAAACAACTGCATGCCGTGAATCCAGATCCTGGGCCCGCATCGCCCCCCGAACCGGGTGGATCGGATCTGGGTGGTCGAGCCGACACGAACGACCGAGATACCGGGGATCGTGCGCAACATGTCGGTCACACGGATTGGATTGCGGCGCTCGATGTCGGCCCGGGTAAAGAACCGTCCTACCCCCCTCTCCCGGCGTCGCCAGAACTCCCGCATGCGCCCGTAGGAAAAGATGACCCGGTCGCCCTCCACGACGACGGCTGGCAAGTCGACCGCCTGGCGCCGCATGACGCCAGTCAGCGACCTATGCGCGTTCAACTCCCCCACCCAGAAGGTGCGAAAGAACGGCGAGTACCCCACACGTCTGACCAAAACCGCATTGATCCCCCAGTCGATGGGGATCTCCGTTGCTGAAAACACGCCTGTCGTGTCGGTCTCACCGACCACACTGTCGTTCACCATCACTTGGGCGCCGGCGACCGGTTGATCCTGCAGCGTGTCGTACACGGTGGCGCTGAGCGCCAGCGTGGGGGGCGGACCGGGATGGAGCTTGACGTTCCCGATATCGATGATGCCGTGCACGGAATCCGGCACGAATGACCGGAAGGCGCGGGGCATGAATCCTCGTCCCCGGACCTGCAGGGTATCCACACCGGGCTCGACCTCGGCGAGCGTGAACTTTCCCTCGTCGTCGCTCAGGCTGAAGATGCGCGCCCACGACAAGTACACGAGCACCCCGGGGACGGGGCGGAAGGAGGTATCGATCACCATACCACGGAGGGTGACGAACTTGCCTGCGTCCTCCTGCGCACGGCCAACGCCGCCCACGACGACCACGCAGCACACCGTCAACACCAGCGAGCGAGGCATATCACCACATCACCACCGCCGGGCCCGGAACACAGTGACGCCGCACCCGCACGCCTGAACAGCCACCTGGCGCCCTCTTTCCGCAAACCTGATCTTAGAATTGCATTTGATCACGACGGAGATCATTGTCAAGCATTACCCGACATCATGTCGCTACGCGCACAGACAATGATACGCTGAGGCTCAACCTGCTGAAACGTATCGTGCGCCGCCCTTTTTGGGAGGAAGCAGCGATGAAAACAGTAACGACAGCGTTGCTAGTAGTCACACTCCTTACACCGATGCCGGTTTCCGGACAGGAGAACCCAGCTCCGAGTGTAAGCCTCCACATGGCAGCCCTTCAGGGAAACATTGAAGCCATTCGGCAGCACATCGAGGCCGGTTCGGACCTGAATGACAAAGATGTGTATGGGTCCAGTCCTCTGATCATTGCAGCAACATTTGGCAAGACGGAAGTGGCCAGGGCGCTGATTGAGGCCGGGGCTGATATGAACATCACAAACAACGATGGGGCAACTGCGCTTCACGCCGCCGCTTTCCTTTGCCGTACAGAGATCGTCAAGACCCTGCTGGACAACGGTTCGAATAAGTATCTAAGGGACAGCTTCGGGAATACTGCGTTGGGATCCGTTGCAGCTCCTTTCGATGACGTCAAAGGCATCTACGATAGCTTCGGACAGGCCCTTGGGCCGCTGGGATTGGAGTTGGACTACGAGCAGATTCGAGTGACTCGTCCCCAGATTGCCGAGATGCTGCGCCCTCGGACTGAGGAGCTCGAAGCGGTCGAATACGCACCGCTACCGGGGGATGATTGGAAGGTGTCGACGCCTGCAGCGCAGGGGCTGGATCCGATGCTTGTGGCGGAGCTCTATCTCGAAGCGACTGGATTATCGACCCTCTATGGGCTACTAGTCATCAAGAACGGCCATCTGATCGCTGAAGGGTACTTCAATGAAGGGGCGGTCGAGCAGCTGTCCGGCCGGCAATCGGCGACGAAGAGTTTTACCTCGGCACTGGTCGGGGTTGCGCTGGATCGAGGCTGTCTGTCGAGCGTGGATCAGAAGATGATGGATTTCTTCCCGGAGGTCGCCGGACAGATAGACGATCCGCGGAAGGAGCAGATCACGATCCGGGACCTGTTGCAGATGCGCGCCGGATACCCCTGGGAAGAACGCGTGCCTCAGTATATGGATAGTCTCTTCTTCAGCGACAACTGGCACTGGATTCCGCGCCTGGTTGACTTCCCTCTAGTAAGCGATCCGGGAACCGAGTTCGGTTACAGCAATCTGACGTCCCATCTCCTTGCGGTCATCGTGGCACGGGCCTGTGATACAGATCTCGAGTCATACGCTCAGGAGTATCTCTTCTCACCGATCGACGCGGAGGTGGGCGATTGGACCGCTGATCCAGACAACTACAACTGGGGCTGGGGGGAGATCTACGTTACGGCTCGTGACATGGCCAAGTTCGGCTCGGTATATCTCAACCACGGTGCATACGAGGGGAACCGGGTCCTTTCCGCCGACTGGGTCAGGGAATCGCTGCAAAGGTACTCAGAGGGTATCAAGGACGCTGACGGGACATCCAGCACTTATGGCCGTTACCTCCACGACATCGGGTATGGCTATCAGTGGTGGTCCGCTACGGCAGGCGAGCATTCTTTCGACTACGCGGCGGGACATGGCGGGAACCTGATTGTGGTGCTCGATGATCTCGACATGATCATCGTCACAACCGCGGATCCCTTGTACGAGCTACCAGCGGCGGCGGGATGGCAGTTCGAAGGAACAATCGTCGATCTGGTGGGCAAGTTCATCGCATCCTTACCGAAGGGGTGACGAGCACGCCAGAGTGACGTTCCGGCCGGCTCAGCGACATTTACGCTCGATCGTGCAGCGGTCCGCCAGTGCAGACCAGCCCGTCCGCCACGTTGCCTCTTACGTTGCTGCTCACCTGGCGCAGAACTACATCCCGGAGCCGGCATCTCCGATCAATCCGGCCGGTCCGTCCACACAGCGTGCCATTCGGCGGGACACATTGCGATCTCCTGGAATAGAGGGCCGCCACTCGCACGGGGTGGCGAATGCGACCTATCTTTACTGCCTGACGACGGGCCGCCACACGCTGGTCCGCACACGACGCTGCTGCGAGAGAAGAACGCCGGCTCGATTATCAACCCGATCATCAGGAATTCCGCCATGAAGCAGTCCAGAAGGAGCTTTGTGAAGACGACGGGGGTGGCATTGACCGCGACGGGCCTCGGCTTGCCCGGGGCCCTGGCATCGCCGCGTCGCGTTGCCCCGAGCGATCGCGTTCGCGTGGGTGTGATCGGCTGTAACGGTATGGGCTTCTCGAATCTGCAGTCGTTCCTCAAGATGCCCGAAGTGGAGTGCGCCGGGTTGTGCGATGTGGATCAGCGCGTCCTCAAACGCCGCGCTGCCGACGTTGAGGAGATGACGAGCAGCCGTCCGCCGCTCTACGGCGACTTCCGGCGAATGCTCGATGCCGACGACGTCGACGCCGTGATCATCGGAACACCGGATCACTGGCACTGCCTGATGATGGTCGCCACCTGCAAAGCCGGTAAGGACGTCTACGTAGAGAAGCCGCTGGCGAACACCATCCAGGAATGCCAGATCATGGTCAGGGCTGCGGAGTACTACGACCGCATCGTACAGGTAGGTCAGTGGCAGCGCAGTGGGCAGCACTGGGCGGACGCCCTCGGCTATGTCCACTCCGGCAAGCTCGGACGCATCCGGGTGGTGAAGACCTGGGCCTATCAAGACTGGATGAAGCCGGTTCCGGTTCTTCCCGACGAGCCCGTGCCCGCGGGGGTCGACTACGACATGTGGCTCGGACCCGCACCAAAGCGTCCGTTCAACCGCAACCGCTTCCACTTCACGTTCCGGTGGTTCTGGGACTACGCCGGCGGCCTCATGACGGATTGGGGCGTCCACGTCATCGATATGGCACTCGCCGGAATGAATGCGACGGCACCGAGGAGCGTGGTAGCCAGCGGCGGCAAGTTGGCGTACCCGGACGATGCATCGGAGACGCCCGACACGCTGCAGGCGATCTACGAGTTCGACGGATTCTCCATGCTGTGGGAGCACGCCACAGGGATCGGGCTCGGACCGTACCAGCGTACCCACGGAGTGGCGTTCGTAGGCAACGACGGCACACTCGTCGTCGACCGTGAGAAATGGCAGATTTTCCCCGAGGCAGAGCGCGGTGAGGACAACGTTCGCACGTACAAAGTGCCCGCTATGCCCGTTCAGCACCGGTCGGGCGGCGGCGGGCTCGACGAGCATACGCGCAACTTCGTCGACTGCATCAAGAGCCGCGAGCAACCGGTCTGCAACACGGCGGTCGGACGCCTGGCCGCGGTCAACGCCCATCTCGGCAACGTCGCCTTCAAGACGGGCCGGAAGGTCCACTGGGACGAGGCGACGACCGCGTTCGAGAACGACCCGGAAGCCAACGCACTGACTCGGGCCCGCTACCGGGCACCCTGGAAAGTGCCAAACGTCTAGTCATGCCACGGGGTTTGCACCTCATGACACACCCCATCCATCTCGGAAGCGGCGCGGCGGTCGCGGTCATCTGCTCGGCCGCGATCCTGTGCGGCTGCTCCGCTACATCCGAATCGCTGCGAGACGATCCGGCTCGGGATTCCGGCACAGAGGCAGGCGCGCGTGAGATGCTACCGGCGGAAACCGAAGTGTGGGAGCCGGAGCCGATCGTCGTGGTCCCCGAAGATGCGGGCAAGGCTCCTTCCGACGCCATTGTCCTGTTCGACGGAACCGACCTTTCCGCCTGGAGCGGCCGAGACGGAGAAGCCGCGTGGATCGTCGATGGCGGAGCCGTCACCGTCCTGCCGGGCAGCGGCGAGATGTTCACGAAAAGGCCGTTTGGCGACGTGCAGCTCCACATCGAGTGGCGAACGCCTGCCGAGGTGTCCGGAGAGGGCCAAGGGCGCGGCAACAGCGGCGTGTACCTGATGGGACTCTACGAAGTGCAGGTCCTGGATTCGTACAACAACAGGACGTACGCAAACGGCCAGGCGGGCGCGATCTACAAGCAGCACATCCCGCTGGTGAACGCCTCGCGACCCCCGGGCGTGTGGCAGACGTATGACATCGTCTTTCGAGCGCCGCGATTCGACGCCGACGGCAGGCTGAGCGCGCCGGCATTCATCACCGTCCTGCACAACGGGGTCCTCATCCAGAACCACGCGGAGCTCGCCGGCCCGACGAGGTACATCGGCATGCCGCTCTATCGAGCGCACGCCGAGAAACTCCCCCTCATGTTGCAGGACCACGGTAACCCCGTCAGCTATCGCAACATCTGGATTCGCGAGCTCTGAGGCTGGGTGGCAGGAACGCACCCTGCCGCCAATGGTGGTAAGACGTACGAGGACGGAGGAACGCAATCGTCTTGAACCGTCTTACGCATGGTGCAAAAACGTGGAGATACATATTATGTGTTAAGGATGCACGCACATCGAGGTCCCGGCCCGGCCCCGAGGCTGACACGGCCATTCGCCAGGACACCGGCGCGTTGGTGTACGGCTGGCACGCACGCGGACGGTGAGGAGCGCACCAAGTCTATCGAGTAGAGACGACCAACTCCAACGGCACAGGAGCAGCAATGCCGCCGACTTCCCAGGCAGACCGACATGCCCGATCCCGGACGCTCTACGATCCCAGTTTCGAACATGACGCCTGCGGAGTCGGTTTTGTTGCACGTCTTTCCGGGAAACCCGCCCGCGAAATTCTCGATCTAGGACTGGAAGCTCTGCGGCGGCTCGCGCACCGCGGAGCAGTCGCCGCCGACGGCAAGAGCGGTGACGGTGCGGGTGTCCTCACGCAAATCCCAACTACGCTGTTCCTCGACGAGGCCGACGGCCTCGGGTGCCGCCTAGCTGAGGCAGACCAGCTCGCGGTGGGCATGGTCTTTCTTCCCTCGGGCGACACCTCCTCCGTACCTGCTCTCAGCGCGGCCTTGGAGAAGCACGGCTTCCGGGTGCTCGGCTGGCGTGACGTCCCGGTTGACCCCCTGGCTCTGGGGCGGCGGGCGCGGGACACCCAGCCGACGGTGCGCCAAGTCCTCGCCGTTCCACGGGCGGACGTGGAGCCGGAGGAACGGGAACGGCAGCTCTATTTGGCGCGAAAGCAATTCGAGCGAGAGGTGCAGCCCGGCTACATCTGCTCGCTCTCCAGCCGGACCGTGGTGTACAAGGCGCTTTGTGCCGCGCATCAGCTTCCTGCGTTCTATCCTGACCTGGCGGACCCCAGGTTCGAGACCGCACTGGTGGTTTACCATCAACGGTTCTCGACCAACACGCTCCCGACCTGGCAACTGGCGCAGCCGTTCCGGCTCCTCGCCCACAACGGCGAGATCAACACGCTCTGGGGGAACCGCGCGTGGATGCGCGCTCGGGAGGCCGACCTTCCTCGAGAGATCCAACCGGCCTTGCAGGCCGACGGCTCCGACTCTGCCAACATCGACGAAACCTTGGAGCTGCTCGCCCGGAACGGCCGCAGTCTCGCTCACAGCCTGAGCATGATCGTCGTCCCCGCGTGGGAAGAGGCTCAGGACTTGGACCCGAAGCTCAGGGCTTTCTATCGGTATCATGCACCGTTCATGGAGCCGTGGGACGGGCCCGCCGCCCTCACCTTTTCCGATGGAGGTACGGTCGGGGCCGCACTCGATCGCAACGGACTGCGGCCATGTCGCTACAAAGTGACACGCGATGGACTGGTCGTGGCCGGCTCGGAAGTCGGCGTCCTCGATCTCGATCCCGACGAGGTCGTGGAAAAAGGTCGACTCGGTCCCGGCCAAATGCTCCTTGTCGACCTCGAACGGAATCGACTGTACCATGATGCCGAGATCAAGCGGGAGCTCGCCGACGCGAAACCCTATGACCAATGGAGTCAGATCCGACAGCTTGCGCACGAAGTCATTCGAGACGAACCTGCCGAGACTCACGACGACGAAGCGCTCACCCTGCGCCAGCGCATCTACGGGCTCACACGGGAAGATCTGAAGTTGATCCTTGGCCCGATGGCCGAGCAGGGTCGAGGACCGTCGTATTCTATGGGCGACGACACGCCGATTCCTCCTTTGGCCCAGCGGCCCCGGTCAATATACGCCTTCCTCCGACAGCGGTTTGCACAGGTGACGAACCCCGCCATCGATCCGATTCGCGAGAAGACGGTGATGTCATTGCGGACGTGGGTCGGGCCCCGGCCGCTGCTTCACGAAGAAGGACCGCTGGCGCCCGTCGTGGAGCTGCCCTCACCCATCCTCACCGTGCCCCAGCTCGACGAGCTCGGCAGGGTGGCAGAGCTACCCGTCGCCAGGCTCGCGTGCGTGTTCTTTCCCGATCGAGGGCAGCTCCGTCCAGCGCTCGACGAACTCTGCCACATGGCCGAGGTCGCGGTGCGCGAGGGCGCGCGATTGCTCGTCCTCTCGGATCGGGACATCACCGAAGCGCTGGCCCCGATTCCGATGGCGCTCGCGGTAGGAGCCATTCATCATCATCTACTCTGGGCAGGCCGTCGTGCGCGGACCGGTCTCATTGTCGATGCCGGCGACTGCTGGGACGATCACCACGTGGCCGTCCTGATCGGCTATGGCGCGAGCGCGGTCTGTCCCCGGCTAGCGCTGTGCACGGCGCGCCGGTTGGGTAGCAGCTCCGGCGAAGCCTCGCTGGTGCAGGCTTTGGAGTTCGGCCTTCGCAAGATCATGTCGAAAATGGGCATCTCAACGGTCACGAGCTATCGCGGCGGACAGCACTTCGATGCTCTGGGACTCGCGGACGAGGTGATGGACCGGTGCTTCGTCGGCACCCCAAGCCGGATCGGCGGTTTCACCTTCGCGCAACTCGCCGATCACATCATTGAACGGCACCAAGAGGCGCTTGGCTCGCCCGAGGGCTCAAAGCTCGCCGACTTTGGGCGGATTCGGTATCGACGTGACGGTGAGTACCACCGCTGGCAACCGCCCGCGGTCCGCGCCCTGCACCGCGCCGTTGGGACCGGTCGCCATGCGGGAGCGCAGCCGGATGCAAGCGCGTGGGAGGAATTCGCAGAGCTCGCCGGCCGCGGGAGCCCAGCCAAGTTACGCGATCTCTTGGACGTGACGTCGGATCGCCCGGCGCTGGCAGCCGATCAGGTCGAGTTACCTCAGTCTATCGCCCGACGCTTCGTGTCGAGTGCAATGTCGTTGGGTGCACTGAGTCCCGAGGCGCACCGCACCCTCACCATCGCCATGAATCGTCTGGGCGGACGCTCGAACACCGGTGAAGGTGGAGAAGATGTGGAATGCTACGAGCCGCTAGCCAACGGAGACCGGGCCGAAGCAAAGATCAAGCAAATCGCATCGGGCCGCTTCGGCGTCACGACCCAGTACATCGCGCGGGCTGAGGAACTCGAGATCAAGATCTCTCAGGGCTCGAAGCCAGGCGAAGGCGGCCAGCTCCCCGCGCACAAGGTCACCGCCTTGATTGCGCGTCTTCGCCACACGCAACCGGGCGTCTCGCTCATTAGCCCACCGCCGCATCATGACATTTACAGCATCGAGGATCTGGCGCAGCTCATCTACGACCTCAAGCGGTGCAACCCCGAGGCGACTGTCGGCGTGAAGCTGGTGTCGGAGGCCGGGGTCGGTACCGTCGCCGCCGGGGTGGCGAAAGCATATGCGGATTTCGTCGTCATCTCAGGCAGTTCTGGTGGAACCGGGGCCTCACCACTCAGCAGCATCAAGTACGCCGGCTCCCCGTGGGAGCTCGGCCTGGCCGAGACGCAACAGGTACTCGTTCGCAACGGCCTGCGGAGCCGAGTGCGCCTACGCGTCGACGGCGGATTCATGACCGGGCGCGACGTACTGATCGCGGCTCTGCTCGGCGCTGAGGAATTCAGCTTCGGGACCGCTCCCCTCGTGGCCATAGGATGCGACATGGCCAGACAGTGCCATCTCGATACCTGCCCAACAGGCATCGCGACGCAGCGGGCCGACCTACGTAAGAGATTCCGCGGTTCACCCGAGCAAGTCGTCCGATACTTCTTGCGAGTCGGAGAAGAAGTGCAACATCTGCTGGCCGAACTCGGCTTATCGTCACTCGATGAGGCGGTGGGCCGCGTGGACTTGCTGCAGCAGGTCGAGCACACGGCCGGGCTAGACCTCGCGCCCCTTCTTGCCCAGGTGCCGGGGGACGCCTCACGGTGCCTGTCCCCGCGTAACGACCGTCCCGAAGAGGAAGAGCCGTTCGAGGAGGCTCTTCTGGGTCGGGTCATCTCCGCTATTGAAAGCGGTGACGTATTCTCGGAAGTGAAGACGATCCGAAACAGCGACCGTTCCGTTGGCGCTCGTCTCGCCGGGGCGCTAGCTCTACATCCCCGATATGGTACACTGCCTGCGGGCTCGGTCACGCTGCATTGCAGCGGGGCGGCCGGCCAATCCTTCGGCGCATACCTGGTGGCAGGGCAGCGCCTCATCCTGGTCGGCGAGGCAAATGACTATGTCGGGAAGGGCCTGTGTGGGGGCGAGATCATTCTCCGGCCCACGGGATTCGCTCGCCCTGCCCCACACCGCCATGTCATTCTCGGTAATGTGGCCCTGTACGGGGCCACGAGCGGCCGGCTGTTTGCGGCGGGTCGCAGCGGGGAGCGGTTTGCCGTACGAAACTCGGGCGCGGTCGCGGTCGTGGAGGGAAGCGGCGACCACTGTTGTGAGTATATGACCGGCGGATGCGTCGTGGTCCTGGGCGAGACCGGCATCAACTTCGGCGCGGGCATGTCCGGCGGTAGCGCGTACGTCCTCGATGAGGAAGGTATCTTCCCTCGAAACGCCAATCCGGAACTCCTTCGCTGGACACGTCCGGACTCGAGCCAGCTTGAGGAAGTTCGTCAACTGGTGGAAGCGCACTATCATTTCACCGAGAGCGCCCGCGGCCGCATGCTTCTCGACCATTGGAATGGGTTCGGTCCCCAGTTCTGGCTCGTTCAGCCCAAGGAGCGTGACCAGAACGTGGAGAGCACAGAGCAGAGAATTGAACGCGCAGAGCCCAACGAGATTGTCCGTCGTACCTAGTGTGCCGTATCTGAGGTTCCAATGGTGAGAACGCCCGGGTAGGTCCGCACGGAGGATGTAGCAGTCAGGACTTCCACGCACGATCTCGCCTGTTTGGGACGCATCTTATGCGGCGTCGCCAGGCTGAGCCTCGTCTGGACACAACGGTTCAGAGG
>JBDHDH010000109.1:0-11661 GCA_039591615.1 Gemmatimonadota bacterium | reverse complement strand
GTGGAGCTAGAGGGCTTGCAGCCGGCTCATTGCAATGGGAGGCAAATCGCTCACGAGATCCACATCAATCGGTGCTCAGAATGCGTGGGGACGCCGGGCGAAGCTATCTCGCGGGTGCCGGTACTCCTGGCATCAGAAGGGGCGACGCGCGTCAGCCCGTCTCGTAGTTGTCGAAGAACGATGGGAAGCGAGGGTGGTGGCGTCCGAAGCAGGGTTTGACCCGCGGAGTAGCAGAAGCCAGCCGATCAGACCGATGACGGCGACAGGAGGGTTAATCGCCGGGTCCGGTCGCCGCGACGTCAATGCTAGATCGCGACTACTGACACTGCGGCTTGCCTTCGTCCCCGGCCGTACTCCCGCCGCCGGCGTCACCCAAGTAAACCCGGCACTTCGTGGCCGTGGCGCTGTGCGTCGCCGTCGCGTGCCACCCGGTGCCAGTAGCGTTGTCGATGCTCACCGTGACGCCGGCCGAGGAGTTGAACTGCGTCGTCGCAAGCGACGTGGTATACGTCGTGAAGTCCACGAAGTACCCCTCCTCGGCGTTCACCAGATTGTGGAGGTCCGACTTCATCGACGCGACGTACGCCTTCTCCTTGTTGCTGCCGAACTTCAGGATCGAGATGCCGGCCAAGATGCCAATGAACATCACCACGATCAACAGCTCGATCAGCGTGAAACCCCTGTTATTCAGCACTGACTCCTCCGAAATAAAGACCACGCCGCAGTCGTCGGCGTCGTGCCGACAGACTGGAAACCCCGATGCATGGCTCGTCATCGGGATTTCTTAAGGCAGCAATGGTGCCAACACCGCAGGCAGAGCACAGGACGAACTCGTTGCCTCTTGGTTGCAGCATGGTGTGACACGGTCACAACGACTCTGGTGCCATGAAAACACAGGAGGGAGTGTTGCGACTCGCACAGTTGTGGGGTCGGCTCCACAAGGGTGGAACTCGATTGCGAGAGCGAACTCCATTCCCGCTCCCGGGGATGTGGTTTGGCGTAGGTCAGCTGGCGAGGAGCGCTCGGAAGCGAGCGAATGCGCGCCCTACCCCTTCGGCCGCATCAACTCCCGATACGGCGGGTAGTCGTGCAGGGGCTCGAAAGCGGGGTGTTGATGGAGCCACATACCGTACCGTCGACCCTGCGCAATAGCGTCCCGCACTCCCTGAAGGTGTGATATGGCAATCACGGGGACTCGTCGTCCGGTCAGACGGTTCGCGTGCGCGGCCCTGAGGGATGCATCGCAGTCGGCTGGCCCGCCGTGGCCACCGTCCCGACCTTCACAACCACATGCTAGCCTCGGGAAGCCGGCGACCCCCGGGTAAAGGCAGATCGACCGCCCGGAGAAAGCGGAGTCCGAGGCCATCCGACCTTTCGGCTAGGGCTCTTGCTTGAGCTCGGCGACGCTGGCCTCGAGCCCCGCTAGGCTGGCCTCAAGCTCGGCGACTTCGCTGTCGAGCTTGGCCAGGCGCGCCGCTACCTCCTCGCGGGCGAGCCCGCCGGTCGCGTACTCAACGACGCGGATGCCGGTGCCGGCTTGCATCGGCCCCCCGATCACGTCCGTGGTCTGTCCTTCGAGGACGTGGATCCCGCGTTTCACTAGCGTCTCCATCCCGGCACCCTCCAGGCGTACATCGTAGAGGCCCACCGGCACCGCGAACCGGGCGCTGTTGTTGATGTGCGATTCCTGCTGGCGGAAAACACTGCCATCCTTGATGACTGACACCATGACCGGGATCTCACGAAGCGCCTGGTAGGAGGCCTGCGCGACGCTCACACGGACGTTGAGGTTCTGTTGCGCGATCGCGGGAACGGGGAGCGCGAGGACCGTCCCGACCACCAATGAGAGAATGCGTCGGATTGCCTGCATGGCTACCTCCAGTCTGGGACAATATGCGTTGGGCGGTCCATCGTAGATGCAGTGCAAACGACCAGGATGCGCGAGGCGTGTTTCGGCAAGAGCGAGGGACCAGTTTGACGACTGCTTGACGCGCCAGCGCATTGCCACAGCTTTGACAAGACCTCTCGAGGGCTCCGACGACGAGTCGTGGAGCCGAGGGATGGCGCAACGATGCCCGTGCCACATGACGCTGTCTGGACGCTCTGCCTCGCGGCAGCCGCGGGGGTGATCCTCGTCATTCTCAGCGAGCGGCTCCGGGTTCCTTCCATCGTCCTGCTGCTCCTGGTCGGGGTGGTGCTCGGCCCGAGTGTACTCGGCTGGATCGACCCCGCTGCCCTCGGTGAAAACCTCGAGGTCGTCATCGCCCTGGCAGTTGCCGTCATCCTGTTCGAGGGCGGGTTGACGCTCGATGTTGCCGGATACCGGCGCACGTCTCGTGTCATCCGACGCATGGTCACAGTAGGACCCGTCATCACGTGGTTGGGGACGACCGCCGCCGTTTTTTTTCTGTTCGATGTGAGCCCGGGCCTAGCCCTGGTGGCCGGCAGCCTCGTCATCGTGACGGGACCGACCGTGATTGCCCCGCTCCTCCGCCGCGTGCACGTCAAGGAACAGTTACACCATATCCTGTACTGGGAAAGCGTTCTCATCGATCCCCTCGGGGTATTCGTGGCAGTACTCTGCTACGAATGGCTGACCCCAGGAGAAGTACAGAGCGTCTTCGGGCCCGTCGGCAGATTCGGGCTGCGTCTCTTGGTCGGGCTCGGGGTCGGTGTCTCCCTGGGGCTGGTCATGGCTAGCGTCCTGAGACGATCCTGGGTCGCCGAGGAGCACGTCAACATCTTCGTCCTCGGGGGCGCGCTCCTCACGTTCGGCGTGAGTCACGCGATCCTGACCGAATCCGGCCTTCTTGCCGTTGTCGCTGCGGGCTTGGTCATCGGTTTGTATCACCCACCCCAGTTGCGGTATGTGAGGCGATTCAAGCTGGAGTTGACCGAATTCGGCATCGGGCTCGCCTTCGTGTTGCTGGCGGCGAGACTAGAACTCGAGCGGTTCACCACCTGGAGGTTATTGGCCGTGGTGGCCGTGGTGATCCTGCTCGTTCGGCCAGCGGTGGTGTGGCTCGCGACTTGGGGACGACGGTTCAAGCTGCGCGAGAAGATCTTCCTCTCGTGGATCGGGCCGCGAGGGATCGTGGCGGCTGCCATGGCATCGCTGTTCGCCATTCGACTCCAGGACCTCGGCCATCCGGAAGCCGTCCACCTCGAGACCATCACCTACGCCGTCATCGCGACCACCGTGACCCTCCAGGGACTGTCGGCGCCTTCGGTGGTCCGACTGCTCGGAGTAGAACGGGTCGACCGCCGTGCCTGGGTTCTCCTCGGTAGGAGTGGGGTCGTGGCAGGGCTCGGGCGGGGGCTGCGACGCGCTGGCGTGCGGGTCATCGAGTTACCGGGGATCGACCCGACGCACATCGCCGAGGAACTGGAGGATCCACGCTTCGCGGACGCGCATTCAATCCTGTGTCTCGAACGCGCAGCGCTCGAGAGCATCCCCGCGGTCCTGCGTGGGGCCGACGTCGAAGAGGACCGCTGCTTCTACTGGGGAGCGGCGACGGATGATGATAGGTCGTCGGAGGGTGCTGAACTCGTCGGCTCCAAGGTGTGGAGCAAAACGATGTCCGGCGTTCAGGTCACGCAGGGCATCGCGAGCGGGACGCTCGCGATCGACGTCATCGAAGTGAGCGACCCGCAGGAGTCGGGATACTTCGGACCCGACTTTCAGCCGTTGTTCTGGGTACGAGATGGGCACGCAACCATTGTTCCGGATCCACTGCAGCCTGGCCCTCCCCAGGGGGATCTCGCTGTGGTGCTGCGCCGCCGCATCCCGGCGCTGTTCGATCTCATCGCTCACGTTGACGTGCTCAGTGACGCGGCCCCGACGTTCGAGGCTGTAGTGCGCGAGAGCCTCAAAACGGCCAAACGACTCCATCCGGAGTTGCCGGTCGAGACGTTGGTGGCGGGGATTCTCGAGCGGCATCGGACGATGTCGGTGGCCGTGGGCAGTGGAGTGGTGATCCCGCACGCGTACTGTGAAGGATTGGAGCGGAGCCGCTGTTTTGTGGTCAACGTGCCGAACGGGGTCAAGATGCACACACCCGACGAGCGACCCGTGCATCTCGTTTTTCTGGTTCTCTCACCCTTGGGCGGGGCACGGACCCACCTCGACAGTCTGGCGTCCCTCGCCAAGCTGGCGCAAGACCAGGAGTTCCTCGCCCTCATGAAGCGGCAGCTGGTCCCAGAGCGGCTTGCGCGTCTTATCGTGGAGCGCGGCTGACGTCGGGGCCGTTCGGCGTGCCGATTGCAGATCGGTAATCGGCGATTGGCGATCGATCGAAAATCGCAAATCTCAAATCGTCAATCTCAAATCGCTGATTAACGCCCCAACAAGGAAAGCCTGTCGGGCGCGCGCCAGGAGGCACCGGTGCAGTCAGGGCCGGGTCGGCGTGCTGCCCTCTCCACCGGGACTTCCCAACTGACTAATGGATATTTCACGTCGCCTTCATGCCGTCGAAGGCAGGCTGACCCCTGATTTGATCTGCACCGGTGCACGCGGTCCTCGGGGCTCGTGTGCGTCTGAGTACTTACCAATCGCCGAAGCCAAGGATCCACAATGTCCCGACACACCGTCAAGTCGCAACCGCCAAGGCTCCACACTCCACAGGGCCCGCGTCCGTCCAGGCGTTCGACTGCTCGAAATTGTCGCGCCCTTCGTCGTGCAAAGACGAACCGGCTTGGCCACGTGGCGCAAGCTGCCGCTGTCGTCGCCATGGCCCTCCTCGTAGCCTGCACGGCTCAATCCACGATGACGATTCGCGATTCGGACCGAACCCTCGTGGAGGCCAACGTTCTGCTAGCCGATTGGACCGGCCCCTACGGCGGCGTGCCGGCCTTCGACACAATGGACCTCGCAGCTCTGAAGCCGGCTCTCGAAGCCGGCATGGCGATGAATCTCCGAGAGATCGACGCGATCGCAGGCAACCCCGAGTCTCCGACGTTCGAAAACACCCTCGTCGCGCTGGAGCGCGCCGGGCGAGATATCGACCGGGTGTTCACCTACTGGGGCATCTGGAGCTCCAACCGCTCGACGCCCGAATTCAGAGAGATTCAGCGCGAGATGGCCCCGAAGCTGTCGGAGTTCCGTTCGACAATCACGCAGAACCAGGCGCTGTTCGCACGCATCAAGGCGGTCTACGAAAGCGACGAGAAGGCGTCACTGCGGCCCGACCAGCAGCGCCTCGTGCAGCTGACCTATGAGCGATTTGCACGTAACGGTGCGATGCTAGAGGAAGAAGCGAAGGAGCGATATGCGGCGATCAACAAGCGACTTGCAGAGCTTCATACGCAGTTCGCAAACAACGTGCTCGCCGATGAGGAAGGGTACGTCCTGTACCTCACCCGGCATCAGTTGAGCGGCTTGCCGGCTTCGTTCGTCCAGGCCGCCGCGGCTGCCGCTGCCGAGCGCGGGCGCGAGGGCGAGTACGCCATCACCAATACTCGCTCGTCGATGGATCCGTTTCTGACATTCTCCGACGAGCGCGACCTGCGCGAGAAGGTCTGGCGGACCTACTACTCCCGCGGCGACAACGATGACGAGCACGACAATAACGCAATCATCGCCGAGATCCTCCAGCTGCGACACGAACGTGTTCAGCTTCTGGGATATGGCAACTACGCCGAGTGGCGGCTCGAGAACCGCATGGCCAAGACACCCGCGCGCGCGAACGCGCTGATGATGGCGGTGTGGCCCGCCGCGCTGGCGCGCGTTGAGGAAGAGGTCGCCGACATGCAAGCCATTGCCGACGCGGAAGGCGCCGGCATCACGATCGAGCCGTGGGACTATCGCTATTACGCAGAGAGAGTCCGCAAGGCCAAATACGATCTCGATTCCGACGAGGTGAAACAGTACTTGCAACTCGACAGACTGCGCCAAGCCATGTTCTTCGTCGCAGGCGAGCTGTTTGATTTCCATTTCACGCCCGTCCCGGAAGGGTCAGTTCCCGTCTTTCACGAGGACGTGAAGGTCTGGGAAGTCACCGACAAGACCGGTGGGAAGCATGTTGGCCTGTGGTACCTCGACCCATATGCTCGGCCCGGCAAACGGTCGGGCGCATGGGCCAGTACCTATCGCAGCCACGAGACACTCGACGGCAAGCAGACGGTCCTCGGCTCGAACAACTCGAATTTCATCAAAGGCGCGCCTGGCGAGCCCGTGCTCATTTCGTGGGACGACGCCCAAACGCTGTTTCACGAGTTCGGCCACGCGTTACACTTTCTGTCGTCGACCGTGGAGTATCCCTCGCTCAATAGTGGTGTGCGAGACTACACGGAGTTCCAATCGCAGCTTCTCGAGCGTTGGCTGCTGACCGACCAGGTGATCGACACCTACCTCGTCCATCATGAGACGGGCGAGCCGATTCCGGGCGAGCTCGTCGCAAAGATCAAGAACGCGGCGACGTTCAACCAGGGTTTCGCCACCACGGAATACCTCGCCTCCGCGCTCGTGGACATGAAGTACCACACGACCGATCCGGCGGGCATCGACTGCGACGCGTTCGAACGTGCGGCGCTGACCGAGTTGAACATGCCGGGCGAAATCGTCATGCGACACCGCAGTCCGCATTTCGGGCACGTCTTCTCAGGCGAGGGCTACGCGGCCGGCTACTACGGCTACATATGGGCCGACGTGCTCACCGCCGACGCTGCGGAGGCTTTCGCAGAAGCGCCGGGTGGTTTCTACGACAAGGACTTGGCGAAGAAGCTCGTCGAGAATCTGTTCTCAGTTCGCAATGCCATCGACCCGGCCGATGCCTACCGCGCGTTCCGCGGTCGCGACGCCCGGATTGACGCGCTCATGCGCGACCGGGGCTTCCCGATTGGAGGCGAACGGTAGATCTCTCGTGAGGCTTCGCCCGCCGCCAGCGGTCAGGGTCTCCGTCGCGCGAAATCTCTTGAGCTCGGTGTCGCTGCTTCCCACCACCTGGCCGCGCTCGTCGATGCCAGAGACGGTCCCAGCGCCCCATGGCGGCATAGAAGCCGAGAGTCGCGGCGCTGAAAGGCGACAGTCTCGCTCAGCGATGCCGGGAGTCGAGGACATCCAACCCCCCGCGGTTCGTGAGGCGGACGAGAAGTCCTAGTCGCGGCGCCGCACGCACCCCATCTTTGAGCGTGCGGAGGACTCCCACGTGAAGATCGCCTTCATCGGCTCACACGGCGTCGGCAAGACGACGCTCTGCTTCGACCTGGCGTCGCGGCTCAAGCGCCTCGACCTCGGCGTGGATATCGTCAAGGAGGTCGCGCGCAGCTGCCCCTTGCCCATCAATCAGGACACTACGCTCGAGGCTCAGGCCTGGATCATCCACACCCAGATCGCCCAGGAGATCGCGGCCGCCATGCAGTATGACGCCGTCATCTGCGACCGCTCGGTGCTGGACAACTACGCCTACCTGGTGCACAAGGTGGGCCGGCGGCAGGAGTTCGATGTGCTGACCGGCCGCTGGATTACCAGCTACAGCGGGCTCTACAAGGTCCCGGTGATCGACGCACCGTCGTTCGACGGGATGCGTGACGTGAGCGGGACTTTTCAGCAGGAAATCGACGAAGTCATCGACGAGCTACTCGATGTCTTCGAGATTGAGTGCTATCGGCTCGATCCCGACGACCGCGACGGGTGGGTGGATGCCGTGTTGCTGGCGATGGGCCTGCCACTCAAACCACCGCAGATCGACCTGTTTACCGGAGGTGTTTGAGCACTGCTCCTGCCGCTGGAGCAGGAAGCTTCTCCATCGTGCTGGTCCTGATGCTTCCAATGCCCACCTCGAGCGAACCACCACGACGCAGCCATGTGACCCCCGGGAGCGCGGGAGGGTATTCAACAGAGGAAGAGTGGCTCCAGGGAGAGGAGGTCCTATGCGACGCCCTTCCCGTGCGATCTCGGTCCTCCCCGTGCTCGCCGTCACCAGCCTCATGGCCTGTGCAATCGGAGACGTGTTCGGCCCCATCACGGAGCTCCCCCGTGAGCTCACCGTCGCCGAGACCAAGCTTGTCGAGGCCGACAATCGCTTCGCCTTCACGCTGTTCCGCGAGATCAGCGCCCGAGAGGAGCCCCACCGCAACGTCTTCATCTCGCCGCTGAGCGTGGCGATGGCCCTCGGCATGACCTACAACGGCGCGGCCGGCACCACGCGCGAGGCGATGGCGCGCACCCTCGCGCTCGAGGGGATGACCATCGACGAGGTCAATGCGGCGTATCGGGATCTCATCGATCTGCTGCGCACCCTCGATCCGCGCGTGGAACTCCTGCTCGCGAACTCCATCTGGCACCGGCCGGAGCTCACCCCGCTCCCCGCGTTCCTCGAGGTCAACCGCCAGTTCTTCGACGCCGAGGTCCGTGCCCTGGATTTTGCTCGCCCGGATGCGGCAGACGTGATCAACCGGTGGGTCGACCGAAACACGCGGGGCAAGATCCCCACCATCGTGCCCGACCCGATCCCCGACCAGATCGTCGCGTACCTGATCAACGCCGTCTACTTCAAGGGAGACTGGACGCAGCAGTTCGACAAGGACCGCACTCACGACGCACCATTTCGGCTCGGGGACGGCGGCAGCGTGGACGTTCCGATGATGTCGCGAGAAGAGGAGCATGCTGTTCGACTGCTGTTCGGCGACGTGATCGTGCTGGATCTGCCGTACGGTGGGGGAGCCTACAGCATGACGGTCGTGCTTCCGCCGGAGCCCATCGGCGCACAGCAGCTCGCACAAGAACTCACCCAGAGCCACTGGGATGCGTGGATTGCCGCGCTCGATTCGAGTGAGGTTTTCGTCTCGCTCCCCAAATTCACCCTGGAATACGCCATCCGGCTGAACGACGTGCTCAAGGCGCTAGGGATGGAAGAGGCGTTCGATCCGTGCCGCGCGGACCTGAGCAACATGTTTACCGGCGGTCGCTTCTGGATCGACGACGTCAGGCACAAGACGTTCGTGGACGTGAACGAAGAGGGCACGGAGGCGGCCGCCGCCACGTCGGTGGGAATCGGCCAAGTCAGTGCGCCGCCTCGTATCGTCGTCGACCACCCGTTCCTGTTCGCGATCCGGGAGCGGTTCTCCGGCACCATCCTGTTCATGGGCAAGATCATGAATCCGGTGAGCGAAGAGGACGTGACGATCGCATCGGAGGCAGAACGATGCGTTGGATAGCTCGTTCGGCGACCTGGCACGGCGATGCCGCGACTGCGCGCGTGGCTTCGCCAAGCTCGTAACTGGACGGGATCATGGCATGTGACGATCAGCGCGGCTCGCATTGTTCGCCCCGATCACGGTCACGTCGGAGGGTGTATCGTCACTCAGCACCTCCTCAGGGATTTGGACCATGAACGCTCGAGCACTCCTTCTCTCAGTCTCTCTCGCAGTCATCCCAGTAACAGCGGTGGCCCAAGAGAAAACGGACCTCGACGCCAGGGTACAGCAGTTTCTCGAGGAGCACCGATCGTCTTGGCGGGATGCCAACGTGCCCATTTCGGACGGCCAGGCGCTGTACAACCTGATAGTCGGGAATGGCTACACCAAGGCACTCGAGATCGGCACTTCGACCGGGCATTCGGCAATCTGGATCGCATGGGCACTGAGCAAGACCAGAGGCAAGCTGATCACGATCGAGATCGACGAGGGTCGGTATCGCCAGGCCTTGCAGCATTTCGAGGAGGCCGGCCTGAGCGAGTACATCGAGGCACGCCTCGCAGATGCACACGAACTGGTCCCTGCCCTGCCCGGTCCATTTGACTTCGTCTTTCTCGACGCCGACAAGAACTGGTACACCCAGTACTTCCGTGACGTACTCCCCAAGTTGGAGGTCGGCGGGTGCTTTACGGCTCACAACGTGTCGGATCGCTCGAGCGGGAGACGGGGGCGGGGGATGAGGGGGACTGGTGAATTCGTCGAGGAATTGAAGAACACACCCAACCTGGAGACCGAGTTCATAATGAGCGGTGCCGGGCTCTCGGTGAGCTACAAGCGGGCGCCGTAGTCACGACCCAGCTCCTGCTCGATGGTGTAGCGGTCGGCAAGGGCTGCTTTGAGTTGATGCAGTTGGTCGCCCACGCGGCGCCTACGGTCATCCGCTCCAGAACGGGTCCGATCGCGGCCTTAACACCGCCCGCGCAGGATCACTCCGCCCATACCCACCACATGCACATCGCCCGAGGACGTGCCCCACACGCCCGGGAGGTACTCGCCCGCCCCACCGGGCATCGGGCTCCAGGTGGTCCCGTCGTAGTGGAGGATCGTGCCTTCGTCATCCGCGGGACGCCGCCACGCATCCCTAGGTTATCGATCGAAGTATTCCTGCAACCTCTCCGAATCCCGCGTCCTCGTCAGTGCCACCATCAAGAGCACCCGGGCCTTTTGCGGGCTCAGGTTGTCCGCCAAGATGCACCCCATGTTCAGCAACTCGACGTTGTTGGCGTACAGCGGAACGATGCGTCCGGTGTAAACGCGCGTGCTCAACACGACGGGAATCCCCCGCTCGCGTACTTCTCTGATCGCTTCGAGTGTCTTCGTGCTCACGTGGCCGAGCCCGACGCCTGCCACCACCAGTCCATCGAGCTCTCCGTCATCCAGCAACAAGCGAATCAATCGACCGTCCGCACCTGCGTATTGCGTGACGATCTCTACCCGCCCAAGGGGTTGTTCCTCGGCGAGGGGGATCGTCTGCCGGCGGAGGGGCGCGCGATAGAACCGCACCGCTCCGAGGTCGGCGACGCCTAGCGCTCCAAACTCGAGGGTCTGGAACGTCTCCACATCCAGTGTGTTGGTTTTCGTGACTTCCCGCGCGGCGTTGATCTGACCGTTCATGACGACAAGGGCGCCCATGCCCACGGCGTCCGGCGAGACCGCCACGCGAATCGCATCGAGCAAGTTTCTGGGACCGTCGGTGTCGAAGTATGCGGGCGACCGTTGTGCACCCACTACCACGACTGGTTTTGCGGAGGTAACGGTCAGATCCAGGAAGAACGCCGTCTCTTCGAGCGTATCCGTACCGTGGGTCACCACCACACCGGTGACGTCGGGCGAGGTCAACAACTCGTTCGCGCGCCTGGCCAGCGTTCGCCAGATCGCCGGCGTCATGTCTCTGCTGCCGACGTTCACGATCTGCTCGACATCCACGGCGGCCACCTGATCGAGACCGGGCACCGCGCGGACAATGTCCTCGCCGCTCAGTGCCGTGTTCAACGCGCCGGATGCCGAGTCAAACTGCGTCGCGATCGTTCCGCCGGTTGCCAACACGACTACTCTGGGTAGCGTACTGTCATTGCCGAGATCGGCGGCCCGAGGTGCGTGACCGGGGCCGCTTGTCGAGTCGAACGAAGCTCGGGCCAGCACAACGTGCGGGAACAACGGAACCAGCCACAGGATGCGGATGTTCACACGGCCTCCCTCGAAGATGAAATGCTCACGTTTCTTCTGCGCGGGTATGGCGGGTTCGGCACTGGATCTCCAAGAAAGTATCGCTCAGCTGGGCCACGGCTAGCACGACGTGGCGCAACGTGATTGCCTGTTCGCCTTCGCGGCGTCGATCACCTTCTGAGGAGGAAACCATGCGTGCCGTCTCCTCAAGCCTGGGGCGGCGCGAGGGTGCCAGCTAACACCCGGCGCACTAGGCGCTTGCTTGGCAACCGCGGCGAGGAGCACGGCGAGGGAGAGTAC
>JBDHDH010000108.1:0-12235 GCA_039591615.1 Gemmatimonadota bacterium | reverse complement strand
AAAGCTCCCTCGAGGCGGCGAAATCGGCCAAGCACGTCGATTACCGATTGCAGACTGAAGATCATAGGTTATCGATCGCGCGGAACTCCCAACGGCGAATCTGCGCTCTGCCTTGCGCCCTCTCCAAACACGCATGCACACCAAAGATACTGGACCGAGAGGCAAGCCCCAATGAGGCCGGGCCGCACGGAGAAACGATGACCCTGTCCGTTCGAGGCACATGGACAATTGCGCCACTCGACCGCGGAGAACGCACATGGACAATTGCGCCACTCGACCGCGGAGAACCAAATTATGGGCATTCAAGCTCAGCAGCTCTGCGCCGACGCGTGTTGGATGATGCGAGACCAGCGCCCATCAGGCTCGGTCACCACCTGTACATGGTGGTCGCCTCGGGACAGACAGGCGTGCGACCCCAACGAATGGCCGTTGACGGGGGAATCACTTCGAGACCATGTCCACCGATCACGTGGCAACCATCAGACATTCCCTCCGGAGGTGGTTGAGCCTGCTGGGAAACCTCCGACCGACGTTCCAGGTCGCTTCGGTTGCCGAGATCGATGGCGCATTCCTCGAACGCCATGGGATCCGGGCAGTGCTGTGGGATGTGGACGGGACCCTCATGTCGTATCACGGCGACGATGTGGACCCGGCGTTCCCCCACCTCCGCACCCTCCTCGGAGACGGGTCCACCCGCCACGCGATCCTCTCCAACTGCGACGAGGGACGATTCGAGGAGCTGGGGAAGATCTTCTCAGAGATCCCAGTCATTCGAGCCTACACATCGCCGACAGGCCCAGTCTTCCGTCACAAGCTGCGAGGGGGTGACACGCACAGCGCCAATGAAGTGGACGCCGTCCTCCGCAGCGGCCGGCAGATCCGCAAACCCAGCGGAGAGTTGGTGCGCTATGGCATGCGGGTACTGGACGTCCATGACCCCGCGGCCGTGCTCATGATCGGTGACCAGTACTTGACCGACGTGGCTTCGGCGAACCTGGCTGGGACGCTGTCCGCAAAGGTCCGCACCCACCGTCGCGACACCTTCCCGACGTCCCTTCGACTGGGACAGAACCTCGAACGCCTGGTCTACGCCGTCGTATCGGTCTTCTCGTAGACGGCACGCGATGGGGTGCGGCCTGTTACACGCGGTCAGGCCCAAGGTAGCTCTTCAGGCGTGCCCCCTCCGATGCCTCCTGCTCCTCTCGGAGGCGCATCGACCGACGCACGTGCACGACCGACGCCAGCAGGATGAGTCCGGATACGCCGCCCACGACCGTCCAGGCGAGTGGTCTCACGCGCGACAGCCCGAGGCCGGAGCCAATCACTGTCAACGCGCCGACCGTCGTTTCCGCTACGGCCAGTGAAGAGCGTCCCACGAGCTTCCGAACGCCGGCGCGCTGCTTGAAGGCACCAGACACGACGGCGAGCAGACCGAGTAGCAGCAAGAGAATGCCCATCGCGGGCTACCCCGTTACGCGCGAAAAAAGGTCCGGTCCCGGGCGGCCGCAGACCCCAGGGCTCCACCACTGGGATGGGCCAACGAATTGACCGACCGCCGCCTACTCGTATCTCAGCGCGATGACCGGATCGACGCGAGTCGCCCTTCGAGCCGGTATCAGGGAAGCCAGGAGTCCGGTGCCAGCCAGAACCAAGATGATCACCAGGAAGGTAGTGGGATCCAGCGGCTCCACGCCGAAGAGGAGGATGTCCATGCCCCGGGACAGCAGCACGGCGAGCCCGAGACCGAGCACCAGACCGATCGTTACCTGAATGACGCCTTGCCTGATGATCAGCCGTAACACGTCGGGACCCTGCGCGCCAAGCGCCATCCGGACGCCCATCTCCTTCGTCCGCTGCTCTACCGAGAAGGCCATCACGCCATAGAGCCCCACCGAAGCGAGGAAGAGTGCGACGCCCCCGAAGATCATGAAGATCGTGCCGAACACTCTGATGAACCACGTTCCCTGGTTCACCCAGCCGGCGAGGGAGTCGATGAAGTAGATGGGCATGTTGTTATCGATTGACGCGACGATATCGCGAACCTCAGGAGTGATGGCCAGCGGATCCCCCGCCGTCCGGATCGCGATCCCTACCCATTCATCCGGGCTCTGGTGGAATGGAACATAGAGGCCTTCCGGGTTCTCGTTCTCGGGACCAGACAGATACATGTCGGGGGCCACGCCAACGATGGTGAGCCAGGGCTCCTCGGATTCGGAATCACCGATGCGAACCCGGCGACCCAGCGGGCTTTCACCGGCAAAGTAGCTGCTGGCGAAGCTCTCGTTGACGATGGCGACCGGCATGCTCTGCGCGTTGTCCTGTTGCGTGAATTTCCGGCCTTCGCGCAGGCTCACCTGAAAGGTGTCGAAGTAGCCCGGTGTGATGCGCACCCAGCGGGTTTCCGGATGGTCCTGATCTCGCTCGTATACCTCACCCTCAACGGCAAAGCGTCTCCCCTGGCTGCCCAGCCCCGGGAAGGTGCGGGCCAGCGTGACGTTCTCCACGCCGTACCGCGCCTCGAGCCGCGGCTCCAGCTGGTCGTAGAACTGCCTCTGACTGAGGCTGTCGGGGTAATCGGCAACGGGCAAACCGAGCCGGGCGGTCAAGACGTTCTCGGTGGCGAAACCGAAGTCGATGTTCGCGGCGTTCACCACGCTTTTGATCATGAGGCCGGCGGACACCAGCAGGCCGAACGAAAGGGCGAGCTCCACTACCACGAGACCCTTGCTCAGCCTGCCGATCCGGAGGCTGGATGAGCCCCGGCTCTCGTCCTTCAGCACCTCGTTCACGTTGGCTCCCGAGGCCTTCAGCGCCGGCACGATCCCCGCCACGACGCTCGTCACGACCACCAAGGCCAGAACGAAGATCATCGCCGCCGTATCGATCTTGATGTCGATCCAGAACGGTGGGTTCACATCCACGATGGCCCAGTTGAACAGCTCCACGCCGACCCGGCCGAGGCCGAGGCCGAGCACCCCGCCCACGGCCGCTATGGCGAAGGCCTCCGCGAGGAGCTGCATCACCACGCGGCCACGGCTCGCGCCCAGCGCCGATCGGATAGCCACCTCCTTCGTGCGGACAGCTGCCCGCGAGAGCAGCAGATTCGCCACATTGGCACATGCGATGAGCAACACGAGGAACACGGCGAGCAGCATGAAGTGGAGCAGTTGGACGGGCTCCTCGCCTATGAACTCTTCCGTGTAGGGCTTGACGACGGTGCCGATACCCTCGTTGGTCTCTGGGTACTCGAGGGCGAGCCGCTGTGCCACGGCGCTGAACTCCGCCTGCGCCTGATCCATGGTTACGCCATTCCGTAACCGGCCGAATACTTGCAGCGTCAGTCCCTCTCCGCGCTCGATCTCGAGCGAGTTCATGCGCAAGGGAGTCCACAGGTAGTTATCGATGGGGAACTCGAAGCCCTCCGGCATGACTCCGATCACCGTCATCGTCTCGCCGTTCAGTCGGACCGAGCGGCCGATCACGTCGGAGGCGCTGCCGTAGCGGTCGCGCCAGACGTTGTAGCCAATAAGAAGCACAGGCTCGGCTTGCGGGCTATCCTCACCGTCCAGGAACCCACGCCCGATCAGCGGTTGCACACCCAGCATGTTCAGGAAGTTCGCGGTGATGAACGTTCCCGTGTAGCGCTCCGGTCGATCCTCAGCATCTGCGAGATAGGAAGAACGCATGTAGAACGCCGAGATGCCCTCGAACGTCGTCTGCTGCTCACGCCAGTCGATGAAGTCGTGGATCGTGACCGCCATGCCCTCGATGTCTTCGGCGAGGTTGTTGCGCTCGACGTGCATCAACTCTTTCGGCTCGTCGAAGGGGAGGCCGCGATAGATCGCGCCGTAGACGATGCTGAACATGGTGGTGGTGAGCCCGATGCCGAGCGTGAACGCCAGAACGGAGATCACCGCGATGCCCGGGTTCTTGACGAGCATTCGGGCACCGTAGCGGATGTCCTTCAGGATGTTTTCCATGTGGTCGCTGGCTGGAGGGTTGATTCCACCACTCTACCCGTCTGGATGGCCGACCCGGATCGGGCCGGCCATCAATCTACCACAATCCTACGTCACGCGAGGGGGGATGTTTCACCGTCGATCCTGGAACGTCGCCGTCTCCATGCGAGCGATCTGCAGGGCTACGGGGAACGTGACGGTGGACCACATGCCTGGTGGGCGGACGCCGAGAAGTCGGTGGACCATGAAGCGGACGAAATAGACGACGCCGTCGAGGCCCGCAATGAGGAAGTACAGGATGCCAGGGGCCGGGATGATCCCGCGCCACGCAACGAACTGGACGAGGACAAATGCGACGACGGCTGTCCCGAGGCCCAAAACGGCACGGGAGCGGTCCACAGACACCAGCCACGCAATCGGCGCGCTCGCGCCACCCATCAACCCATCATGCTCGATCGCCAACCGCCCGCAAGCGAGTCCTCCCCAGACCCCTTTCCGAAAAGTGGCCGTTCGCGGGCCTTGGATCGAGCTCCCGTGCCGCTCCCTACGCCGGACTCCCTACACCGCCGGCTTCTGCTTCGATGTGACCGCCAACGCAATGGCGATCAGCGCCAAGTTGCTGCACGCCCGCGAGAATCCTTCCGGTCCAATTCCCATGATGCTGCCGAGGAACACGGAACCAACGACCGCCAACAGAAAGGCGAGCACCGAGAGGGTGATCAGTCCGTTTGTGATGTTGGGCATGTCTGCCTCCTCGCGAGAGATGGAAAAGGGAGGTGTCGGAACCAGCACGGCTGGCGGCGGTCCGCCTGACGTGCCGGCCTCGAGCGTCTGTAACATGTGGCTGGATGCGGCAAGCGGCCAGCGTGAGGCCAGACGACCCGGCGGGCGCGGGAGATTCGGTACCAGCGCATCCGCTTTCCGATGTGCCCGGCTCTCGCAGTCCACGCTATTCCTATTAGTAGAAAGCAGCGCAGGGACCGTTCAGCCTTAGTGTCCGCTCGTGGAGCCGTTCGACGGTGGAGTACGTGATTTCGCCTCGTCCACCCACGACCGGAGTTCCGGATCGGCCTGCTCCCACCATTCGACCACCACTCTGTACGCTTCCGCCGCACCCGCCTGGTCATTTGCCGCCTCGAGCGCTCTCCCGAGAACGAGCTGGCTGGGAGTGACGAACCCCCGATCATCCGGCCCCATGCTGTAGCGAAGGCGGCGTACCCCCTCTTCGCGTGTCGCCGGGCGCAAGGCCAGTGTTTCTGCTAACCGGAATCGCAATGGTGCCGAATTGGATGTGACCCAGGGCAAGAAGCCTGCGTCTCGGAGCCCTGACTCGAGTCGCGTCAGTCCAGCGGTCGTATCGCCCACGATGATGTCCGCCCACCCCAGCACCCCTTTGAAGAGTCCCCGAAACGGAGCCGTCCGGTTGCCAGCCGTGTCCCGCCCGAGGCCAGTCACCGCCAGACGTCGTGCAGTAGCAACGTCTCCCACGGTGAGGGCTGTTAGGGCGCGCCAGTAGTCCAGGAGCTGCTGTTCCTCCAACTCGCTGGCCTTTGCCTGTTCGAGTGAGCTGGCGACACGCTCAGACGTTGTTGAGGCGACGCCGGCGACCAACGGCGTCAGGGCCAGGGATGTCGCGATAATCGGCGCCGACTCCGCAAGCGAATCGCTCAGCTGGCGCGCCTCAGCGAGATTGCCCAGCGCGTGGAGTGTGCGAGCCTTCTCGGCAAGCAAGTCCATGTAGCGAGCATCCGATGCAGCAACGACGACGAGGAGCGTATCGATTGCCCGAAGGAGGGTAGTGCGGTTCCAATCGGGTGACCCGCGCGAGCCTCGAGTCAGATGCCGGAGGAGCTCGACCGCGTCTCGCACGGGATCGGAGCCCAGGCCGGTCGCCGCGGAGGCCAGCAGCGTGACCGCGAAGTCCACGGGACCCCACAGCAGTCGGCCCGCCATCTCGAACCGTTCGATCTCCGCGACAGCCGATGTTCGCCCGAGCGCGGCAAAGTAATCGGCGAACCTCAGGCTATCACCTTCCTCCATGCTGATCTCGAGCAATCGGATGAGGGCGGGCGTGAGCGCCGGATCCAGCTCCCGAACGCGATCGAACGGAGCGTACAGCTCCTGGGGGCTTGCCGCGATGAGCGTGCGCGCGTGGTACTGTGCATTCGCAAACTGATACCAGCCCTCCGCGTCATTGGGGTACTCGGTCAGGTACGATCTGAGTGTGTCGAGCGCAGCGAGCTGCCCGGTTTGGAACAGACGGTTTGCGGCGACGAGAGAGCGTTCGCGAGGGGGGAGGTGTACCGCTAGCTCGGCCGCCGCTCTCCCCAACCGCACCGCCTGCGGCGACCCGTGTCCTTGCAACCACCCAACTGACTGCCCCAGGCGGACCAGGGCGAGGGTGAAGGCCGGGTCGGCGTCCAACGCCGTGCCAAACTCGGCAGCCGCCGAGTCCCATTGTGAACGGCGGTAGTGCTGCTCACCCCTGAGGTAGGCACGAATCGCCTCGAGAGAGCCGGACGTGATCGCGCTCACGCGGAGGTTCGGGAGCGGCCGGCGCGAGCGCCAGATCTCTCGGAGCAGCCTGAGGCTCAAGCTGTCCACCAGAGCGAGTATGCTGTCGGCCGGCCCGTCCACGACAGCTCGGGCGAGCCGTTCGCCGGCAACGGTGTGGAGATCAGCGGTGAGCCGGACTTCCCGCCCCACCTCGACCACACTGCCCAGCAGCACCGACCCCGCATCGAGCTCGCGGGCTATCGCGAGGGAACCCGCCAGATCGAGGAAACCGTCGTCGCTACCCTGTCGCCAGCGGTGCAATACCGTGCGCGGATCCACGGTCCGCATCCCACCCACCGCGTCCAGGTTCGTCGAGAGTAGGTCGACCATTCCCTCGCGCAGCACCTCGATTCCCGTCCCCGACGTGCTGAACGGCAGTACGGCGATCACCTGAGCGTCGGACGCTACCACGCTCTCCAGCCTGGCCGGGCGCAGCCACCAGATCGCCACCAGCAGCGCGAAGAGTGCGCCGGCCCCGACGAGGGCCCACCTCCAGGCCGCCTGCGGACGGGACTCCGGCGATCCCGTTTGGAGAGCGGCGGCGAACTGAGCAGCAGTCCCAAAGCGCGCGTCGGGCGATTTCGCCAGCGCCCGTTCCAACGTGCGGGCCACGGAGGTGGGGACCTCCGGCCTCATATCGCGGACGTCGGGCACAAAACCGGAAACCGCCTGGGCGATGGTGGCCTGAAGAGTGGGTGCGTCGTAGGGCGGCTTCCCCGCCAGCATCTCGAAGACGACGCAACCGAGGCTGTAGATGTCGGCTCGCGCGTCCACCTCTCCCGTGTCACCCGCAGCCTGCTCCGGGCTCATGTACATGGGCGTGCCGACGACGGCTCCCTGTTCAGTGATGCCGGGCTCTGCGGCCGCACTGACCGCGCGCGCGATCCCGAAGTCCGCCACCACGGCGTGACCGCCGGAAAGCAAAACGTTCGCGGGCTTGATGTCGCGGTGGATCACCCCCCGCTTGTGGGCGTGATCCAGGGCGCTGGCAACCTCCCCGGCGATCCTGACCGCCTCGTCGTACGCAAGCTGCCTCTCGTATCGGAGTCGCTCCGCCAACGACTCTCCTTCCACGAACGGCATGACATAGTAGAGGAATCCCTTGGCTTCACCGGAGTCGAACAGCGGGAGGATGTGCGGGTGGTTCAGCTTCGCCGCGATCTCGATCTCGCGGAGGAAGCGGTCCGGCCCGAGGGTAGCGGCGAGTTCCGGCCGCAGGACCTTCACCGCCACTTTGCGGCGGTGTTTCAAATCCTCTGCGAGATAGACCGTCGCCATCCCGCCGCGCCCCAGCTCCCGGTCGAGACGGTAGCGCTCGGCGAGGGCCGCCTTGAGGCGATTGAATTGGTCGGCTGGGTCGGGCACGCCGTGCTGCTCCGGGCTGGTGACAGTATCTCCAATACGGGACAATACGCCCCGCCGTTGCAGACAGCTACTTGGGGCGAGCGTCCGAAGGGGCTGGGCCTATCGACTGCTACAGTACCCGCTCCATCGCTCGCCCGGAAACGGGCGCTGTCTGTCCACACTCTGTGCGATCAGAAAACCACCGTTGTGCACGCCCCCTCAGGGCCGGAGAGGAATCAGCCGTGCCTCGCAGCTCAATCTCTCGGGAGGCATGAATGATGAAGACTAAGGCATCCCGCGTCGGCAGGCCTGACGGCGGCGAGGCAGCCGGCTTCACGGAAACTTCACCATATCCTTCGTCCGATTCCCCATCTAGTGAGGCAAAACGGCGTCAGTGGCAGGGATTGGAACGCCCGACCGAGTAGGAGTGGGAAGTCCATGACTGAAGACGGATCCAGGAAAGAGCGAACCGCCGGAAGGCGCCGACGCCCGAGTCATACTGCCACAAGAGTGGCCCGCGGGGTTCTGTACGTCGCTCGCGACCAGGCACATGCCCAGCTCCTGCCGAAGGGGGCGGCGGACTCGACAGAGCGTCTCACCCTCGGGGCGGGCGTCGTCAGACCGTGGATGGTGCGCCTCTTCGAACGACCGTGGTACCGCCGGATCGTGGACTGGCTGGTGGGCAAGATGGGTCCCGGTGAGCTCATGCGCCTGACGCTGCGGAAGCGGTTCGTGGATGACGAGATTCGTGCTGCCATCGGCGACGGGGCCAAGCAGGTGCTCATCGTCGGTGCAGGTTTCGATACGGCGGGCCTCCGGACGGCAGAAGCGTTCCCCGATGTGGTCGTGGTGGAGTTGGACACGGCTGCGACGATAGCCCGCAAGCGCGAGGCCATCGACCGTATGGGCGAGCGCCGCACGAACCATCACCTGGTAGCTGCAGACTTGGCCCGGACGAGTCTGGCTCATGTGCTTCGCACGGTCCCTGATTGGCGGGAGGACATCCGGAGCGTGGCCGTCGCGGAAGGCGTGATCATGTACCTCGATGAGACTGAGGTCGCCGTGTTCTTGGGAGCAATCCGAGACAACACGGGGCCCGGCAGTCGCCTGGTCTTTACCTACGTCATGGCCGACGACCAGGGGCGACCGTACTTGGGGCCGCTGAGCGGCTTCATCCGAACATCGCTGAAGCTCATTGGGGAGCCGCTGCGATGGGCCGTGCGTGAGGGCGAACTGGTGGCGTTACTCGAGCGCACCGGCTTCCAGCTGGCAGATGAACCAGAGCGATTCGATATGCAGGGGCGCTATTTGGTCCCGCTGGGAATCGATCGGCCCGTCGGGCAGATGGAACGGTTCGCTGTGGCCGAGGTAGTCGATCAGGCCGAGCCGGTGGACCGAGTGTCGTCCGGCGAGCCGACATCCGCCCGAGGCCCAACCAGTTGAGCTCTGCGCACCTGTTTGGGCCAAGATCGGGATTCAGGGAACGAGTGATTCTCCGCTAGTCGCAGCGCCGCCAATTCCTGAACACCGACCCGGGAGGGACAACTCACGATCGACATCGTCGAGCGGACATTCGGCCATCCGTCTTTCGCCGTTGCCACCGAACCGTTACGCTTTCACACATGGACTTCATCTTCGAACAGCTCCGTACCGGGGGAGATCGCAACTTCGGCTACCTCGTCGGTGACCGCACGGCCGGAGCCTCCGCGCTGATCGATCCATCCTACGACCCGGAATCGCTGGTTGACCGCGCCCGGGTCCAAGGCCTGCGCGTCGAGGTGATCATCAACACGCACGGCCACGGCGATCACACCAACGGGAACAGTCGCGCAAGAACGCTCACTGGGGCGCCCCTGGCCGCCCACCGGAGTGCATCCAGCCGCCCCGACATCGCCTTGGAGGACGGGCATGAGCTGAAGGTCGGCTCGTTGGACCTGAGGTTTCTCCATGTCCCGGGGCATGCCCACGATCACGTGCTCGTGTTCTTGCCGGAGCAACGGGTGGCGATCACCGGAGATCTGCTCTTCGTCGGCAAGATCGGCGGCACGAGCGGCGACGTGGATGCCCGAGCGGAATACGAGAGCCTGCGGCGCGTGCTCGCGGAACTGCCCGACAATACGACCATCTGGCCCGGCCACGACTTCGGCTGCCGTCCCTCGTCCACGATCGCGCTGGAAAAGTCGACCAATCCGTTTCTGCGCTGCCGGACGTTCGAGAGCTTCCTCGAGCTCAAGAAGACCTGGGCGGCGTTCAAAGACGAACACGGCCTGAAGTAAGGCAACCTGCTATCCCAACGTTCCGAAGCTCGCCCGCCCGCCTTCCCGACCCTGACGCGAGGATCGACTCGGGTGAGCCGCCACTTCCCCCCCGCCGCTCCGCACTGGGGGACGCTAGCGAGTCACCAAGGGGCTGGCTCACCCTCGACTTTGCGGAACGTACCTTTGCGATCGTCCGGCCATCCCTCCGGCCAGTCCAGATGGAGTGCCTCCCCCTCCAGGCGGAACGCGTACGTCAAGGCGTTCTCCGGCCAACTTCCCATATAGTTCGGGTCCTTTGCCACGTAGGCCCTCGTCGTGAGTTCGTTTCCACTCACGTCGTAACGACCCGAGTTTGCCGTGATCGTGTTGTACGCTGGAACCTTCTCCGCGTCCGTGATCTCTTCACCGGCATACTGCGTCCGCGGATCGGCTCCGTTGACGTACATGATGCTGTAATGCGTCTCGGTGAAAACGATCAAGCCCGGTTGCGGGTCGGACACCGTTTCCCCCTCGAGCTCCCAGCCGGTGACAACCCAGGCGCCTTGGAGTGTGGGGTACGGATCGGTCGTGTTGGCGCGCCACGCAATGGTGACAGTCGCCAGCATGGCGAGAACGGTGACGACGCCAAGGATACGACGCATGGGAACCTCCTCGAAGTGGATGGCGAGACGAGACATCATGCGGATGCAGGTCGGCATTCACCCGGGTCAACGCGGCCCGCCAAACGGCGGCGGAAGGCTGTGCACGGGCGGTCGGTGTCGGTGAGATCACAACCGGGGCGGGACCAGCGCAAGCCGCCAGGGCATCCGAACGCTTCAAAGGCTCGCACCCCGGCGACCTGCACAGACTTCGGTTGGCGGCTACTGGGAATCTGATAGATCCCAGACGTAGTCCGCGTGTGTATCACAGATCGAGCCGAACTCTCGCAGCAACTCGGGCTGCTCGGCCTCGACCTCCTCCCACAGCTTGTTCCAGTAGTTGAGCACGGCCTTGTAGTCGGCCGCGTCCAGCACCAGCGCCCGGCGGTACCACCCGCCGACGCTGTGCTCCAACCAAGACCAGGAAGATATGTCGCCCGACTCGACGTGCCGGTTCAAGATCGGGGCGATCGCCGTCGTGATGATCTCGTCCGCCTCGGCTTCACGGCTGTCGCACCGCATGTAGCTCGTGAGACCCGCGCCAGGCCGCTCCTGGGCTAGCTCCCGCGGCACCTGCGATCCGGCGACCCTGTACCAGATGTAGTCGTCGTGCGAGGAGCAGATGGCGTTGAACTCCCTGCCGGCATCCGCATGATCGCTCTGGACCTCCGCGATGTACGCGGCTCGGGCGTCGATCAACGCATCCAGATCGGTCCCTACAATGTAGGCGAGCCTGCGCCAGGCCCCCCCAACCCAGTGGCGAGCCCACCCGTAGGCGGTGAGGTGACCGGCGTCGACGTGTTTTTGCCAGATCGGCGCCATGACCTCCCGATAGATCGTGTCCGTGCGCGCCTCCCGTGCCTGGTTGCAGCGAAAGTAGGCCCCAAACACGATCGCCTGGGTATCCTGCGCCCGCGCCGCCGACGCCATCACGAGCGTGGCAAACACCAGAGCAAGCAGCTGACGAGCTCTCATCGATCCTCCAGTTGTGTCGTTGGGATGTGTCGACATGAATTTCCGCGTCCACGTTCGTGGGCCGGATAATCTTTTAAGATGCCACCCGGTCCCCTGTTGCGCAATGCAACGGGGACGTTCGGCCAGGGTCGGTGAGCGGGGTCCTTCTCTGTTGGAGCTGCGCTTCCTACTCGCGCATGCTGGCCAAAGCGGCTCCTGCTTCCTCATGTTGGAGAAGAGAAGTCACCGCCAGGTCGCACACGCAGCGGCGAAGCGGACTTCGGGGCGAGCACAGGGAGACCAACGAAGACTAGAGAGAAGCACGAAGCAATTGTCAGGAGGGCGTCAGACCATGGTTACCACTAGATCGATCGGCTTCATCATCCTTGCAGTCGTACTGGCCTCCTGCTCGAGTTCGACAGCTGGGACGACATCCACCGCACCAAGGGCGTCCGCCAACTCGATTCAGGTGGAAGAGCTGGCCGAAGTCAGTCACCTGAACGCGTTCGAGGCGATTCGACGGCTG
>JBDHDH010000107.1:0-15516 GCA_039591615.1 Gemmatimonadota bacterium | reverse complement strand
AACGATCTGTTCGGTCTCGCGGCTCATCGCTGCGGACGGATAGGCCTTTCGGAAATCGCAACCGACCACACGGAGGCTCGTCACCTTCCCCCGTTGCTCACACGCCCGGACATCACCGTTGTAGTCGACGACGAGAATGGTTTGTCCGGTCCTGCACGGCATCGGCCAGGGCGTGGAATGCTCGTAGTTCTGTTCCTGGACGGTGTAGTAGAAATAGAGTGTCTGCGTGTAGTAGAACTCCTTGAAGCGGCCCTCGTAGTGCTCGTGAATCGGTCTCGCGGCTTCGTAGAACCGAGCCAGGCGCTCGCGGTCCACTCGCTTGAGATCGGGATCTTTCGGGTCACCGCGGATGATCTGGAAATACTGCCCGTCGAGATCTGTGTGCTCGACCAGCCACCAACCGAGCGACTCGAGCTCATCGATGTTCTCGGCGGTGATCACTGAATTGACATGCAGCCGGATGTTGGGATTTCGGTCCCTCGAAGAATAGAGGGCACGAATCGCCTCGACGGCCTTGTCGAAGTTGCCCGGCACGCCGCGGATCCGGTCGTGGGTTTCCCGGTATCCGTCGAGGGCCACGTTGACGTTCACTTCCAGGTCGGGCATCTCCCGGCCTGCAAACTCCATGAGCTCCACAAGTCGGTCTTCGAAGAGCCCGTTGGTGGGGAGGTTCAGCGTCCGAATGCCGTTCCGATCGTAGAACCTCTCGACGATTTCATCGAGCCGAGGGCGCATCATCGGCTCCCCACCTGACAACCACAGCTCCCGGAACGGCGGCATGGTCGCGCTCAGCCTGTCGATCTCTTCGAAGGACAGATCACCCTGCTGGTTCAGCTCTCGCCAATAGAAGCAGGTCGCGCACTTGGCGTTGCAGCGACTGGTGACAAAGAAGATCAGCGTGTGGAGTCGCATGGGCACGAATATGAGAGCGCTACCTCCGGGCAGCAACACTCTGCAGATGGACGGGTACAAGGCCGGAAGGCCGGACGGATTGCCGGTCGCGGACGAATCGGCACGCCCGCTGCCCATGGGGTCGGGCGATGCTTAGTTCGCGGGTTCGGACCCGGTCAGGTCGTACACAGCCGAAAGATCTTTCCCGGCTCTTGTGTGACGAGTCCACGAATCTCGAGCGACGTGAGAACGCCGAGCGTGTCGGCTACGGATCCGCCGAGATGTCGAGCGACATCATCGACATGATCGGTCCCAAGACCGAGCACGTCGAGGACTCGACGTTCCGCCTCGGACAGGTTGCTGGGGAGCATCGCCCCCGGCGCATTGCCGGTGGCCATTCCGTACTCTTCGAGCACGTCTCGCAGGCCGAGGGCGGGTTTGGCCCCACACTGGATGAGGTGATTGCAGCCGGCGGAGAGGGGACTCGTAATGGGCCCGGGGACCGCCAGCACATCTCGCCCCTGGCTCAAGGCCTTTCCGACCGTAATCAGTGTCCCGGATTGCCGCCGGGCCTCCGTGACCAGCGTGACTCGGGCCAGCCCACTGATCAAGCGATTGCGCCGTGGAAAGCTCCCGCGATGCGGCCGCGCTCCCGGTGGATGTTCCGTGAGAAGACAGCCCTCCGCCACAACCCGCTCGTACAGCGTGCGATTGGAAACGGGATATATCACGCCGAAACCATTCCCCAACACACCCACCGTTCCACCGCCCGCGTCGAGTGCTGCGCCGTGCGCGATGGCATCGAGGCCACGGGCCATCCCGCTCACGATCACGAGCCCGGCACGTGCCAGGCCACCTGCGAACATGCGCGTCACTCCAGCGCCATACCGCGAGTGCGTCCGGCTTCCGACGATGCCCACAGCGTGATCGTGCAGCAGCGAACTGTTTCCCAAGGCGAAGAGGTAGGTGGGGGCGTCGGGAATCTCGCGCAGGGCCTGGGGGAAAGCTGGATCGGCCGGAAGCAGCGTCGCGGCGCCCAGCGCCGCCACCCGGTGGAGGACGTCCTCGGCCTCTCGAAGCATCGACCTCGTAACGGCCGTCACGAGCGCCGGCGTGACTCCTTCGACCGCGGCAAGATCTTCTGGAGAGGCATCGAGCACCGCCTCCGCGGACCCAAAGGTGGCCAGAAGCACCTCCAGACGGGCCCTCCCGATGCCTGGCACCATCGCCAGCGCGAGGTAGGCGCAATCGGTCACGCTCCTCCTGCGTCACCCTCGTCTGGATACTCTTCCTCAGCTGCGCGTTGGAGCAGACTCCAGAGCCGCTCCTTCAAGTCGCCGATGCCGGCGTTGGCGACTGCAGAAACGGCAACGACGCCTCGCGCATCTGGTGCACTCACCCGTGGCGGCGCTGTATCGGCATCGAGGACGTCGGCCTTGGTGAGGACGAGCAGGTGTGGCTTGCCGGCGATGCCAACGGAATAGGCGGCGACTTCCTGACGAAGGGCCTCGTAGGTGGCTTGGGGATCTTCATCGTCGACCGGAACGAGATACGCGAGCACGCGTGTGCGCTCGATGTGCTGGAGAAACCGATCTCCCAGACCCTTCCCTTCGTGAGCCCCTTCGATGATTCCGGGAATGTCGGCCATCACAAACGAACGCGCTCCGGGAAGTCCGACGACGCCGAGATGCGGTTGAAGCGTGGTGAACGGATACTCGGCGATCTTCGGCCGGGCCGCCGAGACCACCGAGAGGAGCGTGCTCTTCCCCGCATTGGGCTGCCCGACGAGCCCGACGTCGGCGATGAGCTTGAGCACGAGCTCGATCTGCCGCACCTCACCGTCCTCCCCCGGCTCCCACTCCCGCGGCGCCTGGTGCGTCGGCGTGGCGAATCGTGCATTCCCCCGGCCTCCGCGGCCACCTTTCGCCACGAGAAGCACCTGTCCGGGCTTCACCAACTCGCCCAAGGGCGCGTCGGTCGCGTGATCTCGCACGACCGTCCCCGGGGGGACCGGGAGATAGACGTCTCCCCCTGACTTGCCCGTTTTGTTCGATCCCATCCCGTGCTGCCCCCGCTCCGCTTTCCAATGGGTGCGGTATCGGTAATCCAGCAGCGTGGACAGGTTGGGATCGGCCCGCACATAGACGCTCCCTCCGTTGCCGCCGTCGCCCCCATCCGGTCCGCCGCGCGGAACGTATTTCTCCCGACGGAACGACATGCATCCGGAGCCCCCGGTACCGGCGGTGACGCGGATCGTAGCGTGATCGATAAAGCTCATACCGCCCGGAGCCCTGTCGATTCTAGACTCCCCGTCGCGGCAAGCGCCAACCAAGGTATTGCAGGACAGATCAAAGGAACGTGAGCCCGCCGTCGGCGCACATGACACCGACCGCCTCGCCGCGAGTATTGTGAATTGGGAGTTCAGCCGCTTGCGGGAGCCGAGTGCTGACGGGAGGGTCGACGCCCAGCTGATCCAGCGCAGCCACGAGCGCCACCATGGCCGCTTTGCCGTTGCCGTCCTCCACTTTGAGCGCCACGCCCAGCCCCTGTTCGCGCAGGCCGCCGACGTAGACGCCCGCTGCGCCGACCTTGGCAACGAGCCGGTCTGGGTACGCGCGCATGAGAGCCGTGCACAGCCGGCCGCGCCCCGCCACGAGATCTGGATGGGATGTCATGGCATCGACAATGGCCCGCGGAGCGGAGTCGGCGCTGGACACCAGGGCCGCGACACCACGAGCCATCGCAGCGAGGGGCAACGCGAAGGTGAGTACGCCGCACCCGTCCGTTCCTTCTCCGATGGCGGATTCGTCGACCCGACACCAGCGAGACAGCTCACCCTTCACGCGTCGTTGCACCGGATGCTCGGGACGGTGGTACCCCGGCGTGTCCCATCCGTGCTGCCGAGCCAACGCCAACATCCCAGCGTGCTTTCCGGAACAGTTGCTGGCGAGCCGCGACGGCGGCGCGAGATCGCGGTCACCATTCTCCACCTCGAGAAGACCGTAATCCTTGGCCAGGGCCGCGTGAGGTCCGCAGGCGAGATCGCGTTCGCTGCACCCCATCCGTTCGAGCCACGCGCGGACCATCTCCACCTGGTGACGCTCGGAATTGTGGGATGCGCAGGCAAGGGCGAGCTCTTGATCGGTTATCGCAAATCGATCGACCGCACCATCTTGGACGAGGGGCAGGGCCTGAAAGGGTTTCGCCGCCGATCTCATGAACGTGACGAGGTGCGGCTCGCCAGCGCGAGCCACGAGATGTCCCTCGGCGTCGCTGACGGCAACGGAAACACGATGCCGGGATTCGACGACTCCGCTGCGGTAGCTGTGAATCACAAACTCAGTCATGCATGCCTCGAAGAGAGCTGAAAGACGCGCCCTGGTCGCACCATCCCGCGGCATCGCCCGCCACGCGACTCCGCCCGAGACGATACAGGGCACGGTCGGTGCCGGTATGGTAACGGCTTGCCGTTTCGATACCAGTGGGGCGTACTTAGGAGACCGTGGCGAACATCACGAGGGTCGTTGCGCGAACGCTCATTCCCCGACCGGTGCGGAATTGGCTACGGTCGCCTTCTTCCTCCATCGGCTGGCTCTGGAGTGAATTCCGCCACGCGCTGGGAGTCCATCCGGTGGTAGAAGCACATCCCGGCTGGCGGATCCGCTGTCATCCCATCGCACGCCGGAGCATCACGCGCACCCTGCTCGTGGACCCCGAACAGGTTGCCGAACTGGACGAGTTCATTCGCGCCTGTAGGCCTTCCATGGTGCTGTTCGACCTGGGAGCGCACTTTGGGGTGTTCAGCCTCGCAGCGGCGCACGGCGGTGGGCCCAGGGCCCAGATCGTCGCCGTGGAGCCCTCAGAGACCGCCTGCCGGGTCCTGCGGATCCAAGCTCGGCTCAACGACGTGACCGTGCAGGTCGTACATGCTGCAGCAGGAGACCGCCCCGGGTCGACGACGATGCTACCCGTCGGCGTGATAGCCGACGGATACTTCGTGGCTGCCGATGCGGAACATCCGGCGCGCGAAACGGTCCGCGTCCCCACGGTCAGCATCGACTCTCTGGCGGATCGGCTTGGTGTGGATCCCACTCACGTGAAGATCGACGTTGAGGGGGCCGAGGAGGCGGTCTTGCGTGGCGGGGAGAGAACGTTGGGCGGCGATCTCGCACCAGTGCTCTTCGTAGAACTCCACAACGACCTCGTCCGAAGACGGGGAGGTGCCCCCCAGGCGACCCTCGAGGTCCTCGCCAAGTACGGGTACCACCACTTCACCGAGGCGGGGCAAGCGGTTTCGAAAAACGACTTGCCGTCGAAACCGCTCGTCAGGGTGGTGGCGAGGAAGGGACAGGGGGCGGGGCCCGCCGCCTAGTCATATCGCAACGCCACCATGGGGTCGACGCGTGTCGCTCGTCTGGCGGGCACGACCGATGCCGCGACGCTGGTCAGGATCAGCACGATCACGATGGCCAGGAAGATCACCGGGTCCCACGGCTCGACGCGGAAGAGGATGACGTCGAGTCCTCGGGACAACGCTGCCGCGAGCGCCAGTCCGATGACGAGTCCGATCATCAGCTGCACGAGGCCCTGCCGGAAAACGAGCTTGACCACATCCTTCCCTTGAGCACCCAATGCCATGCGCACACCGACTTCCTGCGTACGCCGGCTCACCGAGAACGCCATCACGCCATACAATCCGACGGATGCCAGGAACAACGCCACCCCACCGAAGATCATGAAGATCGTTCCGAATACCCGATAGAACCAGGTATTCCGTGCGATGGCATCCGCCATGGTCCATACCCAGTAGATGGGAAGATCTCGGTCGATCTTGATCACCTCATCCCTCACGATCGGCGCCATGCCCATGGGGTTCCCTTCGGCTCGCACGGCGATGCTCATGAAACGAATCGGGCTCTGGGAGATTGGGACATAGATGCCTTCCGGATCATCGTTGTCCACACCCCCCATGTACATGCCGGGCACGACGCCGACGATGGTCAACCACGGCTCCTCGGTTTCAGAATCCCCCAACCGGATGCGGCGGCCAACGGGACTGTCTCCGGGGAAGAACTTCCTGGCGAACGGTTGGTTCACCACCGTAACTGGGAGGGCATCCTCTCCATCTGACCAGCGGAAGTCTCTTCCCTCGAGAACGTTCACATCGAACGTCGAGAACAGATTTGGTGACGCGTAGATGATCCGAGTCAACGGATAGTCCCGGTCGGTGGCGTAGGCCTCGCCCTCGACCGCAAAGCGGTTCCGGCCGGAACCCGTGGCGGGGAGACTCGACGACAACGAGGCGGCCTGCGCGCCGGGCATCGCCTCGAGGCGTCGCACGAGCTCTTCGGCAAACTGCGCCCGACTCGCCTCATCGGGATAATCCGTCTCGAACAGTCCGACACGTCCGGTAAACACGTTGTCCTTGGCGAACCCAAAGTCGATGTTCCGCAGGTTCGTCACGCTCTTGATCATTAGGCCCGCCGCAACCAGCAAGCCGACCGACAGCGCGATTTCGGTTACCACGAGTCCTCGGCTCAGGCGACCGAGACGGAGGCTGGAGGTTCCCCGAGACTCATCCTTGAGCACCTCGTGGACTCTGGTGCCCGTCGCCTGCAAGGCAGGCACGACCCCGGCGATCACGGCGCAGACGACCGCAAGGCCAACCACGAACGCGACGGCCACTGGATCGATCTTGATGTCGATCCAGAAGGGGGGTTCCGTGCTCGCGATGGCGTTGTTGAAGAGGCGAACACCGACCCACCCGAGCCCGAGCCCGATCGCCGCTCCAACCGCCGACAGGACAAAGGCCTCGGCGATCATCTGGAGGATCACTTGGAGGCGGTTGGCACCGAGAGCCGTTCGAATCGCCACTTCCTTCGTGCGAGCCGCCGTGCGCGCGAGAAGCAGGTTCGCCACGTTGGCACAGGCAATGAGCAGTACCAGAAAGACCGCGGCGAACATGGTGAACAGCAGGGTAGACGCTTCTTCTCCGATATACTCTTCCGTAAACGGCTTGATGACGGTGCTCACGCCCTCGTTGGTCTCCGGATACTCGAGCTCCAGCCGTCTGGCGATCGATGCCATCTCCGCGCGAGCCTGGTCGAGCGCCATCCCATCCTGCAATCGTCCAAACACCTCGAGGGTGGTGCCCTCGCCACGCTCGATGCGCAGGGGATCCATGCGGAGCGGTAGCCAGAGGTCCTGGTTGGTCGGGAACTCGAACCCCTCCGGCATCACGCCGACGATGGTCATCTCCTCACCGTTCGCCCGCACCGTTTGCCCGACGACCTCGGGATCTCCGTCGAAGCGATCCTGCCAGACGCGATACCCCAACAGGATGACCGGCGGGGCGGCAGGGTCATCCTCGCCATCCCGAAACGCACGGCCCCGGATGGCGCGGACGCGCAGGATGTCGAAGGCATTGGCCGAGATGAACGCTCCGTCGTATCGCTCCGGCTTTTCGGTCCCGCTCACGTTGACGGTGCCCTCGTAAAAGCCGGCCAATCGCTCGAACGACGTCTGCTGTTCCCGCCAGTCGAGGAAGTCGTGGAGTGTGACCTCCATACTCTCGACGTCCTGGGAGAGGTTATTCCGCTCCAGGTGCATGATGCGGTGCGCGTCCTCGAAGGGCAGCCCTCGATACAGGGCTCCGTACACGATGCTGAAGGTGGTGGTCGTGAGCCCGATTCCGAGGCTCAGGGCGAGGACCGCGATGACGGTGACGCCGGGGTTCTTGAGCATCAGCCGGGCCCCGACGCGGAGGTTGTGGATCAACGAGGGCATGAACGATTCCCGTAAGTCGTTGAGGAGCCGTACGAACGAGATGTCTGTGGAGTTTCAGGTACGGCGGGATCGGTCATGGAGGGACCGGGGTGCCCTACAGACGTCGTCAGGGTTACGGCGCCGAGGAAGGCCAGCAGTTCCTGATTGAAACGATCCGCGGTCCCCACCACTCCGGACCCGGCCCCCGCCTGGTCGAGGTCAAATCGGCAGCCGCAGTTTCGCCATGCATCCATTGCCTGCCGATCGATTCTCCAGGGTGAGGGTACCCCCATGGGCTTCGGCAATCTGGCGGCAGAGCACCAGGCCAATTCCCGAACCGCTGGGCTTGGTGGTGAAAAATGGCACGAAGAGGTTGGCCGTATCAGCGAGACCTGGCCCGTCATCTTCCACCCATACCTCGAGGGCTCCGTTGCCGCGATCCCATCCTACTCGAACCCCGCCGCCGGTCTCCAGCGCGGCATCGACCGCATTGTTCACCAGGTTGATGAGCAGCTGATCGAGCTGGTCGCCGTCCGCGTCGACGGAGATGCGCGGTCCATCCACGACGTTCACCGACAGGCGCGTCTCCAACCCCGCCACCCGCCGTACCCAGACATCGACGTTGAGCGTTTCGCGCCGTGGAGGGGGGAGCCGGGCCAGACGGGCATAGGACTGCATGAACCGGATGAGAGCTTCCGACCGTCCGCCGATCACGTCGAGGCCGCGGGTGAGATCGGGCATCAGATCGCTCGGTCGCGGCTCCCGACGAAGTACGTCACTGAGACTGCCTGCCATCGACTTGATGGGGGCCAAGGAGTTGTTGATTTCATGGCTCAGGACGCGCACGAGCCGTTTCCACGCCTGCAGCTCTTCCTCTCGCAGCGCTCTGCTGAGATCCGACAGCACGAGAAGCTGATGGGGGCGGCCGCCTTGACGGAAGTCGCCTCGCCTCAGATCCCAGCGGCCGGCACCGCCGGCGAACGCCACGTCGAGGACTCGATGTGACGGGCCATCCAGGCAGTTGTCGAGCCCGAGGGTCCGTGCCTGATGCCCGAGAAGATCCTTCGCGGACCGTGCAAGCAATCGCTCTCCAGCGCGATTGACCAGCTGCAGGCGTTGAGCGTCATCGAAGGCGAAGACCGCCACGTCGATCTCCGCCATGACCTGACGCAGCAGTTGCGTCGCCTCCACGGCTCCCAGGCGTTGTTCCCGAAGCGTACTGCCGAGCTGATTGACTTCGTGCACGGCCAATCCCAGCGCCTCGTCTCCCTTCGGCGCTCGCCCGCGGACCGAAAAGTCCCCCTCCGAGAGCGCGGCGATGAGGTTGCCAAGCGTTTGCAGGGGACGCATGACCCGCTCACGAACCGCGAACGCGAAACCCAGCCAGAAAGACATGACGAAAATCGTGAGTGTCCACTGGACTTTTGGCGTGAAATCGCCGAACCAGAGGAGCAGGAGGGCGACGAGGACGGCAGGGAACCCCGCCGCCAGCGTCATGAGCAGAATTCGGAGGTCGTGACTCAGCTCACGACGCGTCATACCGAGATCAGAGGCCAAACCGTTGCAGGCGACGATAGAGTGCGCTGCGGCTCAACCCCAGCGCTCTTGCCGCTTCGCTGACGTTCCCATCGAATCGCGTGAGCGCCCGTTGGATGAGATGGCGCTCCACCTCGTCCAGCGTCATGTCTTCCAAGGCCGGTGCGCCGTCCGTCACCACCGGTCCCAGCGCCAGATCGACACTTCGAATCTCCGCTCCCTCGGCCAGAAGCACCGCACGCTCGATTGCGTGATCGATCTCCCGTACGTTGCCAGGCCACGAATGGGCCAGCATGGCCTGCATCGCGTCAGCGGCAAAACCCACCAGCCGTTTGCGGTAACGTTTCGCGTATTCGTTCAGAAAGTGGGCGGCGAGCAGCGGTATGTCTTCCCGGCGCTCACACAGCGCCGGAAGCGGGATCTCCACCGTGTTGAGCCGGAACAGCAGGTCCTCCCGAAAGCGTCCGGCTTCGACTTCGGTTCGCAGGTCAGCGTTGGTGGCTGCAAGCACCCTGACCGACACGCGTTGGGTCCGCGAAGACCCCACACGCTCGAACTCGCCCGTCTGGAGCACGCGAAGGAGCTTTGGCTGTAACGTCGCGGGGAGATTGGCGATCTCGTCGAGGAAGAGTGTGCCGTCATGTGCGAGCTCGAAGCGACCGACCCGGTCCGACTTCGCGTCGGTAAAAGCGCCCTTGACGTGACCAAAGAGCTCGCTCTCGAACACGTTCTCCGACAAACCACCGATGTCGACCGTCACGAACGCTTTCGACCGCCGCTCCGAAGCGGCATGAATCCACCGGGCCACGACCTCCTTCCCGGTACCGTGTTCCCCCGTGATCAAGATGTTGGCATCCGAAGGCGCAATCCGTTCCATCAGCCTGAGCACCGGGTCCATGGCTGAGGAGCGGGCGATGAACGTGGGAGAACCCTGGCGCCGCAGTAACCGGTTCTCGTCTTCGAGCCGGCGACTCTTCCGCAACGCCTGCACCAGTTCGATCTGCGTTCCCAAGGTCGCGAGGAGCCGCGCGTTGTCCCATGGCTTCTCGATGTAATCGCGGGCGCCGGTTCGCATCGCTTCAACGGCCCCCTCGATGCTCCCCCATGCCGTCATGACGATGATGGCCAGACTCTCATCCAGCGCGCAGATGCGGGGCAGCAAATCGAGTCCTTCCCTCCCCGAGGTGGTGTCGCGGGTGTAGTTGAGGTCCATGAGGAGGGCGTCGAACTCGTGCTCCTTGAGGGCGGCGAGCACCGCTGCGGGAGACGTGACGGTTTCGACGCCGTATCCTTCGCCCTTCAGGAGCATCCGGAGGGCCTCCAGCACGTCGGGTTGGTCATCGGCGATGAGGATGGAGGGTGGGTTTCCTATCACAACGCGTCGGCCGGGTGTCGGGTGTCGGGTGCCGGGTACCGGGTGTGAGGCCCCACCTGCTCCTTCAGTGCGGCCAGTTTCCTCATCAGCCCAGATAGCATTCGTCCGACTTTGGCAGCCCGATTCATCGCACCCGACCATTCCGTGGCTTTCAAATATCCCAGCCTCGCCGAGGCGATGAACAGCGTTTCAAGCTCCATGAGCGAGCCATTCGCTACAGACAAGTGCCTGATATAGTCACCCAAGTGATTCCGTCCATGCCCTTCCGCGATATTCGTCGGTACGGACACTGCGGCGCGTCGGATTTGGCTTGTCAATCCGTACAGCTCGTAGTGGGGTAGCTTTCGTGAAATCTGGTAGCTGTCAACGACTAGGTCCATTCCCTCTCGCCACACCTCCAGATCCCGGTAACTTCGCAGCCGTGGTCGAGCACGTCGTTTCGAAGGCATCGGAGCCTCCTGCAAAGGACAATCGCAACCTCGGCTGCGCACGCCGATGGACAAGCGCAGATCACCGGAAGTAGGAGCCTTATCAAGCAGACACCCCTAGGCGCGCACTCGACACCCGGTACCCGGCACCTATCTCAACTCCCGTCCCACAGCCGACTCCAATAACACAGCCGCCCGGTGATACTCATAGATCGCGTTGACGTGGTCACGCTCGGCTTGCTGCGCCGTCAGCTGCGCCTCCAACAGCTCGAAGAAGCTCCCCTGCCCGATCCGATATCGCTCGCGTCCGAGTGTCAGCTGGTCCCTGGCCGCTTCCTGGTTCTGCACCTGTATCTCGATGGTGCGGAGGGCTCGCTGCAAGTCATGAAAACGCTGGGTGACTTCCACCTGGAGTCCCAAGGCCCGGTCCCGGAGCGCCAGCTCCGTATCCTCCCGTGCCGCCCGAGCCTCTGACATTTGCAGTTCTCGCTGGAAGCCGTTGAAGATCGGCAAGGAAACGAACATCACTACTTGGAACGGCTGCGATGTGAACTGGAAGGGAAATACATCGTTCAAGTCTTGGATCTGCTGCGTGAGCGTGACGCGATCCTCGTCTGTGAACGCGAACTGGCTGCAGTCAGTCGCTGGCAGGGGACTTGTCAGCCTCGCGAACACCTCGTTCTGCTGATTGCACGATGCAATAGTCCCGTCGGCCGAGGCCACCTCGTCCCCCACGGTGGCAGCGATCACGGGATCGATGTTGGTGAACTGCTGCGCGAACCCGGACCAGCCCGCCGACACGTTGACTCGTGGCAGGAACTGAGAGCTCGCGGAACGGACTCCCCATGCCGCCGCAGCCTCCCGCTTGCGGAGCGCCACCAATTCGGGGTGGCGCTCCTCGGCGTATTGCAGCAATTCCTCGAGTGTGAACTCGATTGGTCGAATCTCGAAATCGCCGACCAAGTGAACCGCCATGACATCCGGCGGTGGCGAGATACCCAGCGCCTGAAAGACCCGCAGCCGCTCCACTCGCGCCAGCTGCTCGAAGCGCAGGAGCTCGACCTCCGATTGGCCCTTCACCACCCGCGCCTGCTGCGGGTCGAGACGGGTGACCTGCCCCACAGCGTAGCGTGCCTCTGCTAGCCGCAGATTCTCCTCGTTGCGTTGAACCTGGACTCGCTGCAGCTCGGCATTGGCCTCTGCCTGCAAGACATTGACGAACCCCTGCGTGATCCTGCTTTCCAGTTGCTGCTCAGCGCTCGCGACATCCGCCACGGCGGCGTCACGTTGCGCCCTCCGGAGCCCCGGCTCCGTGATCGTTTCCCCCGACAGATTCCAGTTCAGCGTTGCACTGTAGGTCGACGTCACCGTCGCGGAACTCTGGCGAAACGTCGTCGTGAGAAGAAGCTCGGCAGGAACCGGGCGTATGCCGATCGGACGCCCCAGTCAGCTGCACCCTGGTCGTTGGACACCTGCCCGTAGACGGGGCTGTTGGCAGTGGCCAGGCGGATGGCCTCAGCGAGCGTCAGGGTATCGATGCTTTGCGGCTCCTGTCCGGAAAGCAGGCCTGGCGAAGAGAGCAGTAGCACGACGAGCGCGCGTTTCATGTCGCCTCCAAGAGGTAGATTCCTTCCGGGAATATCCGGCTAAGGCATTCCAGGTGAACCGGATCGTGGCACAGAGCGCACCGAGGAAAGAGGAGGTCACGGGCTCCGTGATCACAAGCAATGCAGCGGCCATGCCGCAATTGACGATATCATAACCCCTTCTTTTTCAACCAATTACACAATCGCTAACGCCATGTGGCAAGGTGCAGCGGTGCCGGCGGTGGGAAGATGCATCCCAAGAGCGGACACTTGGCCGTCGGTCTCTTCGGAGGGAGTTTGCGGTTCATTCCGCGCGGAGAGCAACGACGGGATCGACCCGGGCCGCTCGCCGCGCCGGGATGACGCACGCGATCAGCGCGACGGTCGCGAGAACCAGCACGATGCCCAAGTGCGTGACGACGTCTGTTGGAGTCACACCGAACAGGAGTCCTGACAACACTCTCGAGGCCACGAATGACAGGCCGAGCCCGGCGACGGTGCCCAGCCCGGCGAGCGTCATGCCGCTGCCAACGACTCGTCGCAGGATGTCGATCTGATTCGCGCCGAGCGCCATCCGGACACCGATTTCGGCGGTCCGTTGGCTCACCCAGTGCGAGAGAACCCCGTACAGGCCGACCGCCGCCAACATCACTGCGATACCGGCAAAGACCCCGATCAGTACCAGCGCGAACTGGGTTGGTGCGAGGGCATCGACAACGTAGCGGTCCATCGGCCGGAAGCCGAAGACGGGAAGGCGAGGATCGAGCGATGCGATGGCGCGGCTGACCGGGTCGGTCATCGTTTCGGGAACGGCAGACCCGCGGACCACAATGGCGACATCCCGAGACGCTTCCTGCCGGTACGGAACGTAGATGGTTTCGCGACTGTCCCTGGACAACGTCTCATGCCGCACGTGCTCCACCACGCCGACGACCTTCGCCCACACTGGCGCCCCATCAAGGGGGAAACCCAGCGTGATCCCCACCGCCCGACCATCGGGGGCCAGTCGTTGCGCGAGCTTCTCGTCGACGATCACCACTCGGTGCGCCTCCACGACGTCTTCCTCGGCAGTGAAGAAGCGCCCGGAGAGCAACCTCGTCCCGATGGCGGAGAAATAGCCCGACGTGATCATCCGGAAGTTCGCTTGGTTCCGTGGCCAGTCCGTGGCCGGCTGCCCTTCGACCCCGTACGGTTGTGTCCAGGTTTCTCCGCTCAGCGGCAGCGCTCCCACCGCACCGGCTGCTTCCACACCTGGCACTTCCCGCAACTGCTCGGTCATCCGCCGGAGGAACTGGGCACGCGCGGCCGGTCCATCGTAGCCCGGAATACCGGCCATCGAGACGCGGAAGGTGAGCACCCCGTGCGGTTCGAATCCTGGGCGCACGTCTTGGAGCCGAACGAAAGACCGCAACATCAAGCCAGCACCCGCCAACAGTACGATGGATAGTGCCACCTCGGAGACGACGAGGATACGTCGGAGTCGGAGATGTCCGCTCGCTTCGGCACTCGCGCCATGCCCACGCAAGGCGTGGATGCTGCCGAGATGTGATGCATCCAGTGCCGGCACGATGCCGGAGAGAAGAGCGGCGAGCATCGTGGCGGCGCCCGTAAAAGTCAGAACTCTCCAGTCCAGGCCGACGGCATCGACATACGTGACGGTGCCGGGTCGCAGACGCAACAACAGCTCCGTTCCCCACAAGGCGGCCAGGAGTCCCAGGATGCCACCCATGGCTGCAAGGAGGGCGCTTTCTGTGAGGATCTGTCGCATCAATCGGCCGTGGCCCGCGCCCAACGCCGACCGGAGCGCCATCTCCCGTCGCCGAGTTCCAGCCCGCGCCAAGAGAAGGCTGGCCACGTTGATACACGCGATAAGGAGCACGAACCCAACGGCTCCCAGAAGGGTGAAGAGCACCGGTCGGACGTGAGCGACTACGTCAACATGCATCGGGACGACGTCGATGTGGATCCCGGCTTGCTCGTACCCGGCGTACGCTGCCCGCTGCTGCAGGGCGATGAGGTTCATTTCCGCCTGGGCCTGCTCGAGCGGCACTCCAGGGCCCAGTCGTGCAATGACGGCGCCGGTATTGTCGCTGTCCTGATCCTCCAATCGCCCGTCTGTTCGACGAAACTCCGCCAGCTCCCTCCGAATCGGCGTCCATGCGTCGATGTTGGTGGGAATCCCAGCATCCGGAGGCAGGTGTAGCTCGAAGTCGGCTGGAAGCACACCGATCACGGTGCTGCGTGCTCCGTTCAGCTCGATGTCCCGGCCGAGCACGGCCAGGTCACCACCAAAGCGCGCGATCCACTCGCGATGCCCTAGGATGACGACGCTGGGCGGGATCTGCGCCGTCGAATCGTCTTGCCGTGCCGAGGAAACGATTGCCTCTCCCGGCAGGAAGTCACGTCCGTGCAACGGTCGAACCCCGAGCACACCGAAGAAATTGTGCGTCACCAACCCGACACGGGCGTGTTCCACCTCGCGACCGTCGGCCAGTGATACGTCGGCCACCCCGTTTGTGAACGCGAAATCCTGAAAGAGGCGCGACTGCTCGCGGAACTGCACCACATCGGGGGCCGAGATCCGCATCTTTTCCGCACCAGTATGGATGGCGCGGTGCCAGAGGAACGTGAGTTGGTCGGGACGCTCGTACGGGAGAGGCCGGAGCAGGACGCCGTTTACAACGCTGAAGATGGCGGTGTTGGCTCCGATGCCAAGGGCGAGGGTGGCCACGACCACCGTGGCAAAACCACGATGCTTAGCGAGCTGGCGGAACGCGTTTCGGAGATCGTGGAGCATGTCAGACAGGGGTTAGGGGTTAGGGGGCTTCCGCCAACACATCGTGAACTCGTGAACCGCCAGGACATCGTGTACTTGGAGTGGCGCATGCTGCCGCGGGCCTCTGCTCTAGCGTTCCCAGACTTTTCACGTCTGGGG
>JBDHDH010000106.1:0-12852 GCA_039591615.1 Gemmatimonadota bacterium | reverse complement strand
TGCTCACTCCTTGCTCCTCACTCCTCGCTGTTCACTCCTCACCGATCTCCAAGAGCAGCACTCTGGGGACCGTTCTGAGCATGATCTTGCAATCCTGAAGTGCCGATCGACACGCGACATACTCCAGATCGAACCGAAGCGTGCTCGCAACATCTTCCACGGTCGCGTAGTAATGCTGCTGGACTTGCGCCCACCCGGTGATTCCCGGGAGGACCCGTTGCCGCTCCGCGTACCGCTCGAGGCGAGTGCGGAGCGTCGCGAAGATCGTGGGTTGTTGGGGCCGCGGGCCGACAAGGTTCATGTCGCCGCGCAGAACGTTGAACAGTTGGGGGAGCTCATCGAGACGGAGGCTCCGAAGGAACTGCCCCAACCAAGTCACGTGAGGAGCGCGGGAAAACGGGCCCACAGCCGTCGTGCGGAATTTGTAGATCGTGATTGGTGTGCCGCCCATGTTCGCGCTGCGACGGTGGTCCACGATCCCGAGATTCCGGGAACGGCGATCGAGGCCCACGCACGTCTGCGCGGTGAGGACCGGTCCCTTGGAAGTCAGGCGAATCAGGATGGCGATCAGCAGCATGATCGGCGCCGCGAGGATCAACGCCACTGCCGCCGCGAGGACGTTGAGGACGCGACGAACCCGCTCGGACGCTGTGGTTGCCAGGGTCTGATCCGGTGTGATACTGCTGAGGTTGTCCGCCCGTGCGTCGATACCGATACCGATCGAGGTCATTCACCCACCAGTGGTGTGTCCTGCTGCCGCACTGAGCGCCGGAAAGGGGGCGCACCCGAGCGCAGGTGCAAGCGCCGTGCACGCTTCGGCACGCCGGTCAGAGGGTCGCTAACCCCTTGTTTTGCTTTGGATTACCGGGGTGTGGCTCCTGAGGTGGTGGGGTCGGCGCGTAGCGCATTGGCCGCTACTGTCGGTGAGGCACTACAAAAATGTGACATCGGTCACAAATGATGGGCGGGAGAAGCGGGAGGAGCGGGAGAAGAGGCTCAGTTAACCGTTCGTCATTAGTCCGCCTAGCGTGGCACGCAGCACGCCCACCGCTTTCAGGTACTCCTGGAGGTCGACGTGCTCGTTGGGGGTGTGATCGAGCGCGCTGTCGCCGGGCCCATACGCGACCATCGGGGTCTCGGGCCAGAACGGGCCGACGACGTTCATGTCGGACGTGCCGGTCTTTACCACGAACCGCGGCGCTCCGCCCTCGGCGCGGATCGCTGCGAGAAACGCGCGCACCAGCGAGTTCGATTTGCCGCCCGCATACGCCGGCTCCCCACCCTGCGCCACGCAACGCAGCTCGGCACCCTCGAACCGCGGAGCGTCTCCTACCACGAGATACTCCCGACAGCGCGGTCCTTCGGGCGGCTCGCTGGCCTCCTCGAGCGTGACCCGCGCAGCCTCCCCGAATAGCTCCGCCGCCAGACGCCGGATTAGGTCCGACTCCACGACCTCCGGATCCCGGGCCGGTGGCACGCGTACCCCCACGGCGAGGTCGACGACCGCGTACGCACCCTCGCTCTGCGTCACGATCCGGTTGAGCGCCGCGGACAACCGGTCGAAGCCGGACTCGGCGTCGCAGTAGCTCTCGATGGCCCGCCACAGGGCCACCCCCGCCTCCGCCGGAAGTCGGGCGCTACCCGCGGAATGGGCCTGGGGGAGGCGCGCACGGAGATCGAGCACGACGCGACCCCGGTACCCGAGCGTGACCCGGTCCCACCGGCTCGGCTCGCCGATCACACAGAACGCGGGAGCGTGGCCCGACGGGGGGATGCGTTGTCGCAGGATGTGCCGCGCTCCCCGGCTCGTGGCGGCTTCCTCTTCCACGGCGCCCACCACGGTCACGCGCCAGCCCGGAGGGACGGTGACGCCGGCCGCGGCCGCTGCGAAGGTGCAGAGCGGTCCCTTCGCGTCCACCGTCCCCCGTCCGTAGAGCAGGTCGCCCTCGCGCCGAACCGCGATGTCACCGGGGAACGTGTCGATATGTCCAAGGAGGAGGATTTCGCGCGGTCCCTCGCCCTTCACCCCGATCGCGTTGCCAGCCTCATCCACACGCGCCGCGAACCCCCGCTCGTGCATCCAATCGGTCAGCACTCGGGACGCGCGGGCCTCTCGTCCGGATGGGCTCGGGATGCTGACCAACGCCGTCAGAAGCTGGATGACATCGGCGTCGCGATCAGCGTGCACGCAGCACGTCCACGATCGCGCCGATGGCTCGCTCCAGATCTGGCTCCGGAATGGTCAGGGGCGGGAGAAGGCGCAGCACGGTTGGTCCCGCCGGGAGCGCCCACACGCCCCGGTGGAGCAGCTCCTTGAGGACCGGGGTCACGCGCTGGCGCAACTCGATTCCGATCATGAGCCCCAAGCCCCTGATCTCCCGGATGGCGGGCGCACGTGCGCCGCGGAGCTCCGCGAACGCCGCCGCTCCCAGCCGCGCCGCGCGCTCCGGAAGCCGCTCTTCGGCGAGCACGCGCAAGACCGCCGAGCTGGCGGCGCAGGCGAGCGGGTTCCCGCCGAACGTGCTGCCGTGAGCGCCGGACGCGAAGGTCCCGAGCCCTTCGCGCCAGGCGGCGGCCCCCATGGGGATTCCGCCGCCGATGGCCTTTCCCAAGACGATGACGTCCGGCGCGAGCCCGGCGTGCTCACACGCGAACCATCGGCCCGTCCGGCCGAGCCCGGTCTGGATCTCATCGATGATGAGCAGCGCTCCCCGTTCATCGCACAGCCGGCGCGCCGCGACCAGATAATCCCAGTCGGCGACATGGACGCCTCCCTCGCCCTGCACGACCTCCAGGATCAGGCCCGCCGTGCGATCGGTGACGGCCCCGTCGAGCGCACCAGTATCGTTCATCGGCACGTGTCGGAACCCGGGAAGGAGCGGCTCGAACGGCGTCCGGTATCGGGTGGTACCCGCGGCGCTGAGCGCGCCGAACGTCCGCCCGTGGAAGCCTCGCTGCGCGGCCACGAACTCGGTTCGTCCCGTGGCGACGCGCGCGAACTTCAGGGCCGCCTCGACCGCTTCCGTGCCCGAGTTGCATGGGTGGATGCGGGTGATGGCGCCATGACGTGTGGTCGCGAGCGAATCGGCGAAGAGCCGGGCCAACTCGCCGAACCAGCACGCCCGCTGGTCGTTGTAGCTGCTCTCCGTCTGGGTGACGATACGGCCGAGCTGCGCCTCGATCGCCTGGCTCACGTCCGGGTTCCCGTGGCCGAGGGCCGCCCAGCCGTGCCCGGCCGCGCAATCGATGTACTCGTTGCCGTCGACGTCCCACAGGCGCGCGCCGCTGGCGCGAATGATCGTGACGGGCCGCCGGGCGACTCCCCCGGAGGCGTGACGATCCTCCAGCGCGCGAACGGTGGCCGAGTCCGGAGGAGAATCAGGCACGGATCACGGTCCCCTCGCCCGCGAGGGCCCGCTGGATCGGTCGCTCGACGCGGCCGTCGGCGAAGATCACGGTCTTCACGCCGCCCGCCAGGGCTTCGCTCGCCCCCATGACCTTCTTCTTCATGCGGCCTTGCGCCAGCTGCATGTAGCGCTCGAGGTCGTCCGCGGCGATCGAGCGAATCAGCGTGGACTGGTCCGGAAAGCGCTCGAGCAAGCCGGGGACCTCCGCGAGGATCACCAACGTTTCCGCGCCAAGTGCCACGGCGGTCATGGCCGCGGCGCGGTCGCCGTCCACGTTGACGGCCTCGCCGTCGAAGCTCGCCGCTGGCGCGGTGAGCACCGGAACCAGGCCTTGTGCGAGGAGAGAATCGAGGAGCGCCGTATTGACGCGCTCGACCTTGCCGGTGTAGTCGTCCCGTAGCACGATTTGCCGGCCGTCTTTGACGATGCGAAGCGTGCTCTTCCGCGGCCCCTCCCACAGTCTCCCGTCCAGCCCCGACAGGCCGATGGCATTGACGCCCCGCCGTTGGAGGCGCTCCACCCAGCCCTTGTTCATCTGACCGCAATAGACCATCTGGAAGATCTCGAGCGTGCGGCGATCGGTGCGACGGGAGACGTAGCCGCTTGCGGAGGTCACGTACTCCGGCGGGTGGCCCAGCCGGTGGGCGATCTCATCGGTCAGCGCCGCGCCGCCGTGGATCACGACCAGCGGTGGTCGGTCCCGCGCGAGGTCCGCGAGATCGTCCGCGACCCGGTCGTGGTCGATGGCGCGCCCGCCGCCGATCTTGACGACAAGCATGGGTCAGATCGGGTGCAGGCCCGGGAATGTCAGGCCCAACCGCTCGTCCCACCCCATCAGAAGGTTCATGCACTGCACGGCGCTCCCCGCCGCACCCTTCATCAGGTTGTCGATGGCCGCGATGACCACGACGCGGTTGGACGGTGAGTCCGCGTCCACCTCGAAACCGATATCGCAGTAGTTGGTGCCGGCGAGGAGCTTGGGCTCTGGGTAGCGGAAGATCCCGGTCTTCTGCCTGACGAGTCGAATGAACGGCTCGTCCCCGTACGCGGCCCGATAGAGCTTCCAGAGGTCCTTCTCTTCGAGGCGCTCCGTGAGAAAACAGTGTGCGGTGACCAACGCCCCGCGGACCAGCTCCACGGATGTGACCGAGAACGCCAGATCGAACCCGTGCCCCAACTCCTGCCGAATCTCCGCCTGGTGGCGGTGGCCGGTGGGCATGAACGACCGAACGGCGCCGCTCCGCTCCGGATGATGGGAGCTCTCGCTCGGTTGGGCCCCAGCCTCCGATGACCCGACCTTCACGTCGGCCACGGCCCGCGCCAGGCGCCCGGCATCGACCAGAGGTGCCAGCGCCAGTATGGTCACCACCGCGTTGCAGCCCACGCCCGACGCGTAGCGACTCGACCGCAGCGCGTCACGACGCCGCTCGGGGAGCCCGTATGCGAAGTTGCCCAGCCAGATCGGTGCGGGGTGGTCGGCGCCGTACCATCGGCGGTACTCTGCCCGATCGCGGAGGCGGAAATCCGCCGAACAGTCGACGATGCGCTCGGCGAGCCCGGCCAGGCGATCGATCGTCGCGGCGGACTCCCCGTGCGGCTGCGCGACGAACAGCAGGTCGCACCCTTCGAGGGCGTCGGGATGGCTGAACTGCAGATTCGTGACGCCCCGCAGGTTCGGATGCACGGTATGGACGTACTGGCCGACCCGACGGGCCGAGGTCACTTGTCCGATGGTAACCTGGGGATGTCCGAGGAGGAGCCGGAGCAGCTCGCCACCGACGTACCCGCTCCCGCCGACGATCGCAACGCGCGCGGTCACCGCGCGGCGGGCACGGCGTCCGGGTGCTGGACGAGGCTCAGGGCGTAGTCGACGATCCGGCCGGGAATATCGACCCCGGTGACGTGGATGCTGTTTCGGAACTCCATGGTGTAGTTCACTTCGTTCACCAGGAGGCGTCCGTCCGGCGTCTCCAAGAGATCGATAGCCACGATGCCGCCGCCCACGGCGCGTGCCGCGCCGACGGAGATCGCATCCAGCTCCGGCGTAACCGGGCAGTTCTCGGTTCGCGCCCCGCGCGCCGTATTCGTGATCCAATGGTCGGAGTAACGATAGATGGCGCAGATCGTTTCGTCGCCGACGACGAAGGACCGGATGTCGCGGGCCGGCTTCTCTACGTACTCCTGGATATAGAAGATGGAATGGTGGTAGCTCCCCAGCGTCTCCTTGTGCTCCAAGACGGCCTCGGCGGCGTCCCGATCGTTGATCTTCGACAGCAGCCGCCCCCACGAGCCCACCGCGGGCTTCAGCACGACGGGGTACCCGAGCTCCTCGATGGCCCGAAGTGCCGAGCCCGGCGTGAACGCGATCTTGCAGCGGGGTATCGCGACGCCGTGGCGCACGAGCGCGGAGGTCGTCTCGAGCTTGTTACCGCACACGAGGGCCACGGGGTACGTGTTCACCGTTCGGACGCCGAGGTCCTCGAGAATCCGAAGGGCATAGAGCGCGCGCGAGTGGTTGATGCAGCGCTCGAGGATGAGATCGAACGCCTTCCAGCGCGGGTGGTCGCGCTCGAGATCGAAGATCACCTGCCGGTCGTCGAGGATCTCGACGTCGATTCCGCGCTCCTGAAACGCCGCGAGCAGCAGTTTTTCCTCTACGCGAATCCGCGAGAGGAGCATACCGATGTGGGGTGTGGGCACGAGCGTGAGTCCGGAGCGGGAACGCTACTCGCCCCAGTCCTCCTCTACCTCGGGCGCCAATTGTAGTTCGAGGCCGGACTCGGTGAAAACTTCGAGCTCGACCCCGCAGTCGGCGCACTGAACGATTTCACCCTGCACGACGTCGTCCTGGAGGGTGATGGCGGCAGCGCACTCGGGACACTCCGCTTGCTGGCTCATGACGCCTCCGCGCGGCATGGAATGTGGGCTGCAACATAACGACTGGGGAGTAGCGGGAGTAGCGGGAGTAGGGGGGCAGCGGGAGAAGAGAGAAGCAGGAGAGGTGGGAGGCCAAGAGCTAATCGGTCATGATAGGTCGCCATGCGTGCGCGGAGGAAGGTGTTCGACCCGCGCGCCCATCCCGCTTCTCCGGCTCCTCCCGCAGGACGCGGAGGGGTGGGGAGGCCTACTGATGCCGTGTAGGGGGCAGCTGCATCTCGAAGTAGAACCGTGTGCCCCAGCCGGGTTTCGTCTCCACTCGCAGCTCTGATCCCATGGCCTCCACGAGCTTGCGGCTCAGGGCGAGCCCCAATCCGGTGCCGGAGAACGCGTAGCCGTCGCCCGAGGCCGAACGACGGAAGGGCATGTAGAGCGTCTCGAGCGCCTTGGGATTGATGCCGTTCCCGGAGTCCCGCACGGAGAACTCCACCTCCGAGCGCCCGCGTTTCTTGGCGTCGATGCGGACGAACCCTTCCTCGGTGAACTTGAGGGCGTTGGTGGTGAGGTTGAGGAGCACGCGGCTCAGCGCCTGCGGGTGGCCCAGGCGGTGGTCCACGATAGGGTGAGCGATTTGGACCGAGAGGCCCTTCTCTTCGGCGATGGGGCGGACGATATCGTGGACCGACTCGAGGATTTCGCGCACCGAGAAGGGACTCGGCTCCTCTTCCGCGAGGCGGTTCCCACCCCGGGCCATCTCGATGACGTTGCTGGCCATGGTGCTGAGACCGAGGGCCGCCGAGTAAACGAGCCCGAGCTGGCGGTGCTGCAGCTCGTTGACATCTCCGCTGCGGCCGCGCTGGAGCATCTCCGCCAGAAACAGAATCGAGGTGAGTGGAGAGCGAAGATCGTGGGCTACCTCGACGACGAGCTCGAGCCCGCCCGGACCGGCGAGGCGGTTCGAGAAGTACTGATCCCAGCTCGGCTCGATGGCTTGCTGAAGGACTTCGATTCGGTGGAGCGTCTCCAGGATCTCGGCGGGTGGTACGGTGCGGTCGGTGCTGCGCCAGTCTTCGATCACCTCCGCCCGAAACAACTCAACGAGCCGGCGGCCCACCACCGACGACAGGCGAGGATCGAGACCGGTCGCGAGCTGCCCCTGCGTCACCGTGCGGACGATCAGGTTGAGAAGCTCGACGACCTCTTCCCGGTTCGCGGCCTCTCCCGCCTTGACGGTCCACGCGTCGGCGACGCGAACCGCTGCCTCCCCGAGGCGCGGACTGACGGGAGGTGCCTCGTCAGGCGGCGCGGGCGGCTTCGTAGCGGACGGACGACGCTCGGTGGCTGATTTCATCCCCTCATGACCGGAGCGGCTCGGTTGGGTGGTTGTCAAGCGAGCCGGGGCGTTTGAAAGAACAACCTTTCTCGTTGGCGGGCAAGGCACCATGCCTGCCATCCCGTACGGGTCACGCTCAAGGTACGGAGGCGAGATGGCGCTCCTTGTGACACCTGTCACACACCACGATCAATCGCCGCGATCAGTCGCTCTCGACCATGATGGTCTCGCGCTGGAGCCCGTGCTTCTCCATGAGGCGGTAGAGCGTGGTGCGATCCACCCCGGCGATGCGCGCCGCCTTGGACATGTTCCCGTTCGCGCGGTTGACCAAGCTGGTGAGGTAGCGGAGCTCGAACTCCGCCAGCACGCGCTCGCGGGCGTTGTGGTACGACTCGTCCTGCATGTCGGTGGGGATGACGAAACTGCTGGGCTCGCTCGGCGGGCCGTCGTCTCCGATGAATGGCAGGTGGTCAGCGGTAATCTCGGCGCCGGGGTCAGCCAGGACCACCGCGTGCTCGATGACGTTCTGCAGCTCGCGGACGTTCCCCCGCCAGGGATAGCTTCCCAGGGCGCGGAGCGCGGAGTCCGCCAGCGCCGGCATGGCGAGCCCGGCATCGCGATGGCGACTCCAGTAATACCGCAGGAAATGGTCGGCCAGGAGTGGAATGTCTTGGATGCGCTTCCGCAGAGGCGGCACGTGAATGGGAACCACGCGGAGGCGGTAATACAGGTCCTCGCGGAGGAGGCCCTGCTCGGTGGCCTCCTGTGGATCCCGGTTCGTGGCGGCGATGAACCTGACGTTGACCACCGCATCGATGCTCTCACTGCCCACCCGCCTGACCACGCCGTCCTGGATCACCCGCAGGAGCTTCGCCTGGATCGGCTTGGACATCTCCGTCACCTCGTCCAGGAACATGGTCCCACCGTTGGCGGTCTCCAGCAATCCGGGCTTGTCCCGCACCGCCCCGGTGAAGGCGCCCTTACGGTGGCCGAACATCTCGGACTCGAGCAGGGTTTCCGGCAAAGCGGCGCAGTTTATGGCCACCAGGGGCCGGCTGCTGCGACGACTGTGGTGGTGGATGAACTGGGCGATGAGCTCCTTGCCGGTCCCGCTCTCGCCGTGGATGAATACCGAGGCATCGGTCCGGGCGACCTTACGAGCAAGGTCGATCGACCGCCGGAATGACGGGGCGGCGCCGAGCACCGTGACCTTCTCGCTATGGCCGTGCTGCCGCGCCGTTGCCTCGTGGAGCTGCTTGCTCTCGCGGGCCACGAGCACGGCGTGCGCCGCCCGGCCGACGAGGATCTCGAGCTGGGTCGCGGAGAATGGCTTGGGCAGGTAGTCCCAGGCGCCCGCGCGCAACGCCTTCACGCTCGTCGCCACGCTGGGGTTCCCTGTCATGATGATGACGATGGTCTCGGGGTTCTTCTTGAGGGTTCCTTCGAGGAGCTTCATCCCGGGCACATCCGACATGTACAGATCAATGAGCACGATGTCGAACTCTCGCCGCTCGACCGTCTCCAGCGCTTCCTTACCCTTGCCGCAGACCTCGACGCTGTATCCCTCGGTTCCCAGGAACGTACGGCAGCTCTCTCGAAGGGTGCGCTCATCGTCGATGATGAGCACCCGGAGGCTCAGCTTGGCCTCGCGGTCCAGTTCGGAGAACTGAGGAATGGTGTCGCGGGATGCGTTATCTGTCGTTTCTGGGGACGCCGCCATCCAACCGCCTCCGTCGCATTGTTACCTGCCTCACGTTGGGCGACGAGCCGTACCCGCGCCCTCCAGTCCGCCTCCTGTCAATGCAGACATCGGGCCGGCGAGGTTCGCGAAGGTGCTCTTAACTATCACGTTGAAAACAAATGACTTAGCGGATTGTGACGGAATGGTTGGCGCACGAGCGCCACACCGAGTCTCGCAAAATAGGGAATTGTTGCCTCAATGCAACGATTGAAGCAGGGGGGTGCAGCGCGGGGGAGGCAGGGGGGGTGACTCGTGACTAGTGGCCAGTGGGCTAGTGAGTAGGGAGAATGTTCCCGCTACTCCCGCTGACTATCCCACCGCTTGATTCTCGAACGCCGCGATCCACTCGTCGTTGCCGTTCCCCCTGGACCGTCGGAGCGCCGAGGAGGCGTGCCCCAGCAGGTCAAGGGCACCCAGCGGGGCTTCCCGCACGTTGGGTACGGCGTCGTACCCTGCCCGGAGCTTGATCGACACGGCCTCCCGCCCGTCGGCGCCCGGTGTCGATCGGATGGCGCCGCCCAGGCGCTGGGCCAGCTTCACGGCGCCGCCGGCATCGGTCATGGGCGCCAAGACCGCGAACTCGGTCTTGCTCCAGCGACCGATGGCGTCGGAGACCCGGCCGAAGTTTTGGAATGCCCGTCCGAGCTGCTCGACGGTTCCGCGGACGACCTCCTGTTGTTCGGACTCCGGAAGGTCCGGGGCGAACACGACACAGGCCAGGGCCTCGTGGGCGCGGAAGGCCTGGGAGCCCAACTCCCGGGCGCGGCGTTCCAGCCCCCGCTGGTTGTACAGGCCCGTCATCTCGTCGATGAGGCAGTCTTCCCGCAGCCGATCCGTGTCGACCTTTGCCCGGACGTAGGCGCCCAGGCGGAGCAGCATCTCCTCGGGATCGAAGGGATGGGCCAGGAAGTCCCAGGCGCCCGACCGCAGCGCCTCGAGGCGTTGCTGCCGGGTGGGATGCTCGACGGCGGTGACGATGATTGGCGTTCGAATGAGGTACGTATCGTCGCGCATCGCGCGGCACACGGCCAGACCGTCCTCGTCGGGAAGGCTGGCGTCGATCACCACGAGGTCCGGCAGTTCGGTCCGAGCGCGCTCCAGTCCCCTGGCGGCAGTATAGGCGCGCATGACGGCGTAACCGCTTGGCGCCAGAATACTCTCGAGCGATCGGGTGGACCACTCGTGGTCGTCAATTATGAGCACCAATGGTGGGCGTACGTCAGCAAGACGGTTGGCCATGATCGTCGCTAACCTGTTCCCGTAAGCGGGACTAGGGTAATGCACCGAGGGGTTGACCGCAACGTCTGCACGCTTCATACCCGAAATATTCTCGCCCGTATCCCGTTATCCCGCTGTGTCCTACATCACTGGCTGCGCTGCGATCATCCCACATCGTCGCGGAGTCCTGCCGCAGAGGCGCAACGTGCGCTTCACGGCAACAGCAGTTCTCGGATATGGTCACGGGAAGGCAATCCGTTGACCCGCAAGGGGTTGGAGAGCTTACCCCAGGCGGTGCCCACGCGGGCCTCGAACTTGACCACATGTGGGACGGCTGAGAGCTACGCCTCACACCGAAGACCGGCGACCGCGGAAGTGTGCTCGAAGGTGCCGGCCGGCAACGCCAGAGACGTCGAACCCGTCCGATGCAAACGATGCACCCGCCGGGCGGCTCGTCGCGCTTCGGAGTCGGGGCCAACGCTCTGCCACTGCTGATGTCGGCGTGCAAAAAAGGGTGAGCAGATGTGCGGTATTGTGGGATACGTCGGAACGCGGGAGGTTGCCCCGATTCTGTTGGACGGGCTCCGCCGATTGGAATACAGAGGGTATGACTCCGCTGGGGTCGCGGTGCTCAACGGCCAGGGCCTGGTGGTCCGCAAGCTCAAGGGGCGCGTCGGTGGTCTCACCGATCTCCTGAGTGGGCATCCCCTCACAGGTACGAGCGGCATCGGACATACGCGTTGGGCCACCCACGGGGCGCCCAACAAACGAAACGCCCACCCACACACCGACTGTACCGGCAAGATCGCGCTGGTGCACAACGGCATCATCGAGAACGCGGATGCGCTGCGCGTGCAGCTCCAGCGGGCCGGTCACCAGATCAGCACCGAGACCGATACCGAGACCATCGCCCACCTCATCGAGGAGGCGCCGGGGGAGACGCTCGAAGCGAAGGTGATTGCCGCCATCCGGCAGATGGAGGGCGCATGGGGGATCGTCGTCATCTCCTCGGAGGAACCGGGAAAGCTGGTCGTGGCCCGCAAGGGATCTCCGGTGCTCCTCGGGGTCGGTGAAGGCGAGCTGTTCGTCGCGTCGGACGCCGCGGCACTGCTCAGCTACACCCGCTCGGTGGTCTACCTGGATGACGGCGACATCGCCGTGCTCGGACTCGACGGGTATCGCATCATCGACCTGGACGCCCATGAGCTGGACCGAGGAGTCTCGGACATCGAGTGGGATCTGGGCGCCATCGAGCTGGCGGGATACCCCCACTTCATGTTGAAGGAGATCTGCGAGCAGCCGCAGAGTGTGCGGAACACGCTCCGGGGCCGACTCTTGTTCGAGGAAGGCACGTCCCGCCTCCACGGGCTGAATCTCTCACCGCAGGACTGCGCCAAGATCCGGCGTATCGAGATCCTCGCCTGTGGGACGTCGTGGCATGCGGGACTGGTGGGGCGGTATGCCATCGAGGAGCTGGCAGGCATCCCGGTAGAGGTGGAGTACGCTTCGGAGTATCGCTATCGGCCACGGATTGCTGTTCCCGGCACGCTGACAGTCGTGGTCTCCCAGTCCGGCGAGACGGCGGACACCCTCGAGGCGATGCGTGCTGCCCGGGCCGCAGGATCCAAAGTCGTCGGGTTGGTGAACGTCGTCGGTAGCAGCATCGCCCGAGAAGCCGACGGCGGGATCTATCTTCACTGCGGGCCCGAGATCGGCGTGGCCTCCACGAAGGCCTTCACCTCGCAGATCGTGGCGCTGGTGCTGCTGGGTCTCTATCTGGGGCGCCAGCGAGGATTCTCGCTAGCGCAGGGGCGGGAGCTCGTGTACAACCTGGCTCAGCTGCCCGATTGGGTGGATCAGACCCTGGAGCTGGAGCCGGTGCTGGAGAGTCTCGCCCGCGAGTACGCCGGAGCGTCCAACTTCTTGTACTTGGGCCGGGGCATCAACTTCCCCGTAGCCCTCGAGGGGGCTCTCAAGCTCAAGGAAATCTCCTACATACACGCCGAGGGTTATCCCGCGGCGGAGATGAAGCACGGTCCCATCGCCCTCATCGACGAGAACATGCCCGTGGTGTTCGTGGCACCGGACGACCACGTGTACCAGAAGGTGCTGGCAAACATGCAGGAGGTGAAAGCGCGCCAGGGACGCATCATCGCCGTGACCACGCAGGGGAACGGAGATCTATGTGGGCTCGTCGATCAGCAGCTACGCGTTCCCCGCACACCGCCACTCCTCTCACCCATCATTACCTCGATCCCGCTCCAGCTTCTTGCCTA
>JBDHDH010000105.1:0-13537 GCA_039591615.1 Gemmatimonadota bacterium | reverse complement strand
CATTCGTCATGACCACTACGCCCTGGCCGGTCTCTGGGTGTGCCCACAGGAGGCATGTCGACCCCCAGGTCCCGCCCGTGTGCAGAAAGGCAAAACCCTGGCCCTCGCCTGTCAAACCGAGGCCCAGGCCCTCCGCGTTTGTGATCGGATGGTTCGGTATCGTCACCTGAGGGCTCACCATCTCGCTGGCCATGTTCTGCGATAGCACACTGCTCGGCCGCCCTGCGCGCGACGCCACGATCTCGATTGCAAAGCGGGCCAAATCCGACGGGGTGGTCCACAGGCCACCCGCTGCCAGCGTAGGAAAGTGATGTCGCTTCCCCGGGAACGGCCGCTCCCTGTCGTAGTGCTCGGATGCGGCCCTGGCACGGAGATCTTCAGGTATTGGCTGCTCGAAGGTACTCGAGGTCATTCCCAATGGGTCGAGAACCGTCTCCTGCATTATTGTCGCAAACGGTTCGTCCGTGACATCGATGAGCAGCAGTTCCAGGATCCCGTAACCGAGATTGGCGTACCGGTATTCGCTGCCCGGAACCGTCGTGACGCGGGTGGGAGTAGTCAGACCGGTCGGCGGTTCGGCATCCAGCATCTGCTGGATCGTGACCGTCGGTGCCGCTCCAGCTTCGGAGTAGCAGCATTCGATCCCGCTGTCAGTCCAGCCATCGCTCAGGCCCGCACTGTGGCTCAGCAGCCGGCGCAGCGTGACCTTCTGCGTGGAGGTGTATTCGTTGTCAGGGATGTGCCAGGAACGCAAGCGGTGGTTCAAATCCTCGTCGAGATCGAGCTGTCCTCGTTCGACCATTGCCAGAGCAGCGGCAGCGGCGAGGGGTTTCGCGACTGAGCCCGCATGGAACAGGGTGGCTTGAGTGACCGCTTGGTCACCTCCGGCCTCCAGAGCACCGTAGCCACGCGCCCATGCGACCTGGAAATCGTCGATAACGGCGATGCTCACGCCAGGCACGCCGTAGTGCTCCATGCGGCCCGCCATCGTTCCGGTCTGACCCGCCAGGATCTCGCCTTCTTCACTCAACAGCACAAGGGCACTCTCGACGCGTCGAATGCGCGCTTCGAGACCTGCGGCAGTATCTTGGCTCGCCGCATGTTGCACCGACGGCGTCGAGTCACCGTCCGTCCGTCCGCAGCCGTTGAGTATCATGGCGAGAACCGTGAACAGAACGATCGATCGTTTACACACCGCGTTTTCCTCCATCGCTCTCCCTACCCACCTCTCGCGCCACGGGCCCCCCCTGATCTAGGCTCGCACTACACCTTCACTATGTGAACGGGTTGGTGTACTTAAGTGCCATCATCGGGCCGTCGCTTAGCAGTACCGCCGGCACTGTCCGTCCTTCCGGGCAGCCACCGGCATCGCCTTGGCGTAGCCCGACGCGGGCCTCATCTCGAGCGCATGGCCGTCTCTGCAATCTGATTGAGTATCCTGTCCAGATCTGCTCGATCATAGAGTCGGCCATCACGAACAACCGCCCGAACTCGTGCGGTATGACGGATGTCCTCCAGTGGATTGCCACCCAGTAATACCAGATCCGCGAGCTTCCCTTCGGTAATTGTCCCCAGGGAGTCGGTGGCCGCGAGGTATTCCGCCGGCGTCCTTGTCGTGGCGCGGAGTGCTTCCCTGGGGGATAATCCCGCATCCACCAGAAGGGCAAGCTCCTCGTGTATCGAGAATCCGGCAACGCTGTAGAGTTCTCCTGCATCGGAGCCCGCGAGGATTGGAACGCGCGCTTGGTGTACGGTTCGAGCGAGTTGGCGCTCAACGGCATATCGTCGTCTGAGCTCGTCGAACGACTCAGTGTCGAGCCGCTCTCGCCGAGTTCCTGCCCACTCACTGCGCAGATAGTCCGGTGCATAGTGCAGACTGGAGTCCTCTGTGACCACGGATCCATCGAGAAAGGCCCGATTCCGGCGGACTATCAAAGTCGGCGTTTGCCATGTGCTGTTGGCACGCAACGCCGACAACAGCTCCTCACACTTCGTCGCTCCTACCTCCTCACAGAACCCGCCGGTCTCGACCCGCATGTGCTCGATGCTTCGCATCCCTAGGTCTGAAGCCTCCCTCGAGCTGACCTCCAGAGGCACATGCCCTGCCACCGGGAGTCCATGTGCCTCGGCCTCTTCGATGATCGCAAGAAACACATCACGCGGCAGAAAGGTGTAGACTTTGACAAAGTCCACACCTGCTTCTGCGAGAGATGCTACGACCTCGCGGGCCGCTTCCGGCGTTTGGACCGTGATACCGGCTCGCGGATCGATCTCGGACTGGTTCAGCCACGGTCCTGCGGCAATGATCCTCGGATTGAGCGGCGAGTAGTATTGACCTCCTGGACGGACCGCTCCGAGCACGTCCAGCGTTCCGCCCATGTCGCGGATTCCCGTTACGCCATTGACAAGGAAAAGCCGAAGGAAGCCGTCCTGCACAAACGGTTGCCACAGGACGTGAGTGTGCATGTCCCATAGACCGGGAATCACGTACTCCCCGCTGCCATTGTAGACCCTGGCATTCTCCGGAACGGAGATTCGGCCCGTGGGTCCCACCGAGGTGATGCGGTTTCCGCGAATAAGAATCGCGGCGTTCTCAAGCGGCGGCGCTTCGGACCCATCGACGATCGTGACGTTCGTGATGAGGAGCACGTCGCTGGACTGGGTGGCGTTCGCGCGCTGCTCCCCCGAGCACGCCAAAGAGAGGAGAATCAGGACAAGGTGCGTTCTGGGGTTGACGCCCTCGTGTCCTGCTCGGGGGCAACCGGTTGACCTTCGAGCGGCGCCCGAGTGGGCGGGTGCGGAAGACGGAGTTCGAGACGAGGGATTAGGTTGCCTGTTCATCGTACATCCGCGAGCCAGACATCCCCACGCTCTGGCTCCCACCGGTCGAACAGAATCCACCTGCCGTCGGGTGACCAGACCGGGTAGTCGATTCGCGCTTCATGCTGTTCGAACGAGAAGACCGGGTATGGCGATGCCGACTTCCCGCTCGATCGCGTAGCGGTGGGCCAGGGCGGCTTTCAGGCGCTCGAAATGATTCCCCATGAAGGCCTAAGATACGAACATCCCAACGGTCGGCGAGAAAGTCGGCTTGTGAAAGAAGAGCTTTCAAACTGTCACGACGATGGCTTCAGGTTCTCGTCGTGCTGTTCCCGTGAGCCATCTGCCGAGTAGCACCAACTGCTCGCGGGAAGTCCAACCGTGAGCATGCATCGCTCCTTCACGGCCGCTGCACCGGTGGCTGTGTCGCTGCCGCGGTAGCTGCATCGACCAGTCGATCAACCTCGGGAAGTGCCTCGAGTTCCATATCGGCGAAGCTGACCCCGGCTGCAGCGGTCCGGCTGCGCGCCTCCTGCCTAGCATCCTTCGCGGTCCTGTGACCCGCGACCATGTCCGGGGGTATACTACGGTAGATACCCGGTTGAACCAGGGGCTGACCATGCGTAATCGATGGCTTTTACCGCTGGCATTGGCCACAGCCTGCGCTCCGGTCTCCAGTCCTGACGGGGACCCAGATCTGGCCACCATTCCGATCATCGACCAGCCGTTCGATCTCAGGGTAGGCGAGCGGGCGTTCGTCGAGGATGCGTCGTCGTACGTACGCTTCCGCGAGGTGAGCGGCGATTCCCGGTGTCCCAGCGAGGCGTTGATTCTCTGTGTCTGGGAAGGGGACGCCGTGGTGCTCTTGGAGCTCGATCCAGAGGGCGGTCCCCAGCGGCTCAGTGGCCTACACACCACCCTGGATCCCAAGGCGTTGGACCTCGGTCCGGTCGTGTTGCATTTGGAGGAACTCGCCCCTTATCCGCGGACGACCGCGCCGATTCCGCCGGAGGAGTACGTTGCGACCTTCGTCTTGCGGTCCACGAGCTGAGGCATCGGGATCCCCGGGCCGGCGTTGTTGGAAACGGGGCGTGATAGTCTATCCCCTCGACCGTCGCCATACCGGCCGCCCCTTCCCGCGCCCCCGTCCAAAAACCCATACTTGACCTGACCGCAAACGCGGAAACGGCCTTGTCCGATCTCTTTGGCCGGCACAGAGTGAATAGCTGTGTCACCGACGCACTGTGCCACGGGGTCGCAGCAGCCTATGACGAAGCGTGTGTCTTGTGAAAGGAACTCGACTATGAACGTCCGCCCCTACTCCGCCGTCGCATCGTTGCTGGTGCTCCTCGTGACAGCCGTGATACCCGCTGCCTCACAGGAGCCCACCCATATCGAGGGCTTGGGCAGCCTGGCGTTCCCCAACTCCGGGGCGCCTGAGGCCCAGCATGACTTCATTCGTGGCGTGCTCCTGCTCCACAGCTTCGAGTACGGCTACGCGGCGGAGGCGTTCAGGAAGGCCCAGAAGATCGATCCGGATTTTGCCATGGCGTATTGGGGTGAGGCCATGACGTTCACGCACCCTGTGTGGAACGAGAAGGACGCGGACGCGGCGGTGGAGGCGCTGGCCCGGTATGCTCCCACCTCGGTGGAGCGTGCGGCAAAGGCGCCCACCGATCGGGAACGGGCATATCTGTCGGCGGTCGACGTGCTGTACGGCCGTGGGGAGAAGGCCGCATTGGACACCCTCTACTCCATCGAGATGGGGAAATTGGCGTCTTCCTATCCCGACGATATCGAGGCCCAGGCGTTCTACGCATTATCCCTTTTGGGACTGAGCCAGGGCGACCGGCACGTGCCGACATACATGCAGGCCGGGGCCATCGCCTTGGGCGCGTTCGAGAAGAACCCCGATCACCCGGGGGCCGCCCACTACACGATCCATTCCTTCGACGACCCGACCCACGCCATCCTGGCCATGGAGGCAGCGCGGGCGTACGGGCCCATCGCTCCCGACGCGGCGCACGCACAACACATGACCACGCACATCTTCCTCGCCCGAGGCATGTGGAACGACGTGGTCGAGGCCAACATCCGTGCCGACGCGGTAACGGACCGGAACTTGGCTGCTCGAGATTTGCCGCCCACCTTCTGCGGTCACTACAACGAGTGGCTCATGTACGGCTACCAGCAGCAGGGGCGCTATGACGATGCCGACGCGTTACTCCTGGGTTGTTTCGCGCAGGCGCACGACGAGCGGCTTCCCGAGCGGAGGCGGCGGAGCGCCGCTCGCTCCTACGCCTACATGCGCAGCCTGAATCTGGCGGACACGCGGGAATGGAACGGGACACCGGCAACGTCGGAGATCGACGTGAGTGGCTCTGCGCTGTTCATTCAGCTGATGCAGGCGTGGGGAAGCGGCGTCGCGGCGGTGCACCGGGGCGATCGGTCTACGGCGGAGCAGCATTACGCATTCCTGAAAGAAAAGGGCGGTAGTGTCGAAACCGCATGGGAGAGCCCTTACCTACCCGTTTGGGAGGGCACGCTCAACGCGCTGCTGTTGGCCGATGCCGGAGATGGCGAAGGTGCCCTGCTCGCCGCCAAAGCCGCCGCCGATTACGAAGCGTCACTGCCCGTAGACTTTGGCCCGCCGATCGCGTTCAAGCCCGCTCGCGAGCTGGAAGGCGAAATCCTCCTCGAGCAAGGCCGGGCCGATGACGCCATGACGGCGTTCCAACTGGCGCTCGCTCGGACCCCGAACCGCATTTTGAGCCTGGCGGGCTACGCTCGGGCCGCCGTCGCTGCGGACCGGTTGGACATTGCCACGAACGCGTACCGCGTGCTCGCGGATTTGCTCACGGGCGCCGACGCCGACATGGCTGAGGCCAACGAGGCCGGAGCGTTCCTCGCGAAGCGAGCCGGGCGGACCGGCGGATGAGGAGTTCCGGGTCTTCCGCGGAGGCTTGATGGCTCACTTCACCTCCGAGTTCATCGATTTCTTCAAGCGGCTATCACGAAACAACAACCGGGAGTGGTTCCACGCCCACAAGAAGGAGTACGAAGCATTCGTCAAGAAACCGTTCGAGGAATTCGTCGCCGAGATGATCCATCGCATTGCCGCCGTCGATTCCGCGATCGCCATCGAGCCGAAGGAGGCAATCTTCCGCATTGCACGGGACATTCGATTTTCGAAGGACAAAACGCCCTACAAGACGCACGCGGCGGCGGTGATCACCCCCGGTGGTCGCAAGGACAGTCAGCATCCAGGTTTATACCTTCAGTTCAGCGCAAAGGGGATCGGCGTGGGCGGAGGAATGTATCAGCCGGACAAGGACAACCTCTACAAGATTCGGCAGGCGATCGTTCGTGACGGACCAAGGCTCGCCCGGGCGCTGCGGGGCAAGCAGTTCCGGCAGATGTTCGGCGAACTTCACGGAGAGCGGAACAAGCGACTTCCCAAGGAGTTCGCCGCCGCCGCGGAGCGGTTTCCCTTCATCGCGAACAAGGGGTTCTTCTACTTTGCCGAGCACGACGATTCCCGGTTACTGCTGAGAGGGGATCTCGCCGAGTTCCTCATGCGGCATTATCGCGCAGGGAGCAAGGTGAACGAGTTCCTGAGGGATGCCATCCGGGAGCGGGGGTGACGAAAGGGGCCGCGGGGCGAACCCTCCTGCATGCCAGCTCCGTCGTGAGACCAAACAAAGAAGGTCCGTGGGGTGGTGGGCAGCCAAGTGGTCGCCTGTCCACTCTCTATCGCTCGAAGGTACATGCAGCCGGCCCCGAGCAGCACCGCTCTTGTCGAACAAGTCCGTCGGATGCGGCTGACGCGTAGCGCTGCCGCGCTGGCGTTTGGGCTTCTGGCAACCGGCGACACGGTGGCTCAGGACGCGATACCGGAAATCCGGTTCCGGGCCGAAATACACAGTCCCACGGCCATTCGCTTCACGCTTTCTGGGGCTGAAAGGCCCTCAGACGCGGCCGCCTATCGCCTGACAGACGGTCGGGGTGGGGTGCTCCCCATCGGCGACGTGCTCCCGAACACCGCGACCGAGTCTCTGCTGATTCCGGGTGCAAGCCTGGACCCCATGCGTGTGCACTATCTCGAAATTCCGGACCTGGGTTTGCGCACCCTCGTACGCCGCGACCCCATCTTTCGCAATCTGTATTCGTCCAAGCCACTGGGCGCCGTGGTGGCTCCGGATCGAGGTACCACCGCGTTCCGGATATTCTCGCCGCGCGCCCATGCCGTTCGGTTGTACCTGTACGATGAGGCGGATAACGGCCCGGACGAGGCAGCACGCGTCGTGGACATGGTGCGGGATGCCAATGGCGTGTGGGAGGCCACCGAGGCCGGCGATCACCACGGCATCTGGTACGATTTCACCGTGCACGGTCCCAATGATCCCGGCAATTCCTTCTATGAGACCCACCCTGTGCACGTCTCGGATCCGTATGCGCTGGTAAGCGCCGATTCGTACGGCAAGTCCCGCGTTTGGAGGGATACCGCGCCGCCACCGCCGGTCTCGGGTGGCCGGCCGGCGATGGAAGACGTCGTTGCATACGAGGTACACGTCCAGGACTTCACCGATCTGCTTCCGGTCGCGGACACGGAAACCGGGACCCTTACGGCTATGGCCCGGCCGGGTCTGGTCAACGCCCACGGCGAGCCCGTCGGGTTCGACTATTTGGTGGATCTGGGCATCAATGTGGTTCATCTGATGCCCGTGCAGGAATACCTGCATTACCCGGATGCATACTGGCGGGCGGCGTTCGCGGATGATCCCTTCGCGCGCGCGATGGGCATCGACCGGGAAAACTATCAGTGGGGCTACCGAACGACCCACGCCTTTGCCGTCGAAAGCCGTTTCCGCTCGCGCGACACCACGCCGGGCGCCGAGCGCCAGCAGTTCAAGGAGCTCGTGCGCGCCTTTCACGCCCAGGGCATGTCGGTCATCATCGACATCGTGCCGAACCACACCGGCGAGAACATGGACGGCAGGCATCTGCTGTTCACCTTCAACGTGCTGGACCTGCCGTACTACTACCGCACCAACGACGACCTCGAACACATAGGCCCGTTTGGCAACGAGGTGAAATCGGAGGATCGTCCGATGGTGCAGCGCTGGGTCGTCGACCAGATGCGACACTGGGTTGAAGAGCTGGGCGTGGATGGCTTTCGGATAGACTTGGCGGGCCAGGTGGACCAACAGACCCTGCTGCGGGCGAAGCGGGAACTGCCCGAGGACATCATCATCTACGGCGAGCCATGGATAGCGCCGAGCGACCCGGACGTCGCGTCGAACCCGGACTGGGCGTGGTACAAGGCCGATGCGCCGATCACGTTTTTCCAGGACGACGCCCGCAACGCCTTCAAGGGTAGCCCCTTCGACGTAAACGATCCCGGCTGGGCCGGCGGTAACGCGGGTGCGCGCGACGCTGCGATGGCGGCGCTCGCCAATGCCTACGCGGAAGAGCCGTCAACCACGAGCGGCATCTCCTACCTTGACATCCACGACAACTGGGCGCTCGCGGATCGATATGCGTTGAACGACCACAACGGGCTGGAGGGCGTGGACCTGAGCGCGATGCGCCTTGCCGCCGGCCTCCTGCTCACCTCGGCGGGGCCGGTGGTGATCCACGCCGGCACCGAGATGCTGCGGTCGAAAGGTCTCGCGCCGCACGACGAGTTCGTGCGCGAGGCCGCGGGCGGACCGATCTCCTTCAAGGGGCGCGACGACACGTACAATCTGCGCACACCAAACCAGTTCGTCTGGGACGACCTCGCTTCCGGCTCGAGTCAGATGGCGATGCGAAATTACTGGAGTGGCCTCATCGCGCTCCGCATGTCGGAGTACGGCGAGGTGTTCCGAGTAGCCGAAGTGCCGGAGGGACATTACCGCTGGATCGGGCCGGAGAATGGCAACCTGCTGGGCTATGTCGTCGGCCAGCGCGTGCTGGTGCTGGCCAACAGCGGCACCGAGCATGGGTCATTCCGATTCTCCCTGCCCGCCGGCGTCTGGCGACAGGTCGGCGATCGCAAGCGGGTGGATCATGTCGCGGGTGTCGAGGGCGACTTCGCACTCTTGAAGGGCGGCGACCAGGAGATACCAGTTCCGGGAGGATCGTTCCTGATCTGGGTGCGGGAATAGCGGGCCGGCACGCGTGCGTCATTGAGAGAACTCTGCCGGCGCCCCGTTCGTCCCGTGATCCCGTCATCCACCCACGATTTGGCAGGGCACGGCGCCGCAAGCTAGGTTGTACGGATATCTCACTCCAGACTTCCCAGCCCCGGAGGCTTCATGATTTCGCTCGGCCGTATTCCGGCCGCGTTCCGACTCGCGGCCGCCTGCCTCGTCTTGCCTGTGACGGGTTTCGCCCAGTCGTCACATCCTCTCGACCCGCTGACCTGGGAGGAGCACTGGACGATCCTCCAGGTGCTGCAAGCCGACGGCAAGTTCAACGACAGTACGCGCGTCGCGCTGGTCACGCTGCACGAGCCCCCCAAGACCGACGTGTGGGCGTGGACGCCCGGCGCCCCGTTGCCGCGGATGGCCACCGCCGTGGTAAAACAACAGGCGAACGCCTATGAGACCATCGTCGACCTCGGGGCACGGCAGGTTGTCTCATGGAAGGAAGCCTCCGGCCAGCCCAACTGGCTCCCTGAGGAGTTCGAGGCCATGGCCGACAAGGTCAAGGAGCATCCCGAGGTCATTGCGGCGTTTCGGAGGCGCGGGATCGCCGATCTGACGTTCGTCGAATGCGGCGGCGGTCCTCCCGGACGGTTCGGGACGCCGGAGGAGAACGGGCGAAGGATCGCGCACTACGGATGTGGGCTCGAGGGCCCCACACGGAACGGATGGACGCGCGGCATCGAGGCGCTCGTGGCCGTCGTGGATATGGACACCAAGGAGATCCTGCGGGTCGTGGACGAAGGTGCGGTGCCCATCCCCGAGACGAACGCGGACTACGATCGAAACGCGGTCGGGCCGTTGCGGACGAACCCCACTCCCATCGCGGTGGAGCAACCCCTAGGACCCTCGTTCACGCTCGACGGGCACCAGGTGCGCTGGGATCGCTGGAGCTTCCATGTCCGGCCCGACCAGCGGGTGGGGGTGATCGTCTCGACAGTGCGCTACGGGGACGGCGGTCGCGAGCGGCCGGTCATGTACCAGGGCAACCTGTCGGAGATCTTCGTTCCGTACATGGATCCCTCGGCTAACTGGTACGCCCGCAACTTCCTCGACGCCGGCGAGTACGTGGCCGATGGGTTGGGGAAGCCGCTGGCACGCGGCGTAGACTGCCCGACCAACGCGCAATACCTGGACCTCATCGTCGTGCGTGGCAATGGCCGTCCGCGGGACGTGTCCGACGTGATTTGCATCTTCGAGCGTTACGCGGGCGATGTGGCGTGGCGCCATCTTGCCTCGACGATCGAGGGCCGGCCGAAACGCGACCTGGTGGTCCGCTTTGCGGCGGTCCTCGGCAACTACGACTACCTATTCGACTGGGTGTTCCAGCAGGATGGCACGATCCGCGTCGGGGTGGGTGCCACGGGCATCGCGGAGGTCAAGATCGTGGCCCAACGCTCGGCGGGGATGATCGAGCAGGCGGGCGACGGTGGCGCGTCGGTCGCCACCCCGGACGCGTACGGCCGGTTCGTAGACCGGCACATCGTGGCGGTGAACCATGACCATTACTTCAACTTCCGGCTGGACCTCGACGTCGACGGGCCCGTCAACAGCTTCCAGAGAGACCGGCTGGAGACAGTGCGGCTTCCCGACGACCATCCCCGTCGCTCGATCTGGGCCATGAAAAGCGAGGTTGCGCGCCGGGAGCGGGACGCCCAGCTGAATGTGAACCTCAAGCGGCCCGCGCTCTGGCGATTCGTCAACCCGGCCGAGCACAACGCGCACGGCTATGCCAGCAGCTATCACATCACGCCGGGCAAGGTGGTCGAGACGTTGCTTTCGGAAGACGACTGGCCGCGCCAACGCGCCGGGTTCATCGACCATCACCTGTGGGTTACGCCCTACGCCGCCGACGAGCTGTACGCAGCGGGCATGTACCCGACGCTCAGCGAGCCGGGCGAAGGCCTGCCGGCCTACACGGCAAGGAACCGCGTGATCGAGAACACCGACATCGTGGCATGGTTCACAATGGGCATGCACCACGTGGTGCGTGCCGAAGATTGGCCGACGATGCCAGTGGCCTGGAGTTGGGTGGATTTGCGGCCCTTCGACTTCTTCGATCGGAACCCGGCGTTGGATCTGCCGATGGTACCCTGACTCCGGAGAAGTGGGAGGTCGGCCGTGCCCACAGGCAGATCCGCGCGGCGTCGATTCTTCGAGTATCCCTCGTTGCCGAAAGGACAAGGAGGTGTGCGATCGCTCGGGGGTGAGCCCACCCTGGCACACATCAGCGCTGCGTGAGGGCCGGGCAGGCGAAGGGAGGGACTGGTGAGTTGGTCGCGGGGCTCTCGATGGCTCGCGGCCGCGTTGGGCCTCATCTCCTCGTTCGCCTGCGGCGCCGAGGGTGATCTTCCTCGCGATGAAGACGGCCACTCGTGGTCCCAGCATTGCCGATTTCGGAGCCGCACCGGAGAGAGAGCCTGACAGTCAGACGGTAAGATGTCAGTGCCTAGGGTGAGGCACGCATTACAAGCACCTGTCGCCCTACCACCCTGCGGCCCGTCGACGTCCGTCAGCTCCCGCCTGCGGACTCCCGCGCCCGCGCCAGCACGTAACCCTGGATCTGTCGCACTTGCTCCGGGCTCAGGAGATCCGCGAAGGACGGCATGCCGAGCGACTCGCGCAGCCCGCCCAGGACGATGTCCTCGAACGTCTCGTGCGTCGTCGTGCTCGCGCGCCGCAGATCCGGAACGCCGCCCATGCTGGCGGCGCCGAAGCCGTGGCAGCCGAAACAGTTGTCTTGATAGAGTAGGCTTCCTGCTTCGATCTCCTCGTCCGAAACCGAGAGTTCAAAGGTGGGGGCTTCGATTGGCGCGGGTGGTGGCATGGGCTCGGGCAACTCCGCGGTCCCGTCGAGCGCGAACGTGAGCAGTCGTCCCGGGCCGACGCGGCCGGCGCCGAGCAGCGTGTTGAGCAGCACCTCCGGACCGCCCCAGCCGGAGAGCACCGAGATATATGCCGTCCCGTCCACCGAGTACGCGATGGGTGCTGCCGCGATCCCGGTCTCGTGTTGGAACTCCCACAGCACCTCACCGTCCGTGGCGCGGTAGGCGCGCAGCGAGCCGTCGGCGCGACCCTGGAAGACGAGGTTCCCGGCGGTGGAGAGCGTCCCTCCGCTCAAGGGCTGCGGATGCTCCACCCGCCAGACCTCGCGGCCGGCCACCGGATCCCAAGCAACCAGACGGCCCGTTTCCGTAAGCGCGGTGCCGGTCCCGGGTCCCTCGTAGTCGAAGTTCAGCCCGAGGTTCATGCGCCGGGCGTCGTATGCCCACTCGTCATCCACGGCGTGGAGTAGGGAGTGCTCGTAGACCGGGAGGTAGACCAACCCGGTCGCGGGGTTGTAGGACATCGGGTGCCAGTTGTGGGATCCTTCGGGGCCCGGCGCCACATGGACTCCACCCACGAGGGCGCGCGCCGCAGGGTTCTCGATGGGCCGACCCTCATCGGTCATCCCGCTCGCCCAAGTGATGTTGGCAAAGGGGGTACCCGAGAGGAACTCGCCAGTCTCGCGATCGATCACATAGAAGAATCCGTTCTTGGGCGCCTGCATGATGACGCGCCGCTCCCGACCCTCGATCTCGAGCTCAGCCAGCATGAGTGGCTGGGTGGCCGTGTAGTCCCAGTTGTCGCCGGGGGTCGTCTGGTAATGCCACACGTACTCGCCGTCCGAAGCGCGTACGGCGAGGATGGAGGAGAGATAGAGGTTGTCGCCCCCGCCAGGGCTCCGAAGGCGCGAGTACCAAGGGGAGCCGTTCCCGACCCCGATGAACACGTAGTCGAGCTCGGGGTCGTAGACGATCGCGTCCCACGCCGTACCTCCTGCGCCGGCCTGCCACCAGTCACCAGACCAGGTCTCGGCGGCGGCGGCCAGGTGCTCGGATTCGTGTCCGTCGGCCGGGTTGCCCGGCACCGTATACGTGCGCCACGCGAGCTCTCCTGTCTCGGCGTCGTAGGCGGAGACGTAGCCGCGGACGCCGAACTCGGCGCCGCCGTTGCCGATGAGGACCCTGCCGTTCGAACTCGGCGCCGCCGTTGCCGATGAGGACCCTGCCGTTCGCGATGCGCGGCGCCCCCGTGATCGAGTAGGCCTTCCCTTCCGGCGTCGTCTCGGTCTGCCACACCAGCTCGCCTGTGCGCGCATTCACGGCGATGAGCCGGCCGTCCAATGTGCCCACGTAGACCTTGCCGCGATAAAACGCCGGTCCACGGTTGACGACGTCGCAGCATGCGAAGCGGGCGTGTCCTCGCGGTACCTTCGGATCGTGGGTCCACAGCGGCTCGCCCGTCACAGCATCGAAGGCGTAGAGGATGCTCCAGGCCCCGGTCGCGTAGAGGGTGCCGTCCACGACCAGCGGGGTACCCTCCAGCCCTCGCATGGTCCCAAGATCGTGGGACCACACCAATCCCAGACGGTCGACCGTCTCTTCGTTGATCTGGGTCAGCGGACTGTGGCGCTGTTCCTTATAGGTGCGCCCGTAGGTGAGCCAGTTTGCGCTGTCCTCGTCCGCGTTGGCGAGCACAGCGTCGTC
>JBDHDH010000104.1:0-13168 GCA_039591615.1 Gemmatimonadota bacterium | reverse complement strand
TGGCGGCTCGGCCGGCAGAAGTCAGCGGCGGGTACATCTTTCTTACGTTTGGTAAGGTGAAGCGCAGGGCGGGCGACGGCAAGGGTTGCAGCAGCGCAACGTTGCGGCGGTGCAGGGACTGGTTGGATAACGGGCGGGCCGGCCCGGTTCGCCCCGTGTGCGGCAGGGCCATACTCCCTTGAGAATGCCCACGACCCTCGATCCATAGCAGAAACGCTCTGTCGTCGGTCGCGTCGGCAACACTGAAACTTGATCATACCGACCACGGAGGAATGCGTTGGCGGAGACGGACGACATCCCGGCCAACGGGCAGTCTCGTAGACCCTGGGCCCCGCGGGCTATCGCCCGCCTACACTTGCGTACAGTTTTGGGGGCGGTCGATTCGCAAGACCAACCGATCCGACGAAGCCGCGAACCGCCGGCGGTGGGTTGTTCCCTCCAAGAGCTTGGGATTTCGGGCCTACGGCAGGGTGGGAGCAAACGGGATCAAGGCCTGATTGGGCTTTCCGTGAAAGCGGTGGCGTAGGGCAGTGTGCCTCGGCAATCCCGGGGCGGTTCAGAGCCCGACATTCGCCGGTTCTGTGAGGGAGAAACCACCGAGATTCCGGGCTTCTACGTCGACTGGATCAAGATGGATCTTGGGCCGCACTGGGAGTGGTGACCGGACGGTGCGCTGCTGTATCACGACCCCAATGTCTATCTCAAGTCGGAAACGGAGTCGAAGGAGTGACGGCGACCACGGCGCGACTCAGTCACGTCCCGAACGCGAGTGATTATCAGTAGCCTCGGCGCACAAGACCTTCTCAGATGACATCAAGCATGCTGGCGAGCTCAGCGAAGCCAGCCGGGGCGTCCACACCGCCGGCCGACTGCCTCGGGTCACGCGCAGGTCTCGCAGCCGTGTTACTTCTTGGTCGCGATGCGCGTTCCGGCCGTGAAGGGCGCGGCGGAGTTCTGGTACCAGGACCAGCATGAGTTGCGACGTGGCAACACCCTGCGTGCCTGCTTGTGAGCAGAGGAGGAAAGCGGGGGAAAAGTCAGTGACGGCCAAGTGCTAAAGTGACTGTACCCCATTAGATTGCGGCTCCCGAGCCCGAGTGGCGGAATGGCAGACGCGCCGGACTCAAAATCCGGTGGGGGCAACCCCGTGAGAGTTCGACTCTCTCCTCGGGCATCCTGGTTCCCTTCGAGCGATTACGCGTCGCCACGTCCCTTACAGGTTGCGGCGGTGGCGTGGCCAGAAGGACCGCAACTCGTAGCGGCTGCAAGTGAGCCGGGTGGGCCACAGAATGTCCGTGACCTTCCTACCTCCGAAGCGACGAGCGAATGATCGTACGGTTGAGGCCGGAGCCGGCGTGCGCCCTTCTTCCCCAACGCCCCGCTACCGCAGCAATAGGTACAGAATCACCACGATCGGCAGGAGCATCAGCAGGATCAGAGGATAGCGGCACCCGAAGCGTTCGAGTGCGCTGTCTTTGCGGTCCTCCTCGATACTTCGCATCACGTCCCGGAGGCCCCACGTCACTCGCCGGTGCGGTTTCTTGCCCTCGTCTCGCTGGATGGGGCGACCACAAGACGGACAGGCCACCGCCGAGTCCGAGACATCAAGCCCGCAATCTGGACAGGTAATCAACGCCACGATGCCTCCCGAGGATGGTCCCGACCGTCGGCCGAGTGCGAGGCGTGTGCGAATCGCCGCGCGACGGCTGCGGGTGCAACGCCTCATCGGGTTGCGATGCGCGGGCTCCGGCGTGACCCCGCGCGCTCCATGGTGGCGGTCCGGCTGGCCGCCCGCAAGGGAAGGGGAGGTGGACCGCTTCAGCTCCCGAGCATGCATCCAAGACACGCCCGACGAATGGGCTACCTACGTTGGCAGTCCGGGCATCCTTCGACGCGGGAAGGAGCGGCGCCTGCTGACGGCCGCGCGCCCCGTGCGCAGACTCGGCTCGGTATGACCGTCCGGAAAGGACAGTGCGTGGAATGCGCTGAGAGAGTGGAAACACGGCCAGGTCAAAGGGGACGATGCCGGCGAGCGCCACCACGATTACGGCCTTATCCTAGTCCCTTGTCTCGAGTCGTGAGGGCCGGCCATCCGTCTGGCGGGAGATGAGCTCAGGTCTGCTTCGGGAATCCTTGGCGCACCGTGTCAGCCGCTTCGTCCAGCAGCTTCTGCCGCTCCTCACTCGTGTAGGCCTCGCGGATCGTCGTTCCCGGCTCCAAACCGATCAGCGCCAGGTTCAAGTACTTCTGGGCAATGCGGTGGGCCATTTCCCCGTCCACGCGATATCTCTGCTGAATCCGCTCCTCGAGGGTCATCTCCTTCCAGAGCCCAAGGTCGTCTTCCACGGCGCCGGCCTCCTGTCGAGGTTTCCACGGGACCTCGGAGCGAGTCACTGGGAAATGGAGCACATTGCCGACCCGCGTTCCGTGACGCACATCACCTGCGCGGTGGAAAGGCGAACCGGGGAAGCGCGGGTGCGTCGAGTCTGAGTCTGCCTCCTGTCGTTCCCGTCAGTCCGGTAGGACCATCGACCCTCGAGAGAGGATTGGGCGAAGCTCAGGGGAGTATGCTCCGCGGAAGTACGTATCGGGCGGCCTGGGCGCCGGAGCTCGTTTCATGAAGGGGTCAAAACGTGAAGAGACCGCCCGTGGGCGGTCCCTTTTCCGTGTCCGGTACCGGAACCCGGGGCGTTCTAGCTCGCGTGCCGCTCGAGCGCATCCAGCTGCCGCATGACCGCCTGCTTGATCTCCGGTGCCGCGGCCGCCAGCCCCCGGCGCAACAGCAGCGCTGTGGTGGCGTCGAATGTGGGCGCCAGCCGCGCCTGAGCCGCCAGCGTGATCTTCTCAACGAGATCCGCCGGAATCTGGACACTCACCATCCGCCGCTCGGGTCCCGCCGGCACGCTCCGTGGTTTCCAGGCGGGAAGCGCCACCCGTCGCCCGGAAGCCGACCGCACGAATACGAGTTCCGGGCGGTTGTACCGTCCGTGCCGGATGGTTTTTTCGATGGTTGACGCGATCGAAAACACCGGATCGCTGGAAGCGCTGGTCACCATCCCGCGCTCCAAGGCGCGTCGGGCGAGCTCGCGAGAAGAGAGAGGCCGGCCCTCATCTGTCAGCAATCTGTACGCGGCTTCCTGAACCTTCACCTTATCTCCGAGGCGTGAGGTCGCTGCTTTCCGGTTTTCCTTCCCATTCTGCGGACTGGAATGACTGGAAAGGACAAGAAAAATGTGGACTGGGCTGGAAAACGCAAGAAAGAAAAGGGGCACCGTATTCTCTTCGGGATTCTCTCGGGTCGCTGACCCCTCGGAGCCGCCGCACCACTGAAGAGGGCGAGCGGGTGCCCGGTGCCAAACAGCCGGCTACGGCGGGGGTACCTCGGTCCAGCTGCCGGGACGGACCTTGAAGTCCAGGAACCCGGCCGCCATGCCCACAGCACCGCCGGCGAGAATGCTCACAACGATGTCCTCTGCGGTCGCGTCGTCCGAAACAAGGGTGGCCGCCAGCGTTCCGGCGGCCAGGCCGCCGAGTGCCCACGTGCCCAAGACCCACTCCGGACGCCGTGGGTTCCACCGCTCCAGCTGCGCAATCGTCCTGCGGTTGAATACATCGAGTCCGTCCGGCTGTCCCAACACCAGCTCCCTCTCGTCAGCTGCGAGGATTCGACCGTAGCGCCACGTCTCGTCCATCGGGGTGCGGAGCCGCACGCTGTCGCCCGGCTCCTGAGCTGATCCCGGAACCGGCCAGCTCCACACGGCGAGCCAGACTACCGCCAATGCCCAGCGCACGAACCGCCTCCTCCTATCGACGGGATCCCAAACGTAGCGGTGTGGCGTCAACCGCCATATGAAAACCGTCTTTCAATCCGTTCACATGGCAAGCGTCGGGTGGGGAAACCCCGTCGAGCCCAGACCGTGTACGCGGTCGCCGTCCGCCTCCAACGAGTGGCTCTCGGCATCGACGTTGCTCGGCCGGTCAATCGGCTGGCGCGCACGTGGCAGGGTCGTCGATGCGTGGTTCACGACGGCGGTGATGGTGCAGGCGACGGTTGCCTGAGGCAAGGGAGCAGACATGCCCGGGAGCTTCCAGCCCCCGGGCATCGCAGCACCTTCGTCAGCGTCCTCGAACGCCACGTGCTGTGGCTACCGGGAGCACCGCACATTGTGGGGCACGCGGTTTCCGCAGGCAATACTCTCATTCATCCCCACCGCCATGACCGCGCACGCGGCCCGCTGTGCAGCACGGCGGGCATCCTCCTCGGTCTCGCCGGAGCCGACACGGCATTCGGTGCGGCCGCCGAACTCCACGCAGAGCTCGCACTCCGCCCGGACCACGCGCATACTGCCGTAGACCAGGTATCCGACGAAGATCAAGACAGCGACGACCAAAACCAGTACCCGTCCTCTTTTCATCGTTGTCGAACTCCTCACAGTGAGAGCGATAACGGCTGGCACAAATTCTAATGCGAGAACACGGATGCCGCGACGACAGCCTGACGGGAACCTTGCCACGACTCATGCACTTGTAGCGGTAACATGGTGCAGTGGTCATCGAGCCCCCGAATGCTGCTTGGCCGGATCTCTCTGATTGTCGTGCTGGGCGTGGCTGCCCGATCGGCGCAGGCACAGTCGGATCCGACGGAGTCAGAGCGATCCCATCGAATTGAGCTGCTCGCCGATCTGGACGAAGGAAGTCTCAGTCATTGGAAAGAGCAGCGACTTGCCAGACGTCCGAGTCGGTATCGAGTCGTGATGGAAGATGGCCGCGCGGTTGTGCAGGCCGAGAGTTACGGTGGAAACTCTGGGATCTTTCGAGCGCTCCGTTTCGCTGCCAAGCGCGTTCGGGCGATCGCCTGGCGTTGGCGCGTCGCGGCTCCCTTGGATGGGAACCGCAAGGAACGCGAGAAGCGGGGTGACGATTTTGCAGCCCGAGTCTTCGTGATCTTCGACGCACGGGAAGGCCCGTGGTCGGGTCGTGCACTGTGCTACGTCTGGAGTGCCAGCCAGCCTGTCGGCAGCATGTACCGTAGCCCATACAGCGAGGACGTGGCGATGATCGTAGTGGAATCCGGAGGCCATCGGGCGTCGAGCTGGGTGGACGTCCGCCGAGATGTGTTACGGGACTTTCGCACTGCCTTTGGAGCGGCCCCGGATTCCCTGACCGCCGTTGCCATTATGGTGGATACCGACAACACGCGGAGCCGCGCCACGGCGTGGTTCGAGAGTATGGGGGTGGAACTCTCCCGCCCAGCCCCCAACTAATCCTTCCCGTCCCGACTCATTTCGAGAAACCGGGGGTCTCCCGAGCCCGTAAGGTGAAGGAGGCGCCCATGGTTGTTGTTCATCTGCTCCTGAAGGTTCTGCTCGTCATCGTTCTGCCGTTTCTCGTGCTGCTACGGGGATCAACTCATGCGTGGCGGGAGGGCGGTCTGTCGGCCTGGATGGCACTGCTCTTCGGAGCGCTGCTGGCGGCGATCGTTCTCACCGTCTATGCAGCCCGGGTATCTGCAAGGGTCTCGGGACGGCCGCGCTTCCTCCAGATGGCCAAGTGGGTGGCTGTCCCCATCGTGGTCTTGTATTCGGGGTACGCAGCCCTGCACCTCTCGCAGCGCAGCGCGAAGAGTGCTGCCGTGCGAGATTATTACCACTCCCTGCATCCCGTTCTGCGCGTCAGCGTGGGAACGCTCATCCTCTTCGATCGCGACGCGTTGATCACGGATCTCCGACGTACCCCCGAGGACTACCGGCGCATGCAGCTACCCGTGAATCCTGCATCTCTGCATTTTCCGCAACCGGACGGCTACGTGCATGCAGTCGATCTGCGGACGGTGGGCCGCTCCGGGCTGCGGAACCTCTTTCTGTCGGCGTACTTCCGCCTGATCGGTTTCGATACGCTGCGCCACGAGGGCACTGCCGACCACCTGCATGTGTCACTCCCGAATCGTGCGATATCGCACTAGCTCCTCCACCCTGAGAAATTAGTTTCGAGGACGCTCAGAGCCGCCCTGTCGGCGGCCGGCGGATGAGGAGTTGTCCATGACATCGCCGTCGACGAACGCTCGCGTCCGCAATCCGGATCAGTCCCCTCAGGTGGCCGACACCCTGGCCACCGAGCGCGAACGGAATCTCGACTACCTGCAGGCCGACTGGGACAGCGAGTGCTTCTTCAACTTCGGTGAGGGAAGGGACCCGGCACCATGCCCCACCTGCAGTCGCACGGGATTCTACGGACCACGGTTCGCCGAGCCCAACAGCCGTTATCGGGCCTGCCGCTTCTGCGGCTTCAGCCAAAACGTCGACGGCCCTCCGCAGTGGTATCGCCCCGTCGTCCACGCCTGCACCCCTTGGCCGACGTGCGCCAAAGCACCATACCTCTGGTGGATCGCGCCCGGACAAGCGTCGTTCGAGTGCCCCTACTGCCACGAGACCGCGGAGGTCTCGGCGTTCGTCGTCCGAGCGCCTGCCGACGACCATCATCATCCCTGGTGGAAGGTTCCACAGCACCGTCGGCGCTCGTACTACCTGCGCTTCTGGGAGAACTGGGATTCCACGAAGGGGCGGGTGTACCTCTAATCGAGCCGCGCACTGCGCATCGACGCTAGGCTGTCCACGCGCCCCCGATCACCTCTTTCGCGTTCGTTGGCTCGGGCCGGGCCTATCACGGACGGTCGAAACAGTACCGCGGGGCGACGAAGACTCCTGACATCCGGAATCTGCAGCGCGGCTCTCGGCAAGCGCGAATCTGGCAGATTCGCTGTCCACCACGTGGAGGCCGTGACTGGGAACCGGGAATAACTTGCCGCTCCGTCCCACGCCGGCTAACCTTAGGCGTCACTGTCGCCGAGTGCGGATCCGGACAGGGGCGTCCGCAAGCCGCATGTCGAGCCTTTCAAGTCGATTCATGAACCTGACCAACTGGAGCGCCTGGAGTTCCACGGGCGTGCTGCGGGGAATCCGATGATGACCGGAGCCCGAATCGAGTGGGAAGACGGCCGCTATATCGTTCCCGATATACCTATCGTCCCATACATCGAGGGAGATGGTATCGGCCCGGATATCTGGCGAGCCGCCCGCCGCGTCTTCGACACAGCGGTCGGAGAAGTCAGCGGCGGAACACGCCGGGTGGAGTGGCTGGAGATGTTGGCCGGTGAGAAGGCGCACCGTGAGACGGGTGCGTGGTTGCCGGAAGCCACCCTAGAGACCATCAAGACTCACTGCATAGCCATCAAGGGTCCCCTCACGACACCCGTCGGAGGCGGCATTCGCTCACTCAACGTCGCGCTGCGGCAGCTCCTCGACCTGTACGCGTGCGTGCGCCCGGTCCGGTACTACACCGGCGTCCCCTCGCCCGTGCGGGAACCCGGAAAGCTCGACGTGGTGATCTTCCGGGAAAACATCGAGGACGTCTACGCCGGCATCGAGTACCAGGCGGAGAGCCCCGAAGCCACCAAGCTTCGCGAGTTCCTCACGGAGTCATTCGCCGCGAACATCCGAGAGGGAAGCGCCATCGGCATCAAACCGATGAGTGCGTTCAATTCGCAGCGCCTCGTTGCGAGGGCCATCCAATACGCGCTCGATCGAGGCCGCTCCTCGGTGACGCTGGTCCACAAAGGCAACATCATGAAGTTCACCGAGGGCGCGTTCCGGGATTGGGGTTACGCCATCGCACGGGAGCGGTTCGCAGACCAAACGATCGCCGAATCCGAGATTTGGCAGGGCAAGGAAGCCGGAAACCGCGTCGTCATCAAAGATCGGATTGCCGACGCCATGTTCCAGCAGGTCCTCCTGCGACCCGACGAGTATTCGGTGATCGCGACACCCAATCTCAATGGAGACTACCTGTCCGACGCTGCTGCCGCACAAGTCGGTGGGCTCGGCATGGCACCAGGTGGCAATATCGGGGACGGATATGCGGTTTTCGAAGCGACGCACGGTACCGCCCCCAAGTATGCCGGGCAGGACAAGGTGAATCCCTCCAGTGTCATGCTCTCGGGCGTCATGATGTTCGAGGAGATGGGCTGGACGGACGTGGCCCGAGCTATCGTCGGGGGAATCGAAGGCGCCATCTCGGCGGGGACCGTAACGTACGATCTCGCGAGACAGATGCCCGGCTCGACCAAAGTGCCGACGTCCGGGTTCGCTGATGCCGTGATCGCCCACATGTCCGGAGCGGTGGCGACGTGATTTCCTCGGTGAAGGTGGTTTCGCTCGAGCGCGTGAAGGCCGAAGCCTTCGCGGTGGCGGTGGGCGAGCTGACCAGTCCAAAGGTCCCCACCTCCCTCCTGAGCCTCGATCGGAATGCCGAGGGAGATGTCGCCAGAGCCATTGGTCGTGGTGACTTCATGGGGAAACGCAACGAGGTCCTCCTGGTCTACCCGCGAAGTGGGGCCCATCGTCTCATTCTCGTCGGCTTGGGCAAGCATGAAGGAATCACGCGGGGCGGGATCCGCAACGCCGCGGCTGTGGCGGCTCGAAAGGCCATTGACCTCAAGGCGAAGACCCTGGCGTTCCACGTCGCGTCCGAGACCCACGGCGGTGTGCCCGCAAAGGCTATCGGCCAGGTGGCAGTGGAGGGCGCTGCTCAAGGCGCCTGGCGGTTCAACGAGCTGAAGGCGACCGACGACAAGAAGCGGCTCGTCCAGCTGGACATCATTACGACCCGGGAAGAGCGTCCGGATGCGGAACGGGGGCGGAAGATCGGCGCGGCGATGGCCATCGGCCACGCGCTCGCCCGGAACCTTCAAATGCTACCCGCCAACGTGTGCACGCCATCATACCTCGCGGGCATCGCAAGAGACCTCGGGCGGGCGTACAAGTACAAGGTGACGGTCCTCGGCCGGGCGCAAATCGAGAAGGCCGGGATGGGGGCGCTCCTAGCAGTGGCCCAGGGCTCATGCCAGGAGCCACGGTTCATTACGCTCGAGTATCGCGGTGGGGCGGGGCGCCAGCCGCCGATCTGTTTCGTGGGGAAGGGCGTGACGTTCGACTCGGGCGGTATCTCGATCAAGCCGGCCGACAAGATGGAAGAGATGAAGTACGACATGTCGGGTGCTGCTGCCGTGCTCGGCCTTTTCGAGACGCTCGCCCACATCAGGCCGAAGGCGAACGTCGTCGGTCTGATCGCCGCAACCGAGAATCTGCCCTCCGGGTTGGCTGTGAAGCCGGGCGACGTCGTGAGGAGTCACTACGGCAAGACCATCGAGATCATCAACACCGATGCTGAGGGGCGCCTCGTTCTCAGCGACGCCCTCTCCTTTGCACGCCGCTACAAGCCTGCTTGTGTCATCAACGCGGCGACGCTCACGGGCGCCATCGTCATCGCGCTAGGTCAGCATGCCACGGGGGTCATGGGAAACGACGACCATCTGCTGGAAGAAGTGCGTCGGGCAGGGGACTTGGCTGGCGAGCGCTGCTGGCCGCTGCCACTGTGGGATGAGTACCGAGAGCAGCTGAAATCGGATATTGCCGACGTCAAGAACACGGGGGGCCGCCCAGCAAGCTCGATCACGGCTGGGTGGTTCCTCCGAGAGTTCGTCGAGGGCTTTGCGTGGGCGCATCTCGACATTGCGGGGACCGCATACATCGGGAGCGATCGCCCCGAGATGATCAAGGGACCGACGGGCGTGGGGGTCCGCCTCTTTGCCGAGTTCGTGCTCGGGCGCGCCGGCGGGTGAGTCGCGTCCGGCGATTCCTTCTTCTCGTCGCGCTGACTCTCGCCCTCCTCCCGGCATCGACAGTCTCACTCGCGGCGCAAGACACGACGCAGATCGAGAACGCGGAGCCTCGCGACACCACAACGACGCCCCCTCCTCGCGTGCTGCCCATCAAGGAGCACGAAGTTCCCTCAGGACCGCTACCCCCCGGAAGCCGGTTGGTCTTCGACCGTGACTCCATCCTCTGGTCCAATGCTGCGACGCTGTCCGATCTCTTGGCGCGGATTCCGGGCGTCTACGTGGCGCGCGCGGGGTTCGTGGAGCTCCCGGAGTACACCGTGTACGCGGGAAGGGGTGGGCAGGGAATCGAGCTGTATTGGGACGGGCTGCGCATGGAGCCCCTTGGGACGGATACGCTCGCCATCGATCCGGCTCAGATCCCGTTGGCGTTCCTCAGGCGTGTGGATGTCGAGATCCTGCCTAGCAGGATCCGGGTCTTTCTGGTCACCGAACGGCACGAGACGCTGGAGCCGCGTTCGTTCATCCAGGTGGGGAGTGGTATCCTCTCCACGGCGAGATTTGCCGGGATGTTTCAGCACCGCTGGCGCAGTGGATTCGAACTCGTTGCGGCGGCCGATTTCGTCGGTGGCGACGGCATCAGCGGACAGGATCGCAGCGGTCAGACGTTCGACCTGCTGGCCAAGGTTGGCTGGCTCCCGACGCCCACCGTTGGGGCGGAATATCAGCTCCGCCGCCAAGACCACGACCGGGATCCGGCGGACACCGAAGGGGGCGTGGAGGGCATCCCCGAACGCCGCGGCGCTCGCACCGATCTCCTTTTCACGATGTTCGCGGGCTCGCGTCCCGATGGCTTGGGATTCCGCGTCGAGGGGGGCCTCGGGGTCAGCGCGTGGGACCCCGATTCGGGGTCGGCCATTCCGGAGCAGCGCATTCGGCGCGCCTACTTGGACACCCGTTTCCTCACCACGACGTGGAGTGTCGGGGTTCGCGGTACGGTCGGCGACGCTCGCACCCTGAGAAGCGTGGAAGGACGAATCGGTCTCGTTCCCCTGCCGGGCCTCGTGCTCTCGGGAGACGCACGCTGGGAACGTCACGAGGGGGGGAGAACGTCGCGAGGGGCGCACGGCGCCGCGGGCTTCTACTACGGACCTGTCTCCCTGGTGGGTGAGATCAGCATAGCGGATGCGGTCGCGGCGCCGGCGCTCCTGGGCGATTCCACACAGCAGACGGCGGATCGCGCGATTCGTCTCGGGCTCAAAACGCGCCCGTTGTGGGGTCACGTCGGTGTCATTCAGCGCGACGCGTTCGCCCCGTCGCCGCTGGTGGATCTTCCCATCGCTCGATTGGACACCGCGGCCGAGGCCACCTACCTGGTCGCGGACGTCTATCTCCAGCCCCTTCGCCCGCTGACGCTGCGCGCCTGGTACTCGGAACCGATCAGCGGGACACCTGCGAATCTCCAACCCCCGCGGCACGCACGCGCTGCCGTCTCCTTCCGCTCAAAGTATTGGCGGACGTTTCGCAGCGGCACGTTCGATATCTTACTGGAGGCGGCGCTGGAGTCGTGGGACTCCGGAATCGCCGGGCTCGACGAGGGGGGGCTGCCGGTGCCTCTACCCGCGGCCACATTTTCCGAACTCCTCATACGCTTCCAGCTGGGCAGCTTCACGGGATTCTGGAACATGCGCAACGCCGGGAACCAGGCGGCCCAGTATGTGCCCGGCATGCCCTATCCCCTTTCGGGGCAGTCGTTCGGCGTGAAATGGGTCTTTGCGAACTGAGGTCAAAGGCGGTTTTGACCCACTCCATGTCCGCCACTAGCTTTTCGGCGGTTCGGAGCCACGGAAGAGGGTGACGGTGCCCAGGTCGATGACCGGCTACGGAGCGGCGGAGGGTTCTCTGAGCGGCGGGCACGTCGCTGTCGAAATCCGCACGGTCAACCATCGCCATTTCAGCGCGCAGCTACGCCTTCCCTCTGCGCTGGCTCCCTGGGAAGTCGAGATTCGAAATCGGGTGCGAGAACGGATCGGCCGCGGACACGTCACGCTGACGGTGCGGTGGGTGGAAGAGCCGCCTGAAGCCACTGCACTCACTGTGGATCTCGCCCGCGCCAGAGCCATTGTCGACGCGGTGTCGGAGCTGAAGAAACGGCTCGATCTGCCGGGTGAGATCGACCTCGCGTTTGTCGCGCGGCAGCCTGACGTGTTGGTGCCCCCGGATGCTCGGGATCTCGCCCTTGAACGGGACGAGTTGTTTCCGGTCCTGGATGCGGCGCTCGATGCCCTCGATGTGATGCGGACCCGCGAGGGGACCGCGCTCGCCGAGGAGCTCGAACGCTTGCTCAAAGCCATCGAGGGTGAGACGGGGCGGGTCTCCGCCAGAGCGCCTGAACGGCTGGCTGCGGAGCGCGATCGCCTCCATCGCTCCGTTGCCGAGCTGTTGGACGGGCGGTCGCTCAACGATGAGCGTCTGGAGCAGGAGATCGCCATTCTCGCGGACAAGCTCGACGTCACCGAGGAGTTGGTGCGGCTTCGGACGCACATCGCGGCCTGCCGAGAGGCGCTCGGCGAGGAGGGTGAGGTCGGTCGGCGTCTCACGTTCCTCGGACAGGAGATGCTGCGCGAAGTGAACACCGTCGGGTCGAAGGCCAACGACGGAGTGATCGCGCGGTCGGTCGTTCGACTCAAGGCGGAGTTGGAGAAGCTTCGCGAGCAGGTCGAGAACCTCGAGTGAGCCTCTTCCTGCTGATCCTGTCGTCGCCATCGGGTGGCGGGAAAACGACCATCGCGCGGATGCTCCTGCGGGAGCGTCCCGATCTCGGGTACAGCGTCTCCGCAACGACGCGGGGGCAACGCCGCGGCGAACGGGACCGCGTCGACTACTATTTCCTCTCGGAGCAAGAGTTCCAGCGGCGGATCGATCGAGGAGCGTTTCTGGAGTGGGCCCAGTACGGAGTACACCTCTACGGCACCCTCGAGGAAGAGGTGAATCGCATCCTGGGTCGCGGGCACCACGTTCTCCTCGACATCGAGGTGGACGGTGCCCGACAAGTCCGGCAGCGCCGCCAAGACGTTGTGAGTATCTTTATACTCCCGCCGTCGGCAGAGGTCCTCCTGCAGCGGCTCCGGGGACGGAAGCGGGAGGATGAGGTGCTGATTCGGAAGCGCGTGCTGCGCGCGGTGGAGGAGCTCGGCGAGGCGGTGCAGTATGATTACGTCGTCGTCAACGATGATCTGAGCCAGACCGTCGCGGAAGTCTCGGCCATCATCGACGCCGAGACCCGTTCGGTACCCAGGCTTACCGATCTCAGAGATCGTATCGCCAAGCTGCAAGCGGGACTACAGCGGGTGGCCGCCGCGCGGGCGCCCGAATGAGGAGAGTCGATGGAGATATTCACTCCCAAGGACGTTGCGCGACAGGCGGGTAACAAGTATCTGGGCGTGCTCGTCGCTGCGAAGTTCGCGCGCTACGTGAACGAGTTCCCGACGGACC
>JBDHDH010000103.1:0-15751 GCA_039591615.1 Gemmatimonadota bacterium | reverse complement strand
GGGTTGCGGTTTGCGGTTCGCGAGGGGGGGCGGACGGTGGGGGCGGGCGTGGTGACGAAGATCCTGGAATAGCACGACCAACGATGACGAGACCGGCGGATCGAACCGCCGGTCCGACGGATTGATCATGGCTCAACACATTCGAATTCGGCTGAAAGCCTTCGACCACGTCGTCCTGGATCAGGCGGCTGCCGACATCGTTCGGAGTGTGGAGAAGAGTGGAGGCCGCGTTTCCGGGCCCATTCCCCTTCCCACAAAGATCCAGCGATGGACCGTGCTGCGAAGTCCGCACGTGGATAAGAAGAGCCGCGAGCAGTTCGAGTTGAAGACGCACAAGCGCCTCATCGAGATCAAGGACTCCCGAGCGCAGACCATCGACGCCCTGACGAAGCTGGATCTCCCGTCGGGCGTCGACGTGGAGATCAAGGTCGAGTAATGATGCGTGGGTTGATCGGTCGCAAGCTGGGCATGACCCGGGTCTTTGGTGAAGACGGGCACGTGCAACCTGTGACGGTTATCGAGGCCGGACCGTGCCCGGTGGTGCAGCTGAGAGAGCACTCGGGCAAGGCCGTGGCGGCGCAGCTCGGGTTCGAGACGAAGAGGCCCACACGCACCTCGAAGGGAGAGTCGGGGCACGCCAAAGCGGCGGGCCTCGAGGGTGCCCCGCGAGTGCTGCGGGATTTCCCGGTGCCCGAAGACGTTCAGGAGCCCCCGAAGCGTGGCGACATGGTGACGGTCGGGATCTTCGAGCTCGGTGACGTCGTCAAGGTGACTGGCACCACGAGGGGTCGAGGGTTCCAGGGGGTGGTGAAGCGCCACGGTTTTGCTGGAGGGCCGGCTACGCACGGGAGCACACGTTATCGGAAACCGGGTAGTCTCGGGCCCGGCACCGACCCCTCTCGAGTCATCAAAGGCAAGAAACTGCCAGGTCAGATGGGCAACACGAGGCACACGACGTTGGGATTGCGGGTCGTTCGCATCGATCCCGAGCGGAATCTGCTGTACGTTCGTGGATCTGTCGCGGGTCCTGCCAACGCGGTGGTGCTCGTGACCAAGCAGGGAGGACGCAGCCGCTATGCTTGAGGCGCACCACTTCACACCGGCCGCAAAGCGGAAGGGAAGCTACGCGCTCCCAGACGAGTTCGACGGGACGGTGAACCGGGCTGTGTTGTATCACGCGGTGCGAGCTTTCCGAAATAACCAGCGTCAGGGCACGCATTCGACGAAGACGCGCAGCGAAGTCGCCGGTGGCAGTCGCAAACCGTGGCGGCAGAAGGGGACAGGCCGTGCGCGGCAGGGGTCCATTCGGGCGCCCCACTGGCCGGGTGGCGGAATCGTCTTCGGACCGCGTCCTCGAGGATACCGCACGGCGCTGCCCCGGAAGGTCAGACATCTGGCCCGGCAGTCGGCGTTGAACGCGCGCGCGAACGAGGGCGCCTTCTACGTGATCGAGGCACTGAACTTCGAGGCGCCGAAGACCAAGCAAATGGTCGAGCTTTTGAGCAAACTTGCGTTGAGTGGCCAGAAGGTGTTGGTGTTGACTGCTGAAACGCAGCCTGCCGTCTATCTCTCCGGTCGCAACCTCCGTAACGTGCACGTGATGCGGTACGGGGACGCGGCGGCGTACGATATTCTGTGGTCGGATGCGGTGGTCGTGGAAGAGGGAGCTATTGGCGGACATGCTATCAGGAAACGGGCAACATCCACGACTCGCCGCTCGACGCGCGCCAAGGAGACCGCTGGAGCAGCCCCGAAGAAAAAAGGCGCCGGTCGCGCACTCGCGAAGAAGCGAACCACTGCGAAGAAGACGTCAACGACGAAGAAGGCCACCAAGGCCAAGCGGACGGCGAAGAGAACACCGTCACGGAAGAAGAGTGACAGCTGATGGCTGATCGATTCCGGGCGTTGATACGTCCCGTGGTCACCGAGAAGTCCTCCGCGCTGTACGGCGCGCTCAAGGAGTACACCTTCGAGGCTCCGCCGGACGCCACCAAGCCGCAGATTCGAACGGCAATCGAATCGCTGTTCGATGTGCGGGTCAAGAGCGTCCGGACGCTACTGCAGCCCTCGAAGCGCCGCACACGCGGTCGCTCGGTGGGCCGCCGGCGTCGGTGGAAGAAGGTGTACGTCCGGCTACACGAAGGTGACGAGATCGAGGTCTTCGAAGGGTAAGGTATGGGGATTCGACAGTTTCGACCGATGAGCCCAGGGACCCGGTTTCGCAGCGTGTCCGACTTTGCAGATGTCACGCGCACCGAGCCGGAGCGATCCCTCGTAGAGCCTCTGAACAAGCGGGGGGGCCGAAATCATCGCGGCCACCGGACCGCCAGACACCGTGGCGGAGGGCACAAGCGGCGGTATCGCCAGATTGACAAGGCTGGCGTGCCGGGCCGGGTGACCGCGATCGAATACGACCCGAACCGGTCCGCCCGGATTGCGTTAGTGACGTACGCCGACGGTGAAAAGCGCTACATCATTCATCCCCATGGACTGAAGGTCGGGGACAAGGTCAGCGCTGGCCGAGACGCCGAGATTCGGCTGGGGAATGCGCTGCCGCTCTCCGAGATTCCACTGGGCACGACGGTGCACTGCATCGAGCTCAAGCTCGGCAAAGGGGCGCAGCTCTGCCGAGCAGCGGGTACCGGCGCGCAGGTCGTGGCAAAGGAAGGCCACCACGTTGCGCTGAAGCTGCGGAGTGGGGAGGTACGGCTCGTTCGCAGTGAGTGCAGCGCCACTATTGGCGAAGTGGGGAATCCGGAACACGGGCTGCAAAGCATCGGGAAAGCCGGGAAAGCACGGTGGCTTGGCAGGCGACCGCGCGTGCGGGGCGTAGCCATGAATCCCGTCGATCATCCTTTGGGTGGTGGTGAAGGCAAAGCGTCGGGCGGCCGCCCACCCGTCACCCCGTGGGGCAAGCCTGAGGGCAAGAAGACGCGAAAGCGAAAGAAGGCGAGCAGCAAGCTCATTCTGCGCGGTCGGAAGCGCGGAAAATCGACCCGGTAGGACAAGAGCTCATGGCAAGAAGTATCAAGAAAGGTCCGTTCGTCGAGGAGTCTCTCCTCGAGAAGATCCAGCTGCTGAACTCGAGTAACGAGAGGCGGGTGCTGAAGACGTGGTCTCGAGCCTCGACCATCACGCCGGACTTCGTCGGTCACACCGTGGCCGTCCACAACGGGAACAAGTTCATTCCCGTGTACATCTCGGAGAACATGGTGGGTCACAAGCTCGGTGAGTTCGCTCCAACTCGCCTGTTCCGGGGTCACAGTGGGAGGTTTGCTGCGGACAAGAAGGTCGGTCCGGCGTAGGGAGAGCGAAATGGCACCTCGAGCGATTCAGCGTGGCGTTCGGCAGTCCCCCCGGAAGATGCGCTTGGTCATTGACGCGATTCGGGACAACGACGTCAACGATGCATACACGTTTCTCAGGTTCTCGAAGAAGCGTGCCGCAAAGCAGATCGAGAAGGTGCTGCGCTCCGCGGTTTCCAATGCCGAGCAGGATGCGCTCAAGAACAATGAGGCGTTCGACGTGGATGATCTCTACGTGTCGTATGCGGTGGTGAACGACGGCGCGACCCTGTGGCGGTTCCGTGCAGCGGCCCTGGGCCGGGTATCACCCATTCGGAAGCGGACGAGTCACATCGAGATCCGCGTGGCGAAGAAGGAGGAATAGTGGGCCAGAAGACGCATCCCTACGGCTTTCGGCTGGGCACGGTGAAGCCCTGGCGGTCTCGCTGGTACGCTGGGAGAGAGTTCCCCGCGCTTCTCAAAGAAGACGAGTTGATCCGAAAGTATCTGAAGACACGCCTGTCCCACGCCGCGGTCGCCGATATTCACATCGACCGAAAACCCGGGAAGGTGACCGTGACGGTGTTCACGGGTCGGCCCGGCGTCGTGATCGGGAAGCGCGGTGCCGAGGTGGACAAGCTCAGAGACGAGCTGGCGCAACTCACTGGGAAGACGGTGGGCATCAATGTCGAGGAGATCAAGCGGCCGGAGCTCGAGGCCCAGCTCGTTGCCGAGAACGTCGCCCACCAACTGATGCAGCGCGTGTCGTTTCGGCGTGCGATGAAGCGGGCGGTGCAGAGCGCGATGCGAATGGGGGCGCAGGGCATCAAGATCAAGACCGCCGGCCGCCTCGGCGGCGCGGAGATCGCCCGGACCGAAGGCTATCATGAGGGCCGGGTCCCGCTTCACACGCTCCGCGCAGACGTTGACTTCGGCATGACCACGGCCAAGACCACCTACGGCACCATCGGCGTCAAGGTGTGGATCTTCAAGGGTGAGGTCGTCGATGATGCCCGCGGTCGGACCTACAGTACGGGGGCGTGACCGATGCTAGCGCCGAAGCGGGTCAAGTACCGCAAGCGGATGAAGGGCCGGACCAAGGGACACGCCACCCGGGGCAACACAGTGGCCTTCGGGCACTACGGTCTGATGACTCTGGAGCCCGGCTGGATCTCGAGTCGGCAGATCGAGGCTGCCCGCGTTGCCATGACCCGGGAAATGAAGCGTGGCGGGAAGGTGTGGATCCGCATCTTCCCCGACAAGCCCATCACCAAGAAGCCGGCCGAGACACGCATGGGGAAGGGAAAAGGGAATCCCGAGGAATGGGTGGCGGTAGTGAAGCCTGGCCGCGTGATGTTCGAAGTGGAGGGAGTGGCTGAACGTGTGGCCCAGCGCGCCCTACAGCTGGCGGCGGCCAAGCTCCCGGTGACGACCCGTTTCGTGGCACGGGAAGAAGGGTAGGATGCCGTGGCACTGAAGAACGCGGAAACCAAACCGTTGAACCCGGCACAACTGCGGGATCTTGAGACGAGCGACCTCGAAGCCGAGCTGGAACGGCTCAAGGAAGCCCGTTTTCGGCTGAGGTTCCGCTCGGCGACCGAGGCGGTCGATAACCCCGCGCAGTTCAAGATCATGCGTCGAAACATCGGGCGCATCGTGACCGTGCTGCGCGAGAGGACACAGCGATGACGGAGCGAGTACAAAGTCGACCGCGCCGCAAAGTGCGGACGGGCGTCGTGATGAGCGACAAGATGGATAAGACCGCTGTCATACAGCTCAGCCGTCAGTTCGCGCATCCCCTGTACGGGAAGCAAATCACGCGAACGAAACGGGTGCATGCCCACGACGAGCTGGGAGCTAAGCAGGGTGACAGGGTCCGTATCATGGAAACGCGGCCACAATCCAAACGGAAGCGCTGGCGCGTCGTGGAGATCGTGACCCGGGCAGAGTAAGTGAGGGTGTCGTGGTTCAGCAAGAATCGATCGTCAAGATCGCGGACAACTCCGGAGCCCGGAAGGCACTGGTCATCCGAGTGCTCGGCGGTAGCAAACGCCGCTATGCGGGGTTGGGTGACGTCGTCGTCGTGGCCATCAAGGATGCCCTCCCCACCGGGCAGGTCAAGAAAGGTGACGTGGCAAAAGCCGTCCTCGTACGCACCGCGAAAGAAACGCGACGGCGTGATGGGAGCTACATCCGCTTCGACGAGAATGCGGCAGTCCTGATCACTGATGCCGGCGAACCACGCGCCACACGGATTTTTGGTCCCGTCGGCCGCGAGCTTCGGGAGAAGCGATACATGAAGATCGTGTCATTGGCCCCGGAGGTGTTGTAAGTGAGGCGGTCGGCGTACAACAAGAGCGGACACAAGCCAGGAACGAAGGCGCCCCGCGCGAAGCTGCACATAACAAAAGGCGATCGTGTGCGAGTGATCCGCGGGGAAGACCGGGGCAAGGAGGGAACGGTCATACGGGTATTGCCCAAACAGAGCCGAGTCGTCGTGGAGGGCGTCAACATGTTGACGAAGCACCAGCGCCCGACACCCACGGCCGAAGGCGGCATCATCACCATGCCTGGACCTATTCACGCATCGAGCGTCATGCTCCTGGATCCCAAGTCAGGTGATCCGACACGAGTTCGACGACAGAAGGACAAGGATGGCACTCTGGAACGGTTGAGCGTCAAGTCCGATCAGCCCATTCCGAGAAACCGCTGAGCGCGTAGGCAAACGTGGCGACCAAGACCGAACAGAAGAACAAGAAGAAACCGGAAGAGCAGGCCGAGCGTCCGGAAGCCCCGGCACCGCCACCCCGGCTCTGGGAGCACTATCGGAGGACCGTGCGCGCGAAGCTCATGCAGGGTTTCGGCCTCACCAACGTGCATTCAGTCCCGCGACTGGAGAAGATCGTCGTTAACGTCGGGCTCGGCGAAGCACCGAAGAACCCGAAGCTGCTGGACGTGGTGGTCGAGGAGTTGGCGGTGATCACCGGACAGCGGCCCGTGGTGACACGGGCGAGGAAGGCGATCTCAAACTTCTCCCTCCGCGAGGGGATGCCAGTCGGGGCGTCCGTGACCCTCCGAGGGGTCCGCATGTGGGAGTTCTTGGACCGTTTCATCAGTATCGCGGTTCCACGTATTCGCGACTTCCGAGGCTTTCCAACCCGGGCCTTCGACGGGCGGGGGAACTACACGGTCGGCGTCCGGGAGCAGATGATCTTTCCCGAGATCGACTACGACAAGGTGGAGAAGATACATGGCATGGACATCACCTTCGTGACGACCGCAGGCCGTGACGACCTGTCCATTGCACTGCTCAGAGAACTCGGCATGCCTCTGCGAGGGCAAACGCCGGTCCAAATCGGGTAGGGGAGTCGCTATATGGCGAAGAAGGCTTTGATTGAAAAGGCGAAGCGGAAGCCGAAATTCAACGTGCGTGCGTACAACCGCTGTCAGCGCTGCGGGCGAGCCCGTGCGTATCTTCGGCGGTTCGGTGTATGCCGCATCTGCTTCAGAGAACTCGCGCTCCGTGGGGAAATCCCCGGGGTGCGTAAGGCGAGCTGGTAACAGGACGGGGCTGGAATACAAATGACGATGACCGATCCCGTCGCCGATATGCTCACTCGCATCCGCAACGCCTGCCAAGCAGGCCACAGGCGGGTGGACGTACCGGTGTCGAAGTTCAAGGTTGAGATCGCGAAGCTCCTGAGAGAGAATCGCTACATTCAGGACTTCAAGGTGTTGGACGATGGGCGTCATGGCGTGCTGCGGCTCTTCATGCGGTATCACAGAGATGCACCTGTGATCCATGAAGTCCGACGCGTGTCCAAGCCGGGGCTGAGGCGCTACGTGGGGTCCCGCGAAATCCCACGAGTGAAGAATGGGCTGGGCATGGCAATCGTCTCGACGCCTCGAGGGCTCATGAGTGACCGTGAGGCCCGTGCGGCACGTGTGGGCGGCGAACTCGTCGCCATGTTGTGGTAGGAGTCGACCATGTCGCGAGTTGGAAGGAACCCGGTTGCGATCCCCAAGGGCGTGACGGTCGCGGTCGAACACAACCACGTCAAGGTCAAGGGGCCCAAAGGCGAACTCTCCCGTCCCATCCCACCGGAGATGCAGGTGAGCATCGAGGACGGCGAAGTCAGGGTCGCCCGACCGTCAGACGAGGGCCGGCACCGGGCGCTTCACGGCCTGACGCGTTCCCTCATCAACAACATGGTTCTGGGCGTGAGCACGGGATTCACCAAACAGCTGGAAATCCAAGGCGTGGGCTACCGGGCGGAGCCCCAGGCAAGTGGGCTCCGACTCAACGTCGGATACTCCCACCCCGTGGACTATCCGGCACCGCAGGGTATCAAGCTGACGGTGGAGAGCAACACGCTCGTCACCGTCGAGGGAATCGACAAAGAGCTGGTGGGGCAGGTGGCCGCCGAGATTCGGGACGTTCGGCCACCGGAACCCTATAAGGGAAAGGGCATTCGCTACAAGGACGAGCAGGTGCGTCGGAAGGCCGGCAAGACCGGAGGCAAGACATGAGGCCGATTCACAGGCCGAAGACGCGCGCGGAACGACGGTATCGCCGCCACTTGCGCATCCGCAAGCGGATCCGGGGAACGGCGCAGCGTCCACGACTCGTGGTGTTTCGCTCCCTCAAACACATCTACGCGCAGTGCATCGACGACGAGCGTGGCGTCACGCTCGTGGCCATGAGCGATTTGGCGAAGGACCTGAAACGCGAGAGGCCCGGCAAGGTGGGCGTGGCGTATGCTGTCGGCGCGACGCTGGCCGAGCGAGCGAGAGAAAAGGGGATCTCCGACGTGGTATTCGATCGAGGCGGCTATCCGTTTCACGGCCGTGTGAAGGCTGTTGCCGACGGCGCCCGCCAGGGCGGATTGGAGTTCTGAGGATATGGCGAATCCACAGGAACGAGGGGCTCGACGCGAGCGCCGCGAGCGCGAGTCGGAATTCGTCGAGAACGTGATCTCCATCAATCGCGTAGCCAAGGTCGTGAAGGGCGGGCGTCGATTCTCGTTCAACGCGCTGGCGGCGGTCGGCGACGGCAATGGTAAGGTCGGCGTTGCGACTGGAAAGGCGAATGAGGTCTCGGAGGCGGTTCGCAAAGCCGTGGACGGTGCGCGGCGGACGATGCGGGAGGTCCCCCGCGAGGGCAGCACGATTCCGCACGAGATCATCGGTGTCCATGGCGCCGGACGGGTGCTCCTCAAACCGGCATCCTCGGGGACCGGCGTGATCGCCGGGGGCCCGGTCCGGGCCGTGCTCGAGTGTGCAGGAATCAGCGACATCCTCACCAAGTCGCTCGGCTCAGCGAATCCGCTCAACATGGCGTGGGCCACCATCGACGGATTGACCCAACTGATCACCGTGGAGCAGGTGGTTCGGGAGCGGGGTGTCGATCGGGAGCAAATCGACTACCGGCCGCGACAGCGAGAAGAGGAGCGGGTGGAGCAGGGAGGCGCAGATGCCTAAGGAAAGCTCGAAGAAGACGAGCACCCGCACGACCAAGAAGAAGACCACCAAGGCGACCACCAAGCGCGTGACGAAGCGTTCGGCGGCACCGACGGCCAAGAAGCCGGAAAGCAAATCCGCCGGCCAACTGTTGCGTGTTCGTCAGGTGCGCTCGGGGATCGGTCACGCCGGCACCTACCGGCGCACCCTGCTGGCCCTTGGGCTCAAGCACCACCAGGACGTAGTCCGGGTAACTGACAATCCGTCGATGCGCGGTATGCTTCGGAAGGTGCGTCACCTCGTCGAGGTGACGCCCGTGGGGGCATGATGGCGAGCAGCGACAAGCTGGGATTACACAACCTGCCGGCGCCGCAGGGAGCGGCCACAGAGCCGAAGCGCAAGGGCCGGGGGCCGGGCTCGGGCCTCGGAAAGACCGCCGGGCGCGGCCATAAAGGCCAGCGGGCCCGGGCAAGTGGCAACGTCCCAGCATGGTTCGAGGGCGGCCAGATGCCGCTTACGCGGCGGGTGCCGAAGCGCGGCTTTACGAACCCGTTCCGTGTGCCGGCTCAGATCGTCAACCTGCGCGATCTCCCTCGGCTCTCCGGTGAGGAGGTCGATCCGACTGCTCTCGTGGATGCCGGTCTGGTGACCCGCGCCGACCGGCCCATCAAGATCCTCGGGACGGGTGACGCAACCCGAGCGTATACGGTGAAGGGTTGCGCGACATCCAAGACCGCGCGCGAGAAGATCGAGAAGGCGGGCGGGCGGATCGAGGAGTAGCGCATGGCGGGCCCCCGCATCCCAAATCTCTTCGCAGTTCCAGAGCTCAAGGAAAAGCTGCTCTTCACCCTTCTCTGTCTAGCGGTGTACCGGGCAGGAGCGCACATCGCCACGCCCGGTGTCAACGTCCAGGTCCTGGCGGACTTCATACGGAACCAGGGAGCCCAAACGCTCTTCGGCGTCTACGACATGTTCGTCGGAGGCGGACTCTCCAGGGCTACGGTCCTTGCCCTCGGGATCATGCCCTATATCTCGGCCTCGATCATGTTTCAGCTGGCCGGGGCGGTCTTTCCCTACGTCGAGAAGCTCCAGAAGGAAGAAGAAGGCCGCAAGAAGATCACTCAGTGGACCCGCTACATGACGGTGGCACTGTCCCTGGGGCAGGCCTATGGCTTCGCCATCTTCGCGGAGACACAGCAGGCGGTTGCCAGCCCGGGATGGGGCTTCCGGTCGCTCACCATGCTGACCCTCACCACCGGTGCCGTTTTCGTGATGTGGCTCGGTGAGCAAATCACGGAGCGGGGAATCGGCAACGGCATGAGCCTGATGATCTTCTTCTCCATCATGGAGGGGATGTGGCCGGGGTTCTTCCGAACGCTCGACTTTCTCCGAACGGGCGTCATCAACCTGCCGCGCCTCCTCGTACTTGTTGTCGTCATGGTGGCGGTCGTTGCGGGGATCATCGCTGTCACAGTGGCCGCGCGTCGGATCCCCATTCAGATTCCGCGAAAGGTCATGGGGCGCGGTCGCATCCGCGAGGGTCAGAAGACATTCATCCCGATTCGCATCAACTCGGCTGGCGTGATGCCCATCATTTTCGCTCAGTCGATCATCATTGTGCCCGGTACGATCGCGACCTTCAGTAACCTGCCGTTCCTTCGGGCAATGTCTGATGCGTTTCAGCCCGGGTCCGCAGTGTATTACGTGAGCTATGCCTTGCTCATCATATTCTTCACGTACTTCTACACGTCGATCATCTTCAATCCGCTAGACATCGCGGAGAACTTGAAGAAGCAAGGCGGGTTCATTCCCGGCGTGAAACCGGGCGCAGCAACAGCCGACTACATTGACAACGTGCTCACACGCGTGACGCTGCCGGGGTCGTTCTTCTTGACCGTCGTGGCCCTGCTACCGTTCTTCGTCTTCGATGCATTCAATGTCCCATTCTTCTTTGGCGGCACCGCGCTACTGATCGTCGTCGGTGTCGCGCTCGATACGTGGGTCCAGGTGCAGCAACATCTCCATCTGCGTCACTACGACGACTACATGAAACAAGGTCGGGTAAAGTTCCGGGGCCGTCGCGGCCGGTACATGTAGAGTGGCTCGGGTGTGTGGGTGGCGGTAGCAGATGTACGTGATTCTCTTGGGGGCACCGGGAGCCGGGAAGGGTACGCAGGGAGCCATTCTCGCCGCCCGAACCGGGTTGATGCTGGTGTCCACGGGTGATTTGTTGCGTGCCGCCGTCACGGACGAGACGACCCTCGGTCTCGAGGCGAAGCGCTTCATGGACCAGGGGCGACTGGTTCCGGACGAGGTGATCATGGGGCTCATCGAGAAGGTGCTGAATGATCCGGGGGCCGCCGACGGCATCATCATGGATGGCTTTCCCCGCACGAGGGCTCAGGCTCGAGCTGTTGACCGCCTCCTCGCGCAGCGCAATGCCGCTGTTGATCACGTCCTCAGCTTCGACGTGCCGAAGGAGGAGCTGGTACAGCGTTTGCTCGGCAGGGCAGGCGAGAAGCAACGCAGCGACGACACGCCGGAGGCGATCGAACGGCGGCTCGAGGTGTATCGCAGCGAGACGGAACCTCTGGTCGCTTATTACCGTGGCCGGGGAGTGCTGACAGACATTCCGGGGACCGGGAACGTCGAAACGATTGCGACGCGTGTGGAAGAAGCCGTAGGCGCATGATCACTATCAAGTCTGAACGCGAAGTGGAAACGATGGCAGCCGCTGGGCGGATCCTCGCCGAGACACTGCACCTGCTTGCGGCCCGCGTTGCGCCGGGGGTGAGCACCGCTGAGCTCGATGAGATCGCCGAAGACTTCATTCGCGGCCACCCGGGTGCCAGACCGTCCTTCAAGGGGCTGTACGATTTCCCCGCATCTCTCTGCACATCCATCAACCACGAGATCGTCCACGGCATTCCGTCTCGTCGACGGGTGCTCGAAGCCGGCGATATCATCAGTATCGATTGCGGTGTCTGCCTAGACGGACTGCACGCGGACTCGGCTATTACCGTCGCGGCAGGGGAAGTCGGCAGCGAGGCGGATGAGCTCATGGCCGTGACTCGGCGCGCGCTGGGAGCGGGCATCGAGGCGGCAATGGTCGGAAACCACGTCGGTGACATCGGGCACGCTGTGCAGCGGATTGCCGAAGAAGCGGGCTTTAGCGTCGTGCGTGAACTCGTGGGTCACGGCATCGGGACCAGTTTCCACGAGGAACCGCAGGTGCCGAACTTCGGGAAACCGAAGCGAGGTCCGCGGCTGGTTCCGGGTATGACGGTGGCTATCGAGCCAATGCTGAATGCGGGACAAGCGGAGATCAAGACACTGCCTGACAAATGGACCGTCGTGACGGCTGACGGATCGCTCTCCGCGCACTTCGAGCACACGGTTCTCATCCACTCGGCAGGGCCGCGGCTGCTCACCGGAGTCCCCGTCCCCACGTCGACGTAGATCACCCCTCTACGCGCCCACCGCGGAAGCGAGACCCGCTTCTCCGGCCCGCAGGGGCCCCTCACCCGACAGTTGTGCCCTTCGACTCCCTATTCAGCGCTCGTCGCCCTGGCTCGTCGTGCTCTGTTCCGCGTTCGGCACCTCCTCCGCGATCCGCCGCTCGAGGAGATGAGTCTCCACTGGCGCATCGAGTCTGAGATAGCGTTCGGAATCGGCCGGAACGGCCCGCTCGGGAACCAGCCCCACGATTTCACTTCGCAGAATAGCACGGCCACACTCGGTGGCTCTCCGCTTCACCGCCTCGAACACGACGGTCGGCGGTGTGACATCGATGTCCAAGAGGTTCATGGATACCTGTGCCTTGCCACTCACGAGGAAGCCACGCGCCTGAACCGCGGGCAGTCCACCGGACGACGCCCGTACGGCCCTCGCGATGGCTTCCGCGAGGTGCACATCATCGGAGTCGAGGAGGACGTTGTACGCGACGAGGACGGGTCGGGCCCCGACTGCGGTGGCCCCGGCAGTCGGGTGGATCCGGTCGGGCCCGAAGTCCGGCTTCCATGCCGGGTCGACGCCAATGCGATCGCGCAGACCCTCGAACTGCGGCCGCCGGAGCGCGGCCAGCCGTACCCGCGCCGGGTGGCGCGCGGCGACGCCGTACAGATAGACCGGAATCTCGAGTTCGTGCCCGATCCTGGCCCCCAGCTCGTTGGCGAGCTGGATACAGACGTCCATCGTCGCATCCCCGAGCGGCACGAAGGGGATGACGTCGGTGGCCCCTATTCGTGGATGGGCACCCCGGTGCTTTCGGAGATCGATGGACCGGGCCGCCGTTGCAGTGGCCCGAAACGCCGCCTCGAGCACTGGTTGAGGCTGTCCGACGATGGTCAAGACACTGCGGTGGTGGGATGCGTCCGTATGCGCATCCAACAGGTGTGCTCCTGTGACCGATCGAATCGCATCCTCGAGCGCTTCGAGCGGTGCGGCCGCCCGCCCCTCACTGAAGTTTGGGACGCACTCGATCAGGGCAGGCAAGGCGCTCCAGCTCCTGCCCATTCGGCCGATCGGATGGGCAACCACGGCCGGCGTCTGCCATAGGCCGGCTGGGTGCTACTCACCCACGACCTCCAACAGCCAGGTGTGAATTGCCCGATTCCCAGCGACGATCGGTCCGTGGTGGATTACGTCGTCGTTCCCGGTGTCGTCGGTGACAACTCCACCGGCTTCGCGGACGAACAACGTGCCCGCAGCCACGTCCCAGGGGGCGAGGTGGAGCTCCCAGAAGCCGTCGAACCGACCGAGGCCCACGTCGATGAGGTCCAGCGCCGCCGACCCCGCCCGCCGTAGGCCGCTCGTTGCCGTCAGGATCGTGGTGAAGTGCCGGAGGTAGCGCGGAAGGAGCTGGGGTACCTTGAATGGGAAGCCCGTACCGATGAGTGCCCGCTTGGGATCGGTCACGCCGGACACCTGGATCCGACGGTCGCCGCACCACGCTCCACCCCCGGCGGTGGCGTGATAGAGGAGATCGCGCTCCACGTCGATGACCACGCCCACCGCCAACGCCCCATCGGTGACGGCCGCGATGCTCACCGCATAGGCAGGATACGCGTGCAGGTAATTGGTGGTCCCGTCCACCGGGTCGACCACCCAGACCAGGGGAGCCCGCTCGGCCGACGGCGTCAGCTCCTCGCCCATGACGGTCGCGTCGGGCGTGGCGTCGAGGAGCGTCTCCACGATGGCCCGCTCGGACTCTCGGTCCACCTCCGTGAAGAAATCCGCCACCCCCTTGAGTCCCCACTCGGCTGGGTTCGAGGGCCGATCCATGGATCGAATACAGGCGGCTCCGCGGCGAGCCGCGTCGGCGGCAACACGCAGTAAGTCTTGGTTTTTAGGCACCTTGCGGCCCCTCCAGTGGCGTTCTAGGTTGAGGGCCATGGGACGCGTGTTCTCCGGCATTCAGCCTTCCGGCGAGCTGCATATCGGCAACTATCTGGGCGCTGTGAAGCATTGGGTCAAGCTCCAGGACGAGCACGACTGCTTCATTTGCGTCGTCGACTACCACGCCATCACGCAGGACTACGACATCGAGGCGCTGGTGGACCGCACCCTCGAGATGACCACCGGCCTGGTGGCAGCGGGAATCGACCCCGAGAAATGCGTGCTGTTCGTCCAGTCCCACGTGCCCGAGCACACCGAGCTCGCCTGGGTGTTCACTACCGTGACGGCCCTTGGTGCGCTCGAACGGATGACACAATTCAAGGACAAAGCCCACGGCCAGGCCAGCGTGCTCGCCGGCCTCCTCAACTATCCTGTGCTGCAAGCGGCAGACGTGCTGCTGTACAAGGCGGATCTCGTTCCGGTAGGGGAAGATCAGGTTCAGCACGTTGAGCTCATGCGAGAGATCGCGCGCAAGTGGAACGGCCGGTTCGCCGAACGGTTCTTCCCGGAGCCGCAGGCACTGATCGGCCCAGCCCGGCGTATTATCGGCCTGGACGGGCGAGCCAAGATGTCCAAGAGTCTCGGGAATACCATCGGCATCCTGGAGGAGCCGGAGACCATCTGGCAGCGACTGCGACCTGCCAAGACGGACCCAGCCCGGGTGACCCGGCAGGATCCGGGCACGCCGGAAAAGTGCAACCTCTATACGCTGCATCAGCACTTCTCGCCTCCCGATACCGTCGAGGAGGTCGCCCACAACTGTCGCGCGGCGGGGTGGGGCTGTATTGACTGCAAGCGGGTGCTGTCGTCCAACGTCGCGGGTGAGTTCGCCTCGATCCGGGAACGCGCGGCGGATCTCAAAGCGGACCCGCAGCGAGTGCGAGACCTTCTCGAAACCGGTGCGGAACGGGCCCGGAGAGTGGCGCGCGAGACCATGCAGGAGGTCAGGGAACGCATGGGATTCCTCGTTCGTGCGACGACGCCCACGACGACGTGAGGACGTACGCGGCGCGTGTCCGGCACCGAGTTGACCTTCCCTGAAGTGGCCACGTCAGGCACCGACCAGGGGTGAGACGCGCGGTTATCGATCTGGCCTCGCCACGGCCGGTGTGGCAGGTACCCGGAGACGCGGTAGATGCCATTCGGCATGTGCTGGGCCGGGGGTGGGACGTCCTCGATGTCGAGGCACCGGCGGTCAGCGACGGGGATGGTGCGAGTGCGTCGCCAGAGGCCGTCAGAGCGGCTCACGGTGCGGAGGTGTACATCGGCTGGGGAGTGCCGGCGGCGGTCGCTTGCGCCGCGCGGGGGACACTCCGCTGGGCTCACACGGCCTCTGCGGGGGTGTTGGCGAGCCTCTCCCCCGAGTTTCTGGCCACAGGTGCCGTCCTCACGAACTCCCGCGGCATCCAGGCCGAGCCGATGGCGGATTGGACGATTGCCGCCATCGGGTTCTGCTTGCGAGGGTTCCACGCCGCCGTGTGGGCCCAGCGGGAGCACGCCTGGGTGAAAGATGCGTTCACCGACGGGACGATTCCGGTTCGGGAGTTTGCCGCCCCCCGCGTGGGGATCGGGGGATGGGGTGGGGTCGGGCGGGCGGTGGCTCGACGCTG
>JBDHDH010000102.1:0-13447 GCA_039591615.1 Gemmatimonadota bacterium | reverse complement strand
GCTCGCTGGGTCAGTGCCAGGTTAGACCAAGGGTGAAGGTCAAGATCGAGTTCGTGTTCGGTTTCCCCAGACCCAGGCCTGCAAAATTCTCGCCATCGAAATACTGGAAGAGCAAGTCGAGGTTGGGTGTCAGGTACAGGTTGCTCCCGAGACGCACGTCGTAGCCCAGGCCACCTGCCAATCCCAAGCCGGTTTCGGTCTGGACCGTCGCCGTCGTCACGCGCGCTACGGCGGCGGCACCGACCCCCCCTTTGATAAAAAAGCCACCGTTCTCGCTCGGGAAGAACATCACGATGAACATAGCGTTGCTACGTGACGCGACATCGTTGAGCTGTGATGCCGCCCATCCCACCGCTTCGCCTCCCAAGAGGACCCGTTGGCTCGGGGTTCCACCAAGCCGGAGGTATCCCGAGCCGCCGACGAGCTGGTCGTTGTCCAATGCATCGGATAAGTTCACGCCGCCGCCGATACCGAAGCCGATCCAGAACCCCTGATGCACGTGTTTGTCCTGAGCACCAGCCCAACTGCTCAGCACGAGCATGCAGAATGCAGTGAGCGACAAAGCGCGGATCATAACCCACCTCCTTCGTAGTCACCGGCGGCCGAGTTCACCATGTGATACGCCCGATAGCTCGCGGAGTCTGAAGACTTCCTGAGGATTATGTGAGGCTCTCGCTAAACTGCATGTGCGCCGTCATCACCGATGACGTTGCGTCGGTGCGTGGTCGTGCTCCAATCACCTTCGCGACGTTCGCCGAAGACTACGCGGAGTTCTTGAAGCCGTGACCGGACCGTTACGCAGCGGTTTGACAGAGGTCTCACGTCAATCTCACAACGGCTTCATGAGCCAGCCGCTATGCCAGCACCGTGGGTCTGCCCAGAAACCGCGGCGGCATTGACGACCCGCGGGACGTCCTTGACGGCGAGGCCCGCCGAGTCACCATGGGCAGACGGACGGATGTTCGACCGGAGGTCACCGTGAAACACCACGCCCTATTGTGTGTCAGCTTTTTCCTTCTTGCGAGTTGCGAACGTGACGTTCGGTCAACGACGTTCGCCGAGTACCCACCGCGGGATCCAAACCACCCAATCCTGGTCTTCGCACACAACATGCCGGAGTGTCCGTCGGTGGAGGTTGGGGAAGTGACTTCCCGAACGCAGCCGACCTCGGATGTCGGGATCGAAGCGATTCGCAAACGGGCCCGCGAGATGGGTGGAGATGCAGTCGTGAATCTCACCTGGAGTGACGGCGGGTCGGAGGGGACGGCGGAGGGCACCGGTACCGCCATGCCAGGTGCCGCTCTTTCGGCCACGGTGATTCGCTTCACCGATCCGGACTGCCAGCAAAACCAGTGAGGTCCGGGCACGCGACAGACGCGCGTGTGTGTTGAAGGATGTCGGTGGATCTCACGTCGTCGAGTGCCGTGTGTGGCCCCCGTCACATCAGCTGCAGCCTTTGTATGAACGAGTAGTGACCCCGGTCCCGTGGGGCACTTGCTCGTCCGCTGAAGGCTCATCGAGTTCCAGTGCTTTCCCCGGTCCGGGCCCTGTACGATCTTACCAGACATGGAGCGGCTGCCCTTCGCGGGTCCATCGGCATGGTATGGCCGTGAATTCGTGGATTCACAAGAGTGGATTCACGTGTTCACCAAGCCGGAGATCGCCGAACTAACCCGGGCCGTCGCCCACGTACGGCAGCGGCGGCTTCCCATTGAGCAGATCAGCAGGGACGACTTCGTCCTCCCGCGGCTTGGCCCGCTTCTCCAGCGTATCCAGGACGACGTCGTGAATGGACGGGGGTTCGTCCTGTTCCGTGGACTTCCGGTGGAGCGAGTAACCAGAGCGGAAGCGGCCACGGCGTACTGGGGTATTGGCCTCTATTTCGGATGGCCGGTCTCCCAGAACGCCAAGGGGCATCTCCTGGGGCACGTGCGGGATATCGGCCTCGATCCGAACGATCCCAATCATCGGATCTACGCCACGAGCGCCCGACACCTGTATCACACGGACTCTTGCGACATCGTGGGCTTGCTGTGCTTGCGGCCGGCCAAGTTGGGAGGGTCGTCCAGCATCGCGAGCTCGGTGACCATCTATAACGAGATGCTCGCCGCACGACCCGATCTCGTGGAGGCACTGGAACAGCCGTTCTTCGTGGACCGCAAAGGCGAGATTCCGGCGGGGAAGGGACCTCACTACCGCATGGCGGTGTTCCATCGGCACGCAGGATACCTCACGACCATCTACGCCCGGGATTTCATCGAATGCGCGCAACGCTTCGACGACGTTCCGCCGCTCACTCCGCAGCAAGTCGAGGCGCTGGATATGCTGGATGCCCTCGCGGGTCGCGACGACGTCCGGCTCGACATGCAGCTCAGGCCCGGCGATATCCAGTTTCTCCACAACCACCAGCTCCTGCATGCGCGAACTGCGTATGAGGACTACCCCGAGCCCGAACGGAAGCGACACCTGCTCCGGCTGTGGCTCGCACCGCCCAATGGCCGGCCGTTGCCCGCTGTCTTTGCCGAGCGGTATGGTGGCGTCGAGCCCGGGCGTCGCGGTGGGATCCGCGTGCCAGGGATGAAGCTGAACGTTCCTCTCGAAGCGGAGTGAGGGTCGAGGCGTGCCGCTCCCGCGATCTCGGGGGAATCGATTCGGCGAGCCTCCTCGCCAACTGAGGTTCCGACGCCTATCTTATCCGCCGATTGCCGGTCACCTCCCAAGTCTGACGCGGCACTCGATCACGACGACATCAACGAGGGGAAGTCGGCGGTGGCCGGATGGTGACCGCGCTCTTTCGCTCACGACCGCCCCCGGGATTCTGGCTCGCCGCCATCGACCGGGCAGGGGCGGCCAACCCAACAGGAGGGTGCACATGAAGCGAGGGTTGCCAATCGTCGTTGCCGCCGGGGCGATGTTCTTCGGATCCGCGCTCTCGGCGCAGGAGCCTCAGCAGGTCGTGTTCGCGACCTACTACCGCTGTACCCAGGGGCAGGAGGCCCGTGCGGACGAGATCGTCAGAGACGTCTTCGGGCCGATGTTCGACCGCCATGTCTCGGCAGGCCGCCTCGTGACATGGGGCTTGAACGCGCACGTCATGGGAAGCGGGTGGCGGCGCCTGATGTACTCGATCGGGACCGATCGGGACGTCATGTTCGATGTCCGCGACCAGATGATCGAGGAGCTCCAACGCGACCACGCCGACGCGATGCGGGAGTTGGGCACCGTCTGCCCCTCCCACGACGACTACATCTGGAATGTGGTGGGTCAGAATAGTCTCGCCGATGTCGCGGGTGGTGGCGCGTCACTCTCGACCTACTACATGTGCGATCAAACGCAGCAGGAACGCGCGGACAGCCTCGTGACCCAGGCGATGGCGCCGGTGTGGGACCGGCACGTGTCCCAGGGCACCATCAACTCGTGGGCGTGGCTCGCGCACCGTCACGGGGGCAAATGGCGTCGGCTCGGTGTGATAAGCGCGTCCGATGCCAAGAGCCTGCTGAACGCACAAGAGACCATCGGCGACGACCTGAACGAGCAGAACCCCATCGCGTTTCGGGAGCTCAACGAGATTTGCCCCACGCACGACGATTACATCTGGAATTCAGTGGCCCCGCAGCCATAGGGCGAGAAAGCGGGTAACGTACATCGAGGGGCGGGACCCATCCCGCCCCTCACCGTTGGCGTTCTCCCTCTTTACTGTCTGCCAGTTCCCGGGTGATGCGGCGCTACCGCGCCGCGGATCTCCGCTCGCCGCGCGCCCTGCGTATTCCTATCTTAGGACGCGATGACCGATCAGCTGGACTCCCTTTGGGCCGTGAAGCGCATCGGCGCCGAGGTGGATATCCCGTCGCGCCATATCGAAGTTGCCGCCGGCGATATCGCGCGACCGGCGCTTCACACGCGAACGGCACCCGCTTCGAGAATCCTCGGGATCCCGGCGGGCACGCAGCTCTCGCACTCAGTACAAGGCGAGCTTCCGTCCCGGGAGTTCACCGCACTCCTCGACGGCGCAACCGGCTGCTCGACCGTCTCACGCTTCACGCATACACCACGGCACAGCGCGAGCCTCCAGAGGGGCAGAACCGGTGACCTTGCGAGCCGGCGCCGCCCTCCCGGTCGGCCCGCCTCACGCGTCAAGATGGGGCGTTGCACAAATGAGGCGAGCGGCGGGACGTCTCAACCCCGTTACGTTGGCTGCTGCGCACCTGACGTTGGAGTTGATCAGATCGCTACCAGACCGCCTCGTACCCTTCTGGAAGGAGTTGGAGAGTACGGTTGTACACGTGGACCTTGTTCGTGGGGCCGTTGTCGCTCGCTAGCGCTCCGCCGCCGTGGGCCCAGCCAAGGATGGAGCCCTCGAGGTTGAAGGCGTTCCAACCATCCTGCCGGAGGTTTCGGGCGAACACCGCTGCGCGGTATCCCACGGTGCAGTAGCTGACCACGGTCCGGCCGTCGTACTCGCCCTGGCGATCGTCGAAGTGTTCGGCGGTGATAGCGCCCTCGATCATGGAAACCGCCTGTTCCTTCGGTGACCGGACGTCGACGATCACGACGCCACCTTCGCTCACGAGTCGTTGCGTCTCCGCCACCGATATGTTGGGCACGTCCGGGAATCTGCCGGCGTTGCTCTGGTACACCGACTCGACGGCCCGTCGCTTCTCTTCGTCCGATTGTGGTCGAAACATGGAGTCCGCCTCGTAGTCCTGAGTATGCGCCCACTGGCCAAAGTTGCGACGCGCGAGAATCGGGAGAAGATATGAGGCAGGCGCCGGCTGTGGAAGGCTGACGAACGGATCACAATCACGACTCAGCGGGGTGATCGATGGACAGCGGCAATGTCCGGCACGTCGTGCTCGTCGGCGGTGGCCACTCACACATCCAGGTACTCGACGCATTTGCCGAGTCTCGTCCACCAGCTTCTCGCCTCACGCTGGTGGTCGACCGGCCTATTGCGGTGTATTCCGGGATGGTGCCCGGATTTGTTGCCGGCCAGTACCGCATGGAGGATCTCGAGATCGATGCCACGGCTCTGGCACGACGCGCAGGTGCCGAGGTCGTGGTCGCTCGCGCCGTGCGGCTCGACGCGGAGCACCGGGAGATCGTGTTGGCGGGCCACGAGCCCGTTTCGTACGACATCGCGAGCTTCGACATCGGCTCGACCGTGGCGGGCCTCGAGCTACCGGGCGTTCGGGAGCATGCGCTGCCGACCCGCCCCATCGGGGACTTCGTGCGACGTGTTGCGGAGGTGGTTGACGCGGCACGGCGCCACAATGGCGGCCGTCCGTTCCGGGTGGTCGTGGTCGGTGGCGGAGCGGGAGGCGTGGAGTTGGCGTTCACCTTGGACAAACGCCTGAGGGACCGCGCGATGGCGGACGTGCGCGTGGTGTTGCTCGAAGCGGGTCCCCGGGTTCTCACCGGGTACTCCGATTCCCTGGTTCGTCGCGTTATCCGTTGTGCGGCACGGCGCGGCATCGAGATTCGCTGCAATCACCAGGTGAGGCGGGTCGAGCCGGACGTGGTACAGCTCGAGCACCGCGACGCCGTCCCGTACCACCTGCTGGTGTGGGTCACGGGTGCGGTCAGTCACCCCATCTTTCGTGCGTCGGGCCTTGCGACGGATAAGCGGGGATTCGCACGAATTCGTTCGACGCTGCAGTTCGAGGAGTACGACAACTTGTTCGGCACGGGTGACTGCGCCACGCTCATCGACCACCCCGACACGGCGAAGGCGGGTGTCTACGCCGTACGGCAGGGGCCATTCATTACTACCAATATCCGGGCGGTGCTCTCGGGAACGCCGCTCCGTACCTATACACCCCAGAGCGACTTTCTCGCGCTCCTGAATCTCGGCGACGGCACCGCCCTCGGCACGAAATGGGGGCGCGCGGTGCAGGGTCGGTGGGTGATGAGGCTCAAGGACTGGATCGATCGGCGGTTCATGCGGCGGTTTCAGTAGCAGACGGTTGGCACGGACCAGTGAGCGCCAACCCGCCATTGCTCTGAGCGCTGTACAGATTGCGTGACTCCGTGACGGTGTTCGAACAGGCCCGCAGTCGCCTCCCTTCAGTTTGATCGGCTCATCGACTACACATTCTTATAATCCAATTCCGACACTTGCAGATGCTGCTGGCCGCGAGTACGCACCGCCGTGACGCGCGGAGCAGTTGACTGCCACCGGAGATAGCGAGACCACGGCCCCTCAGCGGAGACGAGCGACCATGGCCCTGCCGACATCCATCGAACAGACCGAGCTCGATCGAGCCAAGCTGTCCCCTGCTGATGTCACCTGGAAGCGAGGGATATGCGGTATCTGTCCGGCGGGCTGCTGGGTGGAAGTGGGACTCAGCGACGGCAAACTCGTCGACATCAAAGCCGACTCCGGCCACTCACTGGGGATGATCTGCCGCCGCGGCCGCCATGCGCCCGAGATCATCTACTCCGAGCATCGCCTCAGACACCCGATGCAGCGGGTGGGACCCAAAGGGACCCACGAGTTCCGGCGCATTACCTGGGATCACGCGTACGACGTCATCGTCGAGAACCTCGCCAAGATCAAGCGAGAATCGGGGCCGGAGGCGGTGGCGATCTATACCGGCCGCGGCGCGTTCGAGCTCTCCCTGTGCGACATGTTCCAGCCCAAGGGCGTGGCAGTATCCTCGGCGTCCAACGTGCTGTTCCCATTCGGGTCTCCCAACACCATGGGTGTGGGTGCCCTGTGCTATGCGTCGTTCGCCATGATCGCCCCCCACGTGACGATGGGTCGCATGCTCGTGAACATGTTCACCGACATGGAGAACGCGGAGATGCTGGTGGTGTGGGGGGCCAATCCTGCCACCGACTCCCCGCCGCTGGACATGCACCGTTTGGAGGCGGCGGCGAAGCGAGGCGCCGACATCGTGGTCATCGATCCGCGGCGCACGGATACGGCTACCCGCACCAACGCCCAATGGGTTCCCATCCGTCCGGGCACCGATGCCGCGCTCGCGCTGAGCATGATCGAGGTCATGCTCGACGAGGAGCTGTACGACGAGGACTTCGCCGAGCGCTGGTGCCACGGGTTCGACGAGCTCGCGACCTACGTCCAGCACTTCCGTCCTGAAGTGGCCGAGGACATCACCGGCGTGCCGGCGGACACCATACGGGACCTGGCCCGTCGGATCTGCAGCGCCACCGGCGCCTGTCCGGTCATGTACACCGGGCTGGAATACTCCAACAGCGGGATTCAATCCATACGGGCCGTGCACGCCCTGTTTGCCTTGGCCGGTCAGCTCGACGTTCCCGGCGGCGTCGGGCTGGCCATGCTGAACTCGCATTTCCCCATCAACCGCTCGTGCAACCAGGAGAACCCCAGCCTGGACCTGGCAGCGGCGCGGGAGAAATTCCCCATCTACAGCCTCTACCGCGGCGAGTCCCACGCCAGCGGCCTAGTGACATCGGTGCTCGAAGGGGAGCCCTACCGTATCCGCGGTCTCCTGGTCCACGGCGCCTCCTTGCTCACGTCCTGGCCCCAGACTCGCCTGTGGCGCGAAACTCTGTCCAAGCTGGACTTCCTGGTGTGCATCGATCGACAGCTCACGGCCGACGCCGCCTACGCCGACATCGTGCTGCCGGCCACCACCATGTTCGAGATCGATTCGTACATGGTCTACGGTCCCATCTTCCGCCTGCGCGAGAAAGTAGTGGAGCCGGTGGGCGAGGCGCGCAACGATTACCTCATCATGGCCGAGTTGGCGCAGCGTCTGGGGTACGGCCAGCTCTATCCCCAGACAGAGGAAGACCTGATCCGGTCGGCTCTCGACGGGTCCGGGTACACGCTGGAGGACGTGAAGGAGGCCGGTGGGTGGGTGAAGCTCCACACGCCGATGATGGAGTACAAGAAGTGGGAGAAAGGCGGGCTGCGGGAGGACGGCGAGCCGGGGTTCGATACTCCTACCGGAAAGTTCGAGATCTGGTCGACGACCCTCGAAGAGTACGGCTACGAACCGCTCCCCAAGTATGTCGAGCCCCGGGAAGGGCCCCTTGCTGCCCCGTATCTGACCGAGCGGTTCCCCCTGGTGTTCAATTCCGGCGCCCGGCCGCACACCGATTTCCGCTCACAGCATCATGGCATCAAGGGGCTCCTGAGGGACAACCCGGAGCCGACCGTCGAGCTGAATGCCGAAGACGCCCGAGCAAGAGGCATCGACACCGGCGACCTCGTGGAAGTGCGGACTCCCCGTGGTGCCGTGCCGTTCCGCGCCAGGGTGACCAACGACATCGTGGGAGGAGCCGTCGAGTGCAACATGGGAGGTGGGACGCCGGTGGGACCCAAGGCGTGGCAGGAGTGGAACGTCAACGAGCTGACCGACCTCGGCAACTACGACGAGATCTCCGGGTTTCCGGTCTACAAGGCTTTGCTCTGCGACGTCGTGAAGATCGCCGAGGGCACCGAGGCCACCCGTCGCTCGGCCGGGGCGGACGTGCAGGCGTGCGGCCCGACCCTGGTGCGTCTCGACGAGCCAAACCGAAAGCCGCGGAAGCGCATCTACCTGGACAACAACGCCACCACTCGGGTGGCGGACGAGGTCAGGGAGGCCATGCTGCCCTTCCTGGACGCTGAACATGGCAACCCCTCCAGTATCCACGGGGTGGGGCGCGATGCTCGGACGGCGCTGGACCAGGCCCGTGGCCAGGTGGCGCGGCTGATCAATACCCGGCCCCGGCGGATCATCTTTACCGGGGGCGGCTCGGAGTCCGACAACCTCGCCCTCAAGGGCATTGCGTTCGCCCATGGTGAGAAGGGTCGCCACATCGTGACCAGCACGGTCGAACATCCCGCGGTGCTGCAAGCCTGCAAGTTCCTCGAGAAGATCGGCTACCGAGTCACGTATCTGGGGGTGGACGAGCACGGCCGGATCGATTCCGACGATCTGAAAGAGGCGATATCGAGTGATACGATCCTCGTCTCACTCATGATGGCCAACAACGAAGTGGGCACCATCCAGTCCATCGGGGAACTCTGTGCGATCGCCCACGAGCGGGGGGTCTTGTTCCACACCGACGCCGTGCAGTCGGTGGGCAAGATCAAACTGGACGTACAGGAGTTGGACGTCGATCTCCTGAGCATCTCCGCCCACAAGTTTCACGGACCCAAGGGAGTGGGCGCCCTATATGTGAAGAAAGGAATCGACCTGGAGCCGCTGGTTCACGGCGGCAGGCAGGAGGGTGGCCTCAGGGCCGGCACCGAGAACGTTCCGGCCATCGTCGGCATGGGAAGGGCGGCAGAGCTGGCCACGCACGCCTTGCGGAAAGCGGACGAAATGAAGCGGCTGCGGGACATGTTGGAGACCGGAATCCGAGAGCTGATCCCCGATGCCGAACTGAACGGGCACCCGGAGCACCGCCTGCCCAATACGCTCAACCTGACGTTACCCGGTCTGCGGGGCGAGTCGCTCGTGGTGGCCCTTGACCAGCACGGTATCTCGCTCTCTTCGGGCTCGGCGTGCAAGTCGGGCTCTCCCGAGCCCACCCACGTGCTCATCGCCATGGGTAAATCCGATGAAGAAGCCCATTGCGCGATCCGGCTTTCCCTATCCCACGACACCACGATGGAGGACATCGACGAGACCGTCGAGGCGGTGGCCCGGGTGCTCGAGGAGATGGAAGCGACCGTCAGGTTCCTGCCGTGTAAATAGCCTCCGGGTGAGGGCCTTGATAATCTGCGTCCGACGCAGAGCTTGTATGCTGAATGAGGATCCCTCCCTTTCTTCTTACGCGAGGCTCTCCAACGATGAGTCGTTTCGTCTTCGGTCTTCTGCTCGCGACGGCGGCCTGCGTTTCGTGCGCTGATTCGCAGCGAGCCTCGACGGCATCTGCGGCCGCTTCTTCGGCCACCTGTCTTTCCCCCCCTTTTCCTAAGTGGACGCTCTCCGAAGCCGAGATTCTCCCTCAAGACCGCTCGCTGGCACGTCCGGAGGATGGCAAGGCCCTGCCCGACGACCGTCTGGTCGTGGTCGACGAAGAACATGGCCTGCGGGTCATCGACCCAGATGGTTCGAACCGCCCGTTCGGCGGGTTCGAGAAGGCGGGCTACCGTCACAACCCGCCCGAATCTCCGGCCGGCGCGAACGGCATGTATCTCGAACGCGACAACCGCCACCTTCTCGTGAGCGACGTCTACACGGGGAAGATCTACCGAGTGGATCTGGATACGGAGACCACACGCCTCGTTTATGACCATCCGTATGGCGTCAACGCCGTCATTCGAGACAGCCGTGGCACGATTTGGTTCACCCAGTCGGCGAACAACCCCGCTGAAAACAGTGTCGGGATCCTCTACGGTAGTCTCGACGTGCCGGTGCCCACCGGCGGCGTATTCAAGTTGCCCGGGTCCGGAGACCAGGTGGCAGCCGAGGCAGAGGAGGTCGTGAGCGGGATCTACTTCGCTAACGGGATCGTGCTCGACAACTCAGAGCACTATCTGTACGTCTCGGAGCTCATGATGGATCGCGTGCTGCGGTATCAGTTCGGTATCGAGACCGCCACGGTGTCGAACCGCGAGGTGTACCAGTCGGTGTACACGCCCGACAATCTCGCAATCGACGCGCAGAACAACCTCTGGATCGCGTCGCCCTTGGCAAACCGGGTTTTCGTGGTCGATGACGAGTGCCGAAGCGTACACTCCGTCTTCCATGCGGCTTCGGCGAAGAATACCGCCGTGTTGAACCAGTGGGTCGAGCGTAGCCATCTGGGTCAGCCTCGCCTCGAGCTCATCGGGCCGGATGCGTGGGACCCGCTTTCCGGATTCCTCACCGGCATGTTCTTTTCCGCCGATCAAACCTCCGTCTATTTCACGAGCCTCGGCAACGCGATCCTGCGATTTGCGATGCCGTAGACTGAGCCACGGATCGGCAGCCTTCGCGCAGGGCAATGCGATCCGTCCTGCTTCCTTTCATACTCGTGATACTCGTCATACTCGATTGGCCGCGTTGCTTGCTGCAACGCTATTGCAGCGGCCCGTGGCTCCGCTCCTCGAGTGTGTCGCCCCCACACGATCCTTGACACCGTCCGGCCGGGGGCGGATCTTTTCTTTGATAACATTCGTCGGCGGCCGCTTGCAAGGGGTGATGAGGCGTCCGCTCAACCTGAGCCGATCCCTGTTGACGTCGGCGAGGGCGCGCCTCAGAGCTTTGTTCGCCTCCAATGTGCCAGCTGGCGGTAGGATATGATCGGCGCAATGCACGGTCGGAGGCATCACCGAGTCGTCCTGTCGGCTGAGAAGGGTCTTCACCGGATTCTCACGACGGTTTCATGCACCAAGTCTTTTATCAAAGGAGAGTTAGAAGACTGCGTTCGGCGTTAGCATTTGAACCAGGAAAGCATTCCACTTCCCACCTTAGCGGAGGGCAGTCGTATGACGATCGCCCGTAAGATCATTCTTGCATTCCTCGGCAGCATCCTGTGGGCTGGACAGCTCGCCGCACAGGAGACAGGCACCATCTCCGGACGGGTCGCGGACGCCGCGACCATGGAAGCCGTGGCCGGTGCCGACGTCCTGATCGAGGGAACGCGGCGCGGGACGACCGTGCTGCTCGATGGTACGTTCACGCTGACTGACGTCCCTGTGGGAACGCACAGCGTGAGGGCGCGTTTCATCGGGTACGGTCCCGTGACGCAGGAAGTCATCGTCAGAGCCGGACAGACGACGACGGTGGAGTTCTCGCTGCAGCGTCAGGCCATCGTGATGGACGAGATCGTGGTTACCGGCTACGGTTCCCAGCGCCGCGTGGCCATTACCGGATCGGTCGCCTCGGTGAACGCGGACGAGGCCAACGTCGGCGTGATCACGAACGCCAACGAGCTGATGCAGGGCCGGATCGCCGGTGTTTTCATCACGCAGAACCACGGCGAGCCCGGCGCCGGCCAGCAGATCCGGATCCGCGGTGGCACTTCCATCAGCGCCAGCAACGACCCGCTGTACGTGATCGACGGGGTCGCCATCCAGAACCTGGCGACCGAAGCGAGCGGGATCGGCATCGGTGGCGGAGCCAATTCTGTAAACAGCACGGAAGAGGCCGCGCTGTCCCGCAACCCGCTGAACCTCATCAACCCGAACGACATCGAATCCATCACCGTGCTCAAAGATGCCGCGGCGGCCGCCATCTACGGCGCCCGCGGCGCAAACGGCGTCATTTTGATCGAGACGAAACAGGGCCAGCGGGAACGGATGACCTTCGAGTACGATGGGTATGTCTCGGTCGCATCTCCGGCAAAGAGGCTGGATGTGCTGAACGGCGCAGAGTACAGCCAGTTCGCTCAGGCGGAGGGATTCGGTGGCGCACTCGGGGCGGCGAACACGGACTGGGAGGGCGAGGTCACCCGCAGCGCCGTTACGCACAACCACAACGTGACCTTCTCCGGCGGGACGGAGTCCACGCAGTATCGAGCCTCGTTGAATTACATGAACCAGGAGGGGGTAGTGCGCAGCAGCGGCCTCGAGCGCTTTCAGGGGCGGCTCAACGGCACGCACTACGCCTGGGATGACCGGCTGCAACTGCGTCTCAATCTGACGGCCGCCCACATCCGAAACGATTATGTGGCATTCGAAAACAGGGGAGGCTTCGAAGGGGGCCTGTTCCAGAACATGGTCCAGTTCAACCCGACGCAGCCGATCATGGACCCCACGACCGGCCTGTTCTTCGAAATCGGGCCCGGCACACAGTCGGTGCGCAACCCGGTGGCGCTGGCGGAGCAGATCGCCGACGAGGCCGGCACGACCCGGGTGCTCGGTAACGTCAGGGCCCAGCTCGATATCACCTCGAACCTCCAGGGCCAGTTAATCGTGGGCGTGGACCGGAGCGAGAGCACGCGGCGTGAATACTACCCCGCAGCCAATCCGGTCGGGGCAAATTGGAACGGGCTTGCACGACAAAGCAGTACTGAGCTGACGGCCGTGACGCTACAGGGATTCCTCACCTTTACCGAGCGTTTTGGCGACGCCCACGACGTCGAAGTCATCGGCGGGTACGAGTTCAATGACTACGACCAAGATCGGTTCCGGGCGGAGGCCCGCGATTTCCTCACCGACGCGTTCGGTTTCGACAACTTGGCCGCCGGTGGGCAGCTCGTGTCCCCCTTCTCTGAGGTGAAGGAGAATCGGCTCATCGGGTTCTTCGGCAGGGCCACGTATGGCTTCAACGACCGCTACTTCCTGACCGGCGTGATCCGCCGTGACGGGTCGTCTCGGTTCGGAGCCGACCACAAGTGGGCGACCTTCCCGGCCGTGTCGGCGTCGTGGCGGATCGGCGAAGAGGACTTCATGCGAGGTGGGCCGTTTTCGGAGCTGCGCTTGCGCGCGGGCTGGGGTAAGCAGGGTAATGAGGCCGTAGACACCTACGCCTCCCTGCTCCTGCTGCAGCCCAGTGACGGCGATAGCTACTCCTTCGGAGATACGAAGACGGTGGGGGTG
>JBDHDH010000101.1:0-14619 GCA_039591615.1 Gemmatimonadota bacterium | reverse complement strand
GATTCGAAGGAAGTTCTGGGCGAGCCCGACGGGCGCCGTCCAAAGGTCTACGCGGAGAACATAACGGCCGAGCACCGCGAACGTCTCAAGGCGCTGCTCGTGCAGGAGTCGCTCGCCTTTGGGCTCGCCAGTGCCGAGACCGCGTTCGTGGCTGTACGCGCAGAGAAGGGTGAACGAGTTGAAGGGACGGTATTCGTTGGCAACGCCTTGCCGACCGGTTGGTCCGACGAATTCACGGGAAGTGTTTCAAGGCACCTAGCCGGAGCTCCGAAATTCTACTCCGCCGCGCCGAGCAGGTCTCGGGGCGCTGCGCCAACGTTAATGAGCACCGGGCTAGCGAGCGCCGACGTGTCCACGTTGCTGAGTGGGCTCGTTCCTCGGAGCGTGACCCAGGAACGTGAGGAAGTCGCGCTGTTCTGCGGCCGTCCGGAGTTTCGCGAGGGGAAGGCGACGCTATTCGACTCGGCGAGTGACGCACAGCCCACTCTCCCGGCGGATCTCCGCTTCGCCGGCGTGCGAGTGGAGTTTCCGGACGGAGCGCCGGACCCAGGAGATCTCGATCGAGAGCTGGCCCTCCTCATGTTCGTAGGTGATCTGGCGCTACCGCGCGCGAAGGCGAGGCTGGCGGACCTTGTGCGCCATGGCGGGAGTCGCCCGCTCAACGTGACAAGGCGGGCAGGAGAGGTCATCAGAATCGTCCTTGAGGATCCGAATGGAACGTGGGCAACGGCGAGGCCTGCACTGGCAGTCTTCGTCAGATACTGAAGCCGGGACACGCTGAGGGGATGGTTTCGTTGCAGACCAGCCGGACTTTTCGCTGTCGGGTCCTCATGCTGCAGGGCTCGGGACGATGACTTCGGGAGGGGCACGATGAGGCCGCCTGGGCCGGTCGTGTTCGTGATCATGCCTTTTGCGGAGCAGTTCGTCTCCGGTTTCCGAGACGTGATCCAGCCTGCCGTCAAGAAAGCCGGCTTCGAGTGTATCCGTGCCGATCAGGAACCACTGGGGCACATCCATCGAACGATGTTCGAGCGGATCTTCGATTCACCCGTAGTGATCGCCGACATCTCGGGCGGCAACCCGAACGTCTTCTACGAGCTCGGAGTCTCAAACTGCGTAGCGCGGAAGACGGTGCCCGTGGCACGGGAAGACTTCATCGATCACGTGCCCTTCGATATTGCGCCGTACAGGGTCTTGGTGTATCCCGCGCCGCCTCGCGAGTCTGCGGGCGACAATGCCAGGGCAGACTACTCGGCGAGGGTGGAAGTGGCCGTGGAGAACCTCTCGGCCGAGTTGACAAAGCTCGCCCAAGACGACTCGAACGGCATTCCGAATCCGGTGCAGGATTTCCTGCAATCGCGTTCGCCGTTGACCTGCACGGAGACCCGCTACCTTGAGCGATTCAGCGGCCGGTGGGAAGAGGAGCTGCTGGCACACACGAAGCGGGAGCTCGTCCACGTCGCTCTGACAGGATCCTACTTCGCGGGCATGCTCGCCGGCTACGTGGAGTCCCGCGTTAGAGAAACACCACTGAGTGTGAAGTTCCTCCTGCTGGACCCGGAGGAGAGCGAAGGCTGGAGTTTCATCTATCGGCTCAGGGAGGGTCGACAGGTCACGGAAGGCGAGGTTGAAAAGTCCATCACGCAAGACCGCATGCTGCAACAAAGAACGGAGGAGGTAATCCAGCGCCTGGAGGGCCCGCCCCAATTCACGGGACAGGTGGAGTACTATTCGGGAATCCCGCTGTTCTGGGCCTACTGGGTGGATCGTTGCCGGATCATCGTGGGTCACCTCGCCATGGGCCGGCTGACCTGCCGAAATCTGCCCGTCTCTGTGATCGTCAAGGATGACCCGCGAACGTCTGTCCTCTTCGAATACTACGCCTCTGCGATCGACTCGCTAACTGGACCCTGACTATCTGGCTCGCGCCTTGACACCGAACGGCAAAGAGCAGATGAGAAGCTCGACCCACGATGAAGCGGCAGGACACAAGGCCAATCGTAGCGCGAACCTGAGCAGGTTCCGACGAGTCTTCCCGCAGCGGCACGTCGTTCTTCCCGTGATTCACGTGGAGAGCACGGAGCAGGCCATGCGAAACGCGCGGATCGCCCGGTCGGCCGAAGCCGACGGTATCTTTCTCATCAACCATACGGGGTTCTGCGAGGACCTGCTCACCATTCATCGCCGACTGCACGACGAGTTCCCGGACTGGTGGATCGGCATCAACTGTCTCGACCTCGATCCCGAGGATGTCTTCGAACGCTTACCCGAGGAAGTGGCCGGCCTCTGGGTCGATGACGCTGGCATCGACGAACGAACGCGTGATCAACCCGACGCGGCAATGGTCGCCAGGGCCCGCCAGGAAAGCGGCTGGGACGGCCTCTACTTCGGCGGCGTGGCGTTCAAGTACCAGCGACCGGTCGAGGACCTGACAAGCGCAGCGCGCATCGCCGCGCGGTACATGGATGTCGTCACCACCAGCGGGCCCGGTACCGGCATCGCCGCGGCGCGCGACAAGATCGTGGCCATGAAAGAAGCTGTGGGAGATTTGCCTCTAGCGATCGCTAGCGGCATCACACCAGAGAACGTGGCCGACTATCTGGGCGTTGCGGATTGCTTTCTCGTCGCGACCGGGATCAGCCGCAGCTTTACCGAGCTAGACCTCGAGAAGGTGAATCGGTTGCTCGGCCGTGTTAGGGCGTTCTCGGGATAGTGACTCGAACAGGATCCCCTCCGAGCGGCGGAAGCCGAAGGAGCGATCAGATGTCTGAAGAGAAGGTCAACAGCGGCGAGGTGAGTGCGTGGCTCGACCGGCAAGTGGGGACGTACGCCGACCTAGCCGCTCGCTACCGGCGTTACGCCGAGGTGCTCGAACAGGTGCTCGGCCGCGCCGCGCGCGATATCGCGCCGCAGGCAATCGTGCAGACGCGCGCGAAGAAGGTCCCGAGCTTTGCCGAGAAGGCGCTGCGCAAGCGCCACAAGTATGACGACCCGGTCAACCTATTCACCGACCTCTGCGGCGGCCGGGTGATCGCTCGCACGCGCTCGGAAGTCAACGCATTCTGCGAGTTCATCGAACGGGAGTTCGACATCGATTGGGAAAACAGCCTGGACGCCAGTCAGCGGCTCAAACCGGCCGAGTTTGGCTACCGCTCCATCCACTACATCGTCCAGCTGCGCAACGATAGGGACTACGGCCTCCCGATTCCGGAGGAGGTCTACGGCCTCAAGGCGGAGATTCAGGTGCGCACGATGGTGGAGCACGCCTTCGCCGACTTCGGCCACGACCTCAGCTACAAAGGTGCGTTCGAGCTGCCAGTCTCGTGGCAGCGCGAGCTGGCGAGCGTGGCGGCGGCGCTCGAGGAGGCGGACCAGGCCTTCTCACGTATCGAGGAGCAGCTGAGCACGTACGCGACGAGCTATGGCGCTTATCTCGGCGAGGACGAGCTGCAGACGGAGATCGACACGCTCGAGGTCGTGCTCGAGCACGACCCCGACAACGAAAAGCTGGCGGCGCGGTTGGGGAAGCTTGCCATCACGAAAGGAAACTGGCAAAAGGCCATAGAGGTCTTGGAGCCGTTCGTGAAGAAGAAGGAGAAGCCGGAGTTGGTCCATCTGCCCATCCTCCGCGAGCTCGGCGTAGCGCTCCGCAAGGCGAACCGCGACGATCCTCGGGGCGATGAGTATCGCCGCGGTCAGCGCTACCTCGAGATCGCGAGTGGCTTGGTGTCCGAGGAGGAATCCGATAAACGCTCGAAGCGCCAACCGGACGTGGATGCGCTCTGCTCGTTAGCCGGCAGTTGGAAGGGGATCGACGAGACCAGAGTGCGGGAGTACTACCAGCGGGCTTTCGAGACAGATCCGTACGATACCTATGCTTTGGGGAACTACCTCGAACACGAACTGCAGCACAACCCCGGGGTGCTGGTGGCGGTGCGACCACTGATGCAAACGGCCATCGAGCGCTGCCAGGCCCAGGCCGATGCGCGAGTCAACCTCCCCTGGGCCTTCTATGACAAAGGCAAGTTCCACTTGCTGATGGACGAGCCGCACAAGAGCCTCGAAGCGTACAGCAAGGCACTATCGGTGAGCTCGGCGGAGTTCATGATTGAGACTTCGCTGCGCTCGCTCGAGCGCCTGGAAAGCGTGAAGACCCACCTGCATGGCTATGAGTGGGCGCGGCGCCTGCTTCTACTGGGGTTGGCGGCGCGCTTCCCCTCGCGGGAGGTAGCGGAGGCAATCCGTGAGCTGGCTACCAAAGGCGCCGGTCCCATTCGCCCGCCGGTGTTGATCGTCGCCGGAGGGACCGATCCGCGGGTCGAGACACAGATGCAGAGTTACCGCGAGCTCCTGCTCGAGGCCCTGGCCGGATTCGAGGGCACGCTCATCTCCGGTGGTACGACCCAGGGGATTAGCGGGCTCGTAGGGGACGCCGCCCAGGCCTATCCGGGTCGGATTCACACCATTGGCTACCTCCCCGAGTTGATACCGAAGGACGCCACCAAAGACGGCGACCCGATGCGCTACAAGGACATTCGCTACACGGACGGTCACGGGTTCTCGCCCATCGAACCGTTACAGAACTGGATCGACCTCCTGACCTCGGGCGTGTTCACGAGTCAGGTCCGCGTGCTGGGGATCGGCGGTGGTACGATCGCCAGCGCCGAATACCGGATCGCCATGGCGCTGGGTGCTTGGGTGGGCCTCATCGCCAAGAGCGGTCGCGAGGCCGGACGCATCTTCACCGACGCTCACTGGGCCGCCTCCGCGGTGCTGCTCAGCCTGCCACCGGATTCCGAAACCATCCGGGCCTTCGCCGAACCGGAACCCGCGAAAATGTCGAGGGAGCTTTGCGAGCCCATCGCTCAGGCGATCCACGAAGCGTACCGGCGAGAGCGGCTGGATTCCGGCCAGCTGAGCGACTCAGCTTTGGCGGACTGGGCAAGGTTGTCCGGGGACTATAAGGAATCGAACCGCGACCAGGCCCGTCACATTCCGGCGAAGCTCGAAGCGATCGGCTGCACGTATGTGAAGGCGAAGCGCGCGTCGGGAAAGTCGGTTAAGCTCATGCCGCACGAGATCGAGGTGCTGGCCCGGATGGAGCATGGCCGCTGGGTCGTCGAAAAGCTGTTGAAAGGTTGGAAGTACGGCCCGAAGAGGGATCCCGAGAAGAAGACGAACCCGTCACTGGTGGGCTGGTCGGAGCTGAGCGAACAGGATAAGGAGCTCGACCGTCAGACCGTCCGCAAGATACCGCACTATCTGGAAGCGCAAGGCCAGAGAATACAACGAGTGCGGTGAGGCGGATGACATCGAGGCGTCTGAGGTCTCGCCGATGAGACCCTTCAGCGGCATGGACCGGGCAGTCATCCTTTACAGGATCGGCGACTTCCGAGGAAGGGGATGGCCTGATGGCTAAGACGACCCCTATCGGCCAGCTTCTCGTGCAGGCTGGGTTGATCGACCAGGCTAAGTTGCAGCAGTGCCTGGAAGAGCAGGCGCAGTCCGGTAAGGACATCGGGAATCTCCTGATCGAGAGAGGTTTGATCACTCAGGACGACCTCACCCGGACATTGGCCAAGCATTATCGAGTTCCGGCCGTGGATCTCGACAAGTTCACCATCGAACAGAAAGTCCTGGGACTGGTGCCGGAGGACGTCGCACGAAAGCACAACGTACTCCCACTCCGGAGATTGGGTGACACCCTTACGTTGGCCATGGCGAATCCTTCGAATGTGTTTGCCATCGACGACATCCGGTTCATCACCGGACACAAAGTGGAACCCGTGGTGTCCCCGGAGATCGCCATCTCCACGGCGATTGAGAGCTACTATGGCCCCAAAGGGAGCGAGCCGCTGACGTTTGACGCCGATCTCGAGATATTAGAGGACGAAGTAGACCAAGAAGAGGAAGAAACCGACCTGACGGCTGCCGAGGGCGTCGTTGACTCGGCTCCTGTAGTGAAATTAGTAAATCGGATACTCTTTTCCGCGGTAGAGAAGGAAGCCACCCACATCCATCTTGAGCCGGACGAGGAGGGCATCCGGGTTCGTTTTCGGATCGACGGCCAGCTACGAGGAGAGACGTGTATTCCGAACAAGCTCCGAGCATCTCTCACGTCCCGCCTCAAGATCATCTCGAACCTCAACATCGCCGAAAGACGCATGCCGCAGGAGGGTCGCGTCACTCTGAAGGTCGGTGAAAACACCCTCGCAATCAAAACCTCCTCCCTGCCCACGTGCCACGGCGAGCGGTTTTTGTTGGAGATCTTGGACCAAAGAGGAATGCTCAGGGACATCGACGCTCTGGGCTTCCTCCGTGACGATGTGGAAAAGCTGAAACGCTCTCTTCGGCGATCGTCAGGTCTCGTTCTGATCACGGGGCCCCGAAGGTCCGGCAAGACCACCACTCTGTACTCTGCGTTGAATCACCTGAAGAGCGATGAGCTGTCCATTCTCACGGCAGAGAGTCCCATCGAGTGGCACTTGAGGGGAGTAGGCCAGACTCTGATAAGGGGTGAGATAGGCCTTTCCTACTCCACCGCTCTGGAGGCGATGGTCCAGCAGGACCCCGACATCCTGATGGTACCGGAAATCGAAGACCCGGAGGTTGCAGCGGTTGTCGTCCGGACCGCCATCAACGGATACAGGCTCTTGAGCTCCCTGGACACGAAATACGCCCCCAATGCGCTGGTCAGACTCCTTGAGCTAGGAATTGAGCCTTCACTGGTGGCCTCGGCCGTCACGCTCGTCCTTTCGCAGAGGTTGGTGAGGAAGCTCTGCAACTCGTGCAAGGTCGAGGCCTCCCCTTCGGAACGCGAACTGGAGGAGGTGGCGGGGTTGGTGGAATCACTGGCCGAAGGAGGGGGGAGCGCCGATCAACAGTCTAGGTTCTATATGGGTGACGGCTGCGATCAATGCGGAGGTACCGGCTACAGAGGCCGTATTCCCGTATGTGAGATGCTGGAGGTATCAGAGAGCATACGGGAAACGTTGTTCGAGGATCCTTCCCCGGAGAAACTCCGGGGAGCGGCTGTCGCCGCTGGGATGGAGACACTTAGTGGGAACACTCTCCGGAGAGCTGCGGCGGGTGAAACGTCTCTTGAGGAGTGCTTGAGAATCCTCGGGGATACCCGCCAGGGCTGATGGATCATGGGAAGGTCTGTCAAGCTTGATCTGAGGGTCGGCGATGTCGCCAACGTTGAAGCTGACGTCGTGGCGGTAAAATACGCGGAGGGACTCTTCGGATCTGCCCTGGCCCTCGCCAGGGCGCTGGGGAAGACCGAGGAGGATCTCGGCGAGGTCCTGGCGTCGGTGGGAAGCAAGCACGTCCTGCCCGGAGCGGGGAGAATCAAGGCTCAGAAGGCATTGTTCCTCAGCGTCGTCTCCCTGGCCCAGTTTGATTACATCGATGTGGAGAGATTCGCCTTTGATGTCCTCGATGCTCTCAAAAGCTCGGTCCCCGAGGTCCGACATCTGGCTCTGACCCTCCATGGCATCGGCTTCGGATTGAGCCCGTCGAAGGTCCTCCATTCTGAAATAAAGGGATGTTCAGACGCGATCAAGGCCCGAGCATACCCGCAGCAACTAGAGGGAATCACCATCATCGACCGGGACGAAGAAATCGTTGAGCAATTGAAGAGCACCTTGGCTTACCTCCTTCCGAGGCAGGTGATCGAGACACCAAGTGCGCCGGCTCCTTCAACACAGGCTCGCTCCTCCCAAGCCGATAATCTCATCCCTCCTTCCGCGGATTTTGACGTATTCATCAGCTATAAGTCAGCGGACATTGAACACGCCCGGCGAGTCTATGACCTCCTGGTATCGAAGGACCTCAGAGTCTTTTTCAGCAAGGAATCGCTCCCACGCCTTGGAAGCGGTGAGTACCACAAACAGATTGACGTCGCGATAGAGAAAACTCGGCATATGGTCGTTGTGACCAGCTCGCGCGCAAATGTCGAGGCAAAGTGGGTAGAGTATGAATGGCGGATGTTCCTCCGTTTGTTTCTCAAAGGACGAAAGACGGGCAATCTCATCACGGTCATCACAGAGGAGATGGACATTGAAGCACTCCCAAACGCCCTGGGTGGATTCGAGGCCATCCGCCTGATTCCGGGCGAGCTAGAAAGGCTCCTTGAATATGTGAAGAAAGATGAAAGCGTCGACGAAGGCCAGCATGCTCCGGCAGTACCGCCGTCTCTTCCGCGTGCGGTGGAAGGCAGGGTCGACGTTTCCGACATCCTAACGGATCCCAACCGTTTCACGAGAATCGCTGATTTCTTCGTGTCCAGGACTGAAGTGCTGGAGGATACGAGTTGGCTTCGGGCTCAAGAGTATGCGGGGAATCTCGCTATCGATGGCACTGGCGGCTGGAGGCTACCGACCATCGACCAGTTGCGGCATATCCGAACCGCGTCCCTATTTCCTGAGGAATACTGCTACTGGTCCCGGAAAGAGGCAGGACGAGACGAGGCTTACTACGTGCATTATGACGACGGGCACGTAGGAAGGGGGCCAAAGACGTTCGGAAACGGGCTGCGCGCCATATTCGTGTACGAGGAGTGACGCGGCGGGCCCACCCGAGCCCGAGACCATGCACCGCACCAACCTGTACTCCGAGCGTACCGTATCCGGGAACATCGAGATGAGTGCGGAATCGAGTGACTGGGCATGGATCGGCCCGGCCGACGTCGATGAGTGCAAGATCGCCTTCCGACGAATGGCTCTGGCGCTACTGGGAAACGCCGCCGTGAAGGAGCCCGGCCGTCCGGTCGCGCGGTGCAGAATGCATACCCGCAAGTCGTTATCGTTTTCGTTTGCACCTGCCTTCCTGAAAACCTATATTTGAGATCGCCCATAATCTCTGGGCTGAGGCTGGACCGTGATTCAGGGGGATCATAGCGCCAATCCCCGGGATGTCTCAGCCGCGTTAGTCGTTCTTCCAACCACTCGCTCGCCAAGCACGCCTGCTATCGTACGCAGTCGTCCCAGCCTTCTGCATTCCTTCCGTGCAAAGCCTGTCGTTAGACCACCTTTGCGCCAAGGGAGGTAAGGGTCTTGGCTCAGATAGGGCCCCGCCTCTAGGACGAGGTCCGACCCCGGGTGGCGTAGGGTGGGTGGGTGAGCCGAAGCGCGACAGGTGAGTTGACGACCGATGAGCGACATTTTTGTCAGCTACGCAAGCAAGGACCGGGAGAAAGTACGTCCATTAATCGAAGCACTGGCGGCGCGAGGTTGGTCGGTGTTCTGGGATCGGACGATTCCGCCCGGAACAACCTGGGACGAGTTTATCCAGGCCGAGCTCGATGCTGCCCGCTGCGTTGTGGTGCTCTGGTCCGAGACCTCCGCAAAGTCAGACTTTGTGAAAGAGGAAATTGAGGAGGCGAAGAGTCGCAAAATACTCGTCCCTGCTAAGATCGAGGAGGCGAGTATCCCCCTGGGATACAGGCGAATCCAGGCGGCGAACCTCAGCGGCTGGGACGGAAAATCACCCAACTCTGAATTCGACGGGTTTGTGAAATCGATCGCCAAGGCCATCGCCAAGGCCGTGGAAGATCCCGGACGGGTCGGTTCGGGGGCGCCGAGCGCCGCCGCCACGGCGGGCTCGACTGAAGTGGAAGGCAGGCAAGAGTCTGAGGTCAGGAGCGAGCAGGTCGCAACGGCCCCTACTCCGGCTACGCCGCCCAAGAAACGGAAACCTCCGGAGCCTTACCAATTACCTGAGAAACTGCGGGAGCAGATCGAGCAGCTGGCTAGAAAGGAAAAAGCAAGAGTACCGAAGAAGGCGGCCGCGCCGCTGGCGGAGGTGATTGCCGCCACGGAGCTCAAGCACACCCGACTCACCGACGGAACCGTGGCTGTACCGTTCGCAGCGGAGCGTACGAAGCGGGTGATCGTTCAGGCGCGGGAGTTGAAGGGCGACATGCACTTCTTCGCCGTCGAGTTGCCAGAGCCTGTACGCTCGAGCAGAGACGATGTCCTCCATAACCTCCTGCGTACCACCTTCGCGGCAAACTATGTCAAGGCTCTCTCGACCCAGTCAGACAAGCTGCTCTTCGCGGCCGAAGTGCCCACTGCGGTGGTCACTCCGGCGGTTGCCGAGGGAGTGATCCGCGGACTGGTCCATCTGGGTGATGTGACGAAGAAGGATCTGCGTGAATGGAAAGACTGTGAGCAGCGGCTGCGGATGTGTACGGTGGCGCAGGCGCGCCACATCAAGCTGGACGCCCAGGCGGCGGCCCGTGAGATCGAGGGCCTGCTGGATGCGGCGGGTCTGCCAAAGTCACGCACCCGCCGCGGTACCCTCGTGACTCAGCTCAAACTATTGGGTGTCGAGCTCAAGGTGCTCATTCACATCAGTGGGCAGTTGATCTCGTTCGTTATCTCGCTGGGTGGAGTCAAGCCCACAGGTGACAGGAGCGAGTATCTGGCTGGGCTCCTCACGCTCAACCGCGCGGTCAACGTTGCCAAGGTGGGGATCGACAACGACGGAGACGTAACGCTGATGTATGAGGTACCGGCGCCGTTTCCCGGCCTGCTGGACCAGGTGAAGGTGACGTTTGGCGTGTTGCTGCTCGGGGTGCAGGCTGGTCGACTTGGGAAGATCGGGAGGCCACCCTAAGAGAACGCGAGGCCGACAATGGCACTGTCTGATACCGACCGTATCGACATCGTGACCGAGGCCCCAAACGGTGAGATCGTGCTGAGTATCGTAGCACCGGAGGGGTGGTCCGACGGGCAGCGCATGAGGGATCAGTTAACCGAGAAGCTCTGCACCTACCTTGCCTACATGCACTCTGAGAAGTTCCGAGGCCAGTTCGGGGGCAAGACGTCTTCGATTCTCGTGGTGACGAACGACGAACCACCGGCGCAGGTCCGTCAGCTGTTGGACGCGACGGCCGAGGCCGCGCACGTACGGATCGATGTCAAGCAGCTGCCGGGCATCCAGATCCCTCCGGAGCCGCCGGCTCGCCCGCCTGTCGTCAGGCGGGCGCCGCCGAGCCGGAAAGTCGCTCGTGTCTCGGCCCCACCTCGCGCGGCGAGCTCGAAGCGGGTCACGCAGATGGCGTTCGGTGCGTTGGGTGTCCTTGGAGGTTTGGGCGGCGCGATCTACGCCTACAGCCAGAGCTCCTCCATCGCACTGGCGATCTATGTCTTCCTGATCACGAACTACGTGGTCGCACGCGGTGTAGCCGATGTGATCACGGACCCACACAAGATCCGAAGGATCTTTTACTTCGCCCTGCTACCGGCTCTGAGCACGGGTATTCTGTATCTCGCCTACCAACAGTGGGACAAGATGTGGCTGGCGGTCTTGCTGGGCCTGATCGGAGGGCTGATCCTCAACGGGATACTTGCGCCGCTCTTCTTCCCGCGGATTCACCGGGAAGAGGCACGGGATTCCATGGAGCGGATGAAGGCGTCCATTGACCGACATATCAAGGCATGACCGCTGAGTGACGGGGAACTTGCGGACGGGCGGCTGAGACCCAACAAGGGGCAACCCGTGCGGCGCATGTGGAAGTATGTCGAGTGGCCTTTGGTCGCTCTGCTCGGCCTCGTGGCTCTTGTCTTCGGTTTCAGCGGCTTTGCTGCATTCTTCAGGGCGCTCGGGGACTCGCGATCCAGCTGGGACGTCTTCTACCTGACGCTCCAGCTCTTCGTGCTCGAATCCGGCTCGGTGTCGGGACCGGTTCCCTGGCAGCTGCAGGTGGCGCGGCTGCTGGCGCCGGGTGTGGCCGGATACACAGCTGTGAGAGCGCTCGCCATCCTCTTCCGCGAACAGTTCGATCGATTTCGGGTTCGCTTTCTCCGGGGTCATGTCGTCATCTGTGCACTGGGGCGAAAGGGGTTACTGCTGGCGAAGTCGCTGCGAGCGCGCGGAGACCGGGTGGTGGTCATCGAGGAGGACGCGGAGAACGATCTCATCGAGAGCGCTCGGGGGTACCGGGCCCGTGTGCTGGTCGGTGATGCGCGGGACCCGCAGGTCCTCCGCAATGCCGGCGTGCGCCGGGCGCGGCATCTTGTCGCGGTGAGCGGTGACGACGGAGTGAACGCCGAGGTGGCAGTGCGAGCGCGAGCGCTGGTCGCGGATCGTGGAGGCACGCCCCTCTCCTGTCTGGTCCACATCGTGGATCCTCAGCTCTGCAACTTGCTCCGAATGCAGGAGATCAGCAGGCGTCATGACGAGGCGTTCCGACTCGATTTCTTCAATGTCTTCGAAAGCGGTGCGCGCAAGCTGCTCGACGAGCCGATGGCCGGCAAGAAGGCTGAGGCGGAACCGCGGAAGGGCCACATCGTCGTGGTCGGGCTAGGACAGTTCGGCGAAAGTCTGGTGCTGCAGGCGGCCCGGCGATGGCGCGCCACAATCGGTGCTTCGGGGGCGAGGCTCCGGGTGACGATCGTCGATCGGGCAGCCGGGGCGCTAACAGGCTCGCTGTCGGTACGTTACCCGTGGCTAGGCCAGGTCTGCGAGCTTGAGCCGCACGAGATGGTGTTCGAGTCCCGTGAGTTCGCCGAAGCAGGTTTCCTCTTCGGCCCCCAGGGGCATCTCGACGTATCCACTGTCTACGTATGCGTAGACGACGATTCCCAAGGTCTCATCACGGCGCTGACGCTGCACCGACATGTCAAGGGTCGGGGCGTTTCCATCGTCGTACGCATGGTCCACGGAGCTGGCTTGGCATCGCTGCTTCGCCAGGAGCGGCTAGCGGAAGGCGAATACGCCGAGCTGCATGCCTTCGGGCTTCTGGATCGCATGTGCAACCCCGACCTGCTCTTTGCCGGCGCTTACGAAATACTCGCGCGGGCCATGCACGACGAGTACATACGGGAGCGGAAGAAGCAGGGAGATAGCGAGCACACGAACCCGGCCATGAAGAGGTGGGAAGAGCTGAAGGAGACCTTCAGGGAATCGAACCGGGATCAGGCTGCGCACATCGGTGTCAAGCTCGCGGCCGTACGCTGCGACCTCGCTCCCCTCACAGATTGGGATGCGGAGGCCTTCACCTTCAAGCCCGACGAGCTAGAGCACCTGGCGGTGTTGGAACATGATCGGTGGGTGCAAGAGCGAAGTCGTGCCGGGTGGGTTTTGGGCCCGAAAGCCGCCGAGCGGAAGACCAGCCCGTACCTCGTACCGTGGAGCGAATTGGACGAGGAGATTCGGGAATACGACCGGATCTTCATCCGCGGTCTGCCGCGGTTCCTCGCCAGGGCAGGTTTCCAGATCGTACGAGTCGAGGATGGACAACACCCAAGAACGGAATAACGGACGATGCCGACCTGAGCGTGAGCGACGGTGCGGCCACCCTGCCCAACCCTTCACGTCGCTGTATGTTGCCTGCATAGCATGACTAGGTCTTTGCTAAGTCTCATGGGTGCGGCCGGGCTCGCAGTGCTCATCCCCATCGGCTCGCTGACGAACCGGGAGCGCCCAGGCGGAACGGCACTCGCGCTCGACGACATCTCGGCGCCGAACGCCGAAGTCACGTGGACCGCCTGGGCACGGGCCCCGACGGCAATCCGCCACGAGGCTCGCCGTGGATTCGCTGCGGCTGGCGATCGCCGCGCTCCAGGACTCCTTCCTCGCGCTCGAAGCTGTCAACGCGCACGCGTATCACGCGGGATACCAGGCCGCATTGGGCCGCTACCAGGACCTGTCGGACCGCTACGTCGCCGAACTGCGGAAGCCCCGGATCGGCTTGGGTGGGTCGATCGGCATGATCGCGGCGGCCGGAGCGGGCTTCATCGTGGCGCGGGCCATCCATGAGTAGCCTGGGCCGTAAGTCGTGGCCGGCGCCGCGGTTAGCCTTGCCGGGTTTGGTCTCAGACGCCTCGACTCTGGCCCAAGTCGTGGCAACTCGGGCCTTAGTCGCCGCGAATTGGATCCAAGTCGGCGCGACTTGGGGCCGAGTCGCCGCATCTTGGGCCTCAGACACCATCCCCGGCGCCTCAGGTGTCGCGAATCGGGTCCACGTCGTCGCGACTGCGGCCTCGGGGCACCCTCCGAAGAGCCAAGTCGCCTCGACTTTGGCCAGAGGTGCGGCAACTTGGGCCCAAGACGTCGCGACTCGGGCCTCTTGGCTGACGCCTCAGGCCCGGGAGCCGCCGCCCCCACCCCCAGTCCCCAGGCCTGTGCTCCAGGGAGCGGCTCCCGCCACTTTGGGTACCCCGCCCTTCTTCCTTGGACGTGGCGTGGCGGGGCCGTTTCTGCCAAGGTGACGCGGAAACGGGAGACGGTGATCGTCATTGGCCACTACCCCCTGAGAGAAGTCTCCCAGAAATCTCACCGTCGTTTCATGCGTTGTTCATTATTAAGCGCTCGTTGAACTAGATGCTCGGCCGGTGGCCCTCGTGGCTCCCGCCGCCGCACAGACACGCCCTCCACCTGGACGCCCGCCGACGACGAGACCACGCGAGCGGCTTACCTTCTGAGTCAGACGGAGTCAGCGCGAGTGTGAAGGAATAGAGCGAGGTCATGAGCGCACTTACGAGTCCGCCGCTCTAACCACTGAGCTAAGTGCCCGCAACAGCGGCCGTCGTACCGTGCAACCGCCCGTGGCTTCGGGTAGCCCCGGGATTCCGGTGACCATCCTGGCTGACACTTCACGCCGCACTATGT
>JBDHDH010000100.1:0-13929 GCA_039591615.1 Gemmatimonadota bacterium | reverse complement strand
ACGAACAGGGTGTCGCGCGCCACGTAGGCTCCGCCCACCAGCGGCTCGGTGCGACCCCTGAACACGAGCACCGGGGCGTCGAGCAGGAATCGAAAGGCCTGGCCCGCAAAACCCACCGTCGCCCACCCCGGGGAGCGCTCGGCCTCGACCGGGAGTAACCGCTCGAGAGCCGGCACGGCGAGGGCCGGGTGCCCCCGTTCCACGCTCACCTGAACGGGCGTCTCACCGCGGACGGTCGCGACGACGATGGCGTTGGGCGCTCCCCGCCCGGCATCGCCGGCGACTGACGCACCAATCGCGGCGGCCAATGCCACGCTCCGCATCATCGCCGACGCCCCATGGCACGGGCGGCCTCCCGCTCCGCCGCGCGGCGCTTGAGATCCTCGCGCTTATCGTGGACCTTCTTGCCCTGTGCCAGGGCGAGCGTCACTTTGGCCCAACCCTCAGTCAGATGTATATCGAGCGGCACCAACGTGAGTCCTTTACGCTCCAAGGCTCCTATGAGCCGACGGACTTGATGGCGATGCATGAGGACCTTGCGAGGTCGTGTCGGCTCGTGGTTCGCATATCCCCCTGACTCATACGCGGCAATGTTCATTCCCTCAAGCCACAACTCGCCTCGGCGGACCACCCCGTAGGTCCCCTTGAGGCTGACCTTGCCAGCCCGAACCGATTTGATCTCGCTCCCGGTCAGCACGAGGCCCACCTCCCACGTATCCAGGATATGATAGTCGTGGCGGGCCTTGGGGTTCCGGGCGATGACCCGCCCCGAAGGGACCTGTTGCTCGGCTTTAGGTGACACTCGCTAAGTCGAAGATAGAAAACCGTTTCCGGGTGTCAAGGACGCCACGCAACGCCTCCCCCCCCGTGTGTGGGTGTCGTGTGTCGTCCCGGGAGCGGAGGAGATCCAGACACCTGACGCCCAGGCGCCCGGTACTGGTGGGGCGTTGAGGAGGCGGAGCGCGGCCAGCTCGCTAGCCGCCGCACATCCGTGTATCGGCGGTGCCGGACAGTCCCCGAGGTAACGGCAGCTCGAAGAACCTCGCGAAACTCTCTTCGCATCTCTCTGGTACGAACTCACCGGAACCCGGGATCAGTCGGTACTGCCCCGCGTATGCACCTCGCGTGATCTGGAGCAGTCCATCGACCAGTCTATCGATGTCGTCCAGCGTGTTGTAGCAGCCGAAGCTCGCACGAACCATCCCCGGCATTGTCGATTTGTCTCCGCGCGCCATCTGCGCGCGCCATGTCGCCGCCTCCTCCTCGCTCAGCTGCAACAGGTGGACGACGTACGGGTGGGCGCAGAAGCACCCGTGTCGTACGCCGATCCCGCCTTCGTAGCCCAAGACGGCCGCGACCAGTGCATGGGGAATGCCTTCGAGGTTGAACGGTATGACCCCGACTTTCTCGCGGGATCGGCTGGGTTCGGCTTCTCCGTAGACGCGAATCCCTGGCACTTCACGGAGGCGCTCGAGCGCCTGGGCCACCAGACGGTCCTCGTGTTCCGCGACCTGCTCCATTCCCACTTCCATCAGCGCATGGGCGGCGACGGCCATTGCCACCGCACCGACGACATTGGGACTGCCAGCTTCGTCCCGGTCAGGAAGTCCCGCCCAGTAGACCTCGTCCAACGTCACCGCGTCGACGGTCCCACCACCGCGATACTCCGGCGCGCTCTTCAGAAAGACGTCCTTGGGCGCCACCAGCGCCCCGGTGCCGAAGGGCGCATACATCTTGTGGGCGGAGAGCGCAACGAAATCGAGATGTTCTGGATCGTCATCCGGCCGCATGTCCACCGGTCGATGCGGCGCGAGCTGCGCGGCATCCACCAAGATTTTCGCGCCCACCGTGTGGGCCTTGCGTGCGAGGCGATGAATGGGCTGGACGAAGCCGCTCACATTCGACGCGCCACTCACGGCGACGAGTGCGATGCGCTTGCCGAGTCGACGAAGCTGGCGGTCGAAGTCGTCCTCGTCCAGCCGCCCCTCCGGCGTCGCTCCGACGTGGACCACGGTCGCCCGCGGCCGCCAGGGAAGGTCGTTCGAGTGGTGCTCCAAGCAGGTTGAGAGCACGACGGCATCCGCGGGGAGTTCGAGCCGATGGGCGAGTTTGTTGATGGCTTCGGTGGCGTTCTTCCCAAAGATGACCGTGTTGCTGCTTGGCTCCGCCCCCACGAAGGCGGCGATCACCTGGTGCGCGCGATCGTACGCAGCCGTGCTGAGGCGGGACTTGAAACCAGCGCCGCGGTGGACGCTGGAATACAGCGGCAGGTATTGCTGCACGGCCTCCACGACGTCCCGGAGGGGCGGGGTGCTAGCCGCATTGTCCAGATTCAGGTAGGGAACTTCGCGACCATCCAGCAGCGGGACCAGTGTGTCCACGCCAACGACTCGGTCGCGAAATGGGGTCGAGAGGTCCACAGCGCTGTTCTTTGCTCCCGTCGCCATCCCGGGCACCTCAGCTAGCAGATTGTACGGAGTGTGCAATCCCTGCTCCGCACGGGACGTGCCAGGTCATCGCTGCTGGGCCCCGTGTTGAGCATACAGCTCTCTGAGCCTGGCCTTCTGTACCTTGCCGGTTCCTCCCAGGGGCAACTCGGTCTCGAACACCACATCATTGGGGATCCACCAGTCGGCGACCTTGCCCTTGAAGTAGTCGAGAATCTCCTGCTTGGTGGGTGAGCGCTTCTTCTTGGGCACGACCACCAACAACGGCCGCTCGGACCATTTCGCGTCAGGCACGCCGATCACCGCGGCGTGCGCCACGTCCGGATGGCTCGCCGCCAGGTTCTCGAGCTCGATCGAGCTGATCCACTCACCGCCGGACTTCACCAGGTCCTTCTTCCGGTCGGTGATGTGCATCATCGCGCCGCCGTCGACGGTCGCGATGTCCCCCGTGGCAAACCACCCGTCTTCGTCGTGGCTCGCTGAGCGCCGCTCTCGATAGTACGCGCTACACACCCACGGCCCCCGCACCTTGACCTCGCCGAAGGTCTTGCCGTCGTGCGGGAGCGGTCGGTCTTCCTCGTCGACGATCTTGAGCTCGACCCCGAACACCGGGCGCCCCTGCTTACACTTGACTGCAAAGCGTTCGTCATCAGCCATGGAGCGCATCGATGGCGCCAGTACGTTCACGGTCCCCAGGGGGCTCATCTCCGTCATCCCCCAGGCGTGACGGAACTCGATGCCGAACTCCTTCTCGAATGACTCGATCATGGTACGCGGCGGCGCCGACCCACCGACGAGCACTCGGCGAAGGCTCGGAACGTTCTTGCCAGTCTCCTGCCAGTGATGGAGGAGGCCCAACCACACCGTGGGAACCCCCGCCGTTACCGTCACCTCTTCGGCGCTCATGAGAGTGGTGAGGCTCTCACCGTCCAACGCCGGACCGGGCAACACGAGCTTCGTTCCGGTCATCGCCGCTGCATAGGGAAGAGCCCACGCGTTCACATGGAACATCGGGACCACGGGAAGCAGGCAGGTGGCGAGCCCGAGATCTGCGGCGTCCGGCAGGGCAATGGCCCAGGAGTGGAGCACCGTCGATCGATGGCTGTACAGCACACCCTTGGGGTTGCCTGTCGTGCCCGATGTGTAGCAAAGCGACGACGCCGAACGCTCGTCAAACTCGGGCCATTCCAATTGGTCTGAATGACTGAGCACGAGGTCTTCGTAGCAGAGAACGTTCTCGAGAGCCGTCTCCGGCATGTGCTCCCGATCCGTCATGATGACCACGCCCTCGAGAGCCTTGAGCTCATGGGCGACGGATTGAAGGAGGGGGATGAATGTGAGGTCGATGAAGAGGAACCTGTCCTTTGCATGGTTGATGATATAGACCAATTGGGACGGGTGTAGCCTGGGATTCAAGGTGTGGCAGACGGCACCGATCCCCGAGATGCCGAAGTAGAGCTCGAGGTGCCGGTACACGTTCCAGGCAATGGTCCCCACCCGATCTCCGTCCTCCACCCCGAGGGCCGCAAGGGCATTCGCGAGTTGTTTGCAGCGTCGTTGCAACTGGCCGTAGGTCTGACGATGGAGGCGCCCTTCGACGGTGCGTGAGACGATCTCCTGGTCGGGAAACGCAGCGGCTGCGTGATCGATGAGCGACGAGATCAGAAGCGGTCGATCCATCATGAGGCCGCGCATGGTTCAGTCTCCCACCTGAATGGAGGTTGGCGAATTCCGTCGAGGCATCAGAAAGAAGTTACGACGGCGCCGCAATGCCGGCGAGACCAAAGTTGCGTTCTCGTCTGCCGGTCACTTCGAAACAACGTCGCCCAGCAGTGCCCTGCGAATAAGACACGGCCGATGAAGGCTGTCAAACTATGCGAGACATGACTTCATGCCTCGAACACCGCGATCTCATCGGCCTCCAGCTCCAACTCCACCCGGTCCCCGTACCGGATTTCGGGGATGCAGGCGGTGATGATCTCGAGAGTTGAGGGATCTTGGTGGTGACGCTCCTTCGTCTCTGGATGCGGATGATAGACGAAGCCGTCGTAGGTCTCGGCAGCGAACCGAACCCGGCACGGTGAGAAGGAAAAATCCTCCGGCGGAAAGCCTTCGATCCACCGGAGCTGGCGGAACGTGTGGCGGGGGTTCGTCAGCTGGAATCGCCTCGGCCCGATCGACACGTTGAGCGTAGCCGGGTGCAAGGCGGTGAGATCGAGACCCAGGCTACGAAAGTGCGGGAGCTGGAGGGGAATACTGCCGGCCGGATATGGGGTGTCCGAGGCGGTTCCCGAGGCAACACCGTGCCCTGAGACCACGATGCCCGGGACCACCCGAGGTCGCTGCAACGCTCCCGCCTGATATGGCATCTTCATTCCAACGGTATCGGCGGCGTGGTTTACGATGACGCCAGGAGGCGAGTCGAATTCTAATACGCAGTGCTGCCGGTGCCAGCACGCGGCGGCGCCCGGCGGGGGCCATCAGGAACGTCCCAATCACACCGGGCTACGCCGCCGCGGCAAGGCCGATGAGGAGTGCCTGAAGGTAGGCTTCGTACAGCGAGGAATCCCCTTCCTGCCACGCATTGTGGAGGACTCGGAGCGCGAGCTCGTACCGCCGGGGAGAGAGTCGAATCGTGTGCATAGCCACCAGTAGTACAAAACCTCGGAATGCCGTGAAAGTTCCCATTTGGCAAACCGACGAGGACGGACGCAGCCGCGACGACTGACACCCCGCCGCACATCGGGTCGTGGTTGCCGCGACCTACCGGCTCCTCTATTTTTCTCTCCACAGTCGGTTTGCCGAAGTGGTGGAACTGGTAGACGCGCTGCGTTCAGGGCGCAGTGGGCGCAAGCCCGTGGGGGTTCGAATCCCCCCTTCGGCATTCGCGCCGTGGAAAGGCGCGGGGCGGGAACGCAAGAACGGCGGCAGGGTCCCTCCTGCCGCCGTTTTCCATTGTGAATCACACCAGGGCGTGCATTCGCCCTTACAGGCTTGTTACATTCGACGGCGCCGGTCTTCGCTCGTCGCTACCATCTCGCCGCGTATCCCCTGGCGTCGACATGCACGAACGGACCATGCATCGCGTTGGCACGATACACCCCAACTCCACCCGAGCGCAGACCGGGCAGGGAGTGCCGCTCGACCCGGTCGACAATCCGCGACAACCACCGTGCGTCGCTCAGTCCGACCCTCCCATCAGCGTCCAGGTCGTCGATGTACCCGTCGTTATCAGCGTCCACGAAGAAGTCAGCGGCGTCACCCCACAGGTGCCGGCTATACACCGTCTTGTTGCCGATCGCTGCATTGTACGCGGGTGTGCGAAACCCCGACATCACAGCCAAGGTGGAAACCGCGCGTCCCGCTTCATTCACACCTGCCAGCACCGCTTCGAGCTTCACCACGAGTGGCATACTGAGTGCGAGATAGCTCGGCGAGCCGAGCTGCTTGCACAAGAATTGGCCGAGCGTGAAGTGGGGCGAGACGAGAACATCGCTCTGGGCTGAGTCAACCTCAACGAACCCGGCAGGAGGCAGATAAACCGGATCACCGCGCAACGGTTTTTCGCGGTACTGTCCAATCTGGTATCCGTGTAGGTTGCCACCCACCACGTGCGAACGTGGGTGAACCACGAGCACATTCAGGTGGACGAGGCGATCTCCCTCCGGCATGCCGAGGAGCAGGGCGACGATCCCGGGAGCATCCGGCGCCTTCCAAATCCATTTTCCGGAGGATGCCGCGGCAGCCGAACCGGCGGCGTAGCGCAGCTCCACAGGTGCCGCCGCTGCCGGGTCACCGACCTCGACTTCGACGACCAGCTCCTCACCGGGGACCGCCGTGACCGCCATATAACGGTACGGAATCGGCTGACCGTCCACTCGGACAACCAGCCCAGCCCGCTCGTCGCGGAACCGGGGCCCGAGATCCAGATCGCCACGTCGCGCCGCACGGAGGTCGGGATCGTGGATCGTGGAGGCCTCAACGATCCGGTCCGTCCCGATCGCGGGTGTGTTCGGACCCGGCGCCATGCCCGCCCCGACGGTCGCCAAGAGGACCGCGGGCGCGAGCATCATAGGCCAGGGGGACTGTGTTCCGCTATGTCTCCAGTGCAACTCCACTCCCGTCTGTTAAACGAAACGCGCCCCAGTGCTGAGGGCGCGCACCTGCTTGATGGGACAGGCAACCTCGCCGCCAGAAGATAACTGCACGTCGGGTCGTGTGGGAGTGTCAGGCTTCACGAGCGCGCCGCACCGGGTACCTATCCGCCCTCCGCAACGCGGACAATTGGCCGGTCCCGGAATCGGAACTCCCCGCGAAGGCCTTCGAGGATCTCCGGATCTCGATCGTACACATCCGGCCAGAAATGCACGTCCCCGTCGAAACCCACTGAGGCGGTCCAGTACAACAAGAGGACGGGAATCTGCTCGGGCAGGAATACGGTACGAGGTTCCCCTGCGTCCACAGCTTTCTGAATCTCGTCCATGCTCCACTGCTCCGGATCGTCCAGCAAGAGTTCCGCCAGCTCCAGGGGATTCTCGACTCGGACACACCCCGAGCTGAACGTTCTCGTTGTTCTGTCGAACAGTGTGCGGGAAGGCGTATCGTGGAGGAAGACCGCGTGCTCGTTGGGGAAGATGAACTTGACCTTTCCGAGGGCGTTGCGCGGACCGGCATCCTGCCGGAGTGTGTACGGGAGGTTGCGTCCGGTATACGCCGACCAGTTGACGGCAACTGGATCCATGGGATTACCGTCGCGGTCGAAGACATTGAGCCCCTTTGCCGCAACGGCCGCGGGATCCTGACGTGCTGCCGGGAGGATGTCTTTCTCGAGAATTCCAGGGGGAACCGTCCACGTCGGATTGAGAACGAGGTACTTCATGTTGGCCTTGAAAACGGGCGTCTCCCGATAGGCCCTTCCCACCTGCGCCCGACCCTCCCACACAACCTGGCCCTGCTTGACGAAATAAGCCGTGAAGCCCGCAATATTTACCGCGACGAAGGTGCTCGGCAGATCGTGCAAGATCCACCGTCCCCGCTCAAGGCTGGTGAGAATGTGCTCGATCCGCCGCTCGACGGGCGTATTGAGAGCGGCAAATGTGCCGGGACCCACCTCGCCGTCTTCCTGCAGCGCGTGGCGATGCTGAAACAGCTCGACCGCGACCTCCAACGCCTCGTCGAAGATCGAGGCAGTATCGCCGGTCGGCCTCGTGTAGTCCCCCGCGAGGGCGAGCCGCTGGCGGAGGAGCGGCACACGTGCGTCGATCATTCCCCTCTTGAGGGTCGGCCCCCCCGGCAACGACCGCCACCCACCTGCCGCTTCGATCGCCCGGTATTCGCTGAGGGCATTCTTGAGAGCGAGATAGAGCGGGTGCTGGGGCTTGTAGTCCTCAACGATGTCGTACAGCTCACGCGAGTCGATGGTCTGCTGCATGATCGCCGCCGGATCCAGGTGCTCGATCTCCCGCGCCATGTTCCAGTTGGCGTCGAGACGCTCGGGGTCCACTTTGCCGAACAGGATGTGGTACCCGAGCCGCGCGAGCGCGTCGCTCAGCAGGAGGTCAAAATCCGCCAGCTGTTCGGCGCGTACGTTGTCGCCGGCGGCCTCTTGCCGCAGGGTCACCAACGCCTCATAGTGGTAATCCCGCGTGTTCAGACCGTCCTGTCCGATCTCTGCAATGGCGCGGATGAGATCCGCCACGGCACCCGAGTCGGTCCACGCACGACGGAACGCACGGTTTTCGTAGAAATCAGAGACCACGAGTTGTGAGGCGATGGCGGCATCCCCGACGCTGAGCTCGCCGTGGGTGCGCAACTGCTCGATTCGTTCCTGGAGGATTGGCTGAGCAGGATCGGGTGCCATTACCCGAGCGGTCGAACTTCCATCGCCCGGTTCCTCCGACGCACGAGCACAGGCCACGAGCAAGAACAGGCCTGCCGCCATTGAGCGAAAGAACCCCTGTCTGCGACCCGTTGCTCGCGTCACGCGAGGCGAAATCGAGACGGTATCATCAGTACCTGGCGAGAGTCGGATCTACCTCGACCGCCCAAGCGTCGATCCCACCCCGAAGACTCCGGACCTTGGAAAAGCCGGCCGCCTTCAAGATCTCCAACGCCCGGAGTGACCGGACGCCGGTGTGGCAGTACGTTACGATGTCCGTTTGACCCTCGAACTCGTTCAATCGATCCGGAAGCTCACCCAACGGAATCAACACGGCATCGCGAATGTGACAGATCTCCCACTCATAGGACTCTCGGACATCCACCAGCACGACGTTGGGATTCTCCTTCACCTCGTCTGCGAGCTCTCCCACAGTGACCTCGACGCCCTCGTGCGTCGTGGGCTCGGCACCGACTCCACAGAAGGCCTCGTAATCGATCAGCTCACGCACCGTGGGCCGTTCACCGCACACCGGACACTCGGGATCTCTCCGCAGCTTCAGCTCGCGGAAGCGGAGCCGGAGAGCGTCGAACAGGAGGAGCCGCCCCACGAGGGTGTCGCCTCTGTTCAGAATGAGCTTCATGGCTTCGAGGGCCTGGATGCTCCCGATGATGCCGGGCAGAACTCCCAACACTCCGCCCTCCGCGCAGGATGGCACCAGCCCAGGCGGCGGGGGCTCGCGAAAGAGACAGCGATAGCACGGGCCGTCGGCGTGGGCGAACACTGAGGCCTGTCCCTCGAAGCGGAAGATCGACCCATAGACGTATGGCTTGCCCAGGAGTACAGACGCGTCATTCACCAAGTAGCGAGTCGGGAAGTTGTCGGTCCCGTCCACGATCACGTCGAAATCCCTCAGGAGTTCCAGTGCATTCTCCGACGTCAACCGGGTCTCGAATGTCTCGATCGCGACGTGAGGATTGAGATCCCTCAGGCGTGCCTCTGCCGACGCGAGCTTCGACCTTCCGACGGAGCCCGTCCCGTGCACGATTTGACGCTGGAGATTCGTCTCGTCGACCGTGTCGAAATCCACCAGCCCGATGGTGCCCACTCCCGCCGCAGCGAGATAGAGTGATGCCGGCGACCCCAGCCCGCCCGCGCCGATGAGCAGGACGCGGGAGGCTTTCAGCCGACGCTGCCCAAGCGGAGCGACTTCGGGCAGAATGAGATGCCGCGAGTACCGCAGCACCTCCTCGTGCGACAGCTCCGGCAGATCGGTGGTTCTCACCGCCGTTGCGCCACCCGCGATGCTGGGGATGATCGACACGTCGTCACCGCGATGAACCCGCGTTTTCTCACGCTCGAGCGACCGGATGTTTTCGTCATTGACGAACACATTTACAAAGCTGCGCAACCGGCCGTCATCTTGGAAGAGATGGGGCTCCAGCTTCTGATATCCGCTCCGAATCTCCTCGAGAATCTCCTGGACCGTCCCTTCCGACACGATGATGGTAGCGTTCCCTTCGACGTAAGGACGCAGCGGAGTGGGAATATGCACGGTCACGGCCATCAGCCGTCTCCTTTCTGCTCAGTCAACGATCTGAACCGTTTGTTCCACGAAGGCCCGGCGATCGTCCGTGAGCTGCCAAGCTCGCATGTCACCGGCGATCCCGTTCTGAACCGACACGATGAGATACTGGTACCACGGCCAGGCGTGGTCGCGATCGTAGGCTGACGGGTCAGGGGGCACGTCTGGGTGCGAATGATACACGCCCACGATCTCCAACGCGTCCCGCGCCACCCGCCGGGTCACCGCCTGGAACTCTTCCGGGGCGATGAGATATCGCGTCGACCCGGCCCGATCTTCCGCCCGACGGTTGCCCGCCTGGATCTGACCCCGCACCCGTACGTCACCGTCCACACGCCCAACGAGGAAGCCACATCCCTCGCGAGGATAGGCAGCCTCCAGCGCGCTCCGGATCTCGGCCACCACGCGTCCCCGAATGATCATCAGCTGGCTCCGCCCAAGCGCGCTCGCTCCGAGAGGTAGCGCTGCCCCCCGTCCGGTGCGATGACCACCACGTGGAGGCGCTTCCGCTCCCCTCTGGGGGCTCGCTGAATGACGTCCTCCGCCGCCGCCAACGCGGCACCGGTCGACCACCCCACGAACAACCCACGCTCCCGGGCTAGACGCCGTACCCGGTCGTCCGCCCGCTCCGTCGCCACGAAGACCGTTTCGTCTACGCCGCAGGGATCGTAGATCGCTGGCACGATCGCGGTGGACAGATGCTTGAGTCCCTCAAGGCCGTGGAATGGTCCCTCGGGCTGCACGGCCACGAGCCGGACGTCGGCGCGGCGCTCCCGGAGATACCGGCCCGCGCCCATGAGCGTCCCGCTCGTGCCGACACCAGCGATGAAGTGCGTGATCCGACCCCCGGTGTCCCGCCAGACCTCGGGGCCGGTCGTTCGGTAATGGGCCAGCGGATTGGCGGCACAGCTGTATTGATCCGCATACCAGAATCGATCCGGGTGCTGCGCAGCGAGTTCCCGGGCCCGCCGAATGGCCCCGTCACTCCCCTCCAGCGGATCGGTTTCGACTACTTCGGCACCGTACGCGGCCAGCAGGGCCCATCGCTCCGGCGAGGCGTTGGCCGGCACGCACACCGTCACCCCGATCCCCGCCGCGGCTCCCAGCATCCCATATGCAATGGCCGTGTTCCCACTCGACGCATCGAGCAGCCGCCGCGCAGGGAGGTGCCCGACCGAGAGCCCTGCCCGCAGGATCTCGCGGGCTGGCCGATCCTTGACCGAACCCCCGGGATTGAACCACTCGGCCTTGAGGAACACGCGGGGTCCCTCGCACCCGAAGCCGGCCGCCACCGGGACCAAGGGGGTCTCACCGACCAATCCCCACAATGCCGGCTCGGCCGACCGCTCCGGCGACGAATCCCTGGTCTCCTCCCGCGCCACCCGCAGTATCATGGTTTCAAGTCCGTTGCCCGGTCACACAGGGTCAATACCCGACTCTTTTAATCGGGTTTAGTCATAAATAAAAAACCCCACTCCCTCCCGCAACGTTCCGTTTCACGACCTCGTAATCGCCACGAGCCGCTCGACTTTGGGCTCGTCGCCCAGCAGGTCCGCCAGCGAGATACTCTCCAGGAGCTCGTCGATCCGCTGCTGGAGGGCCCGCCACACCGGGCGGATGCTACAATCGTTGTCCGAGCGACAGCGTTCCGGATGGACGACGTGGCTGTCGCAGTTCACTTCGAAAGTGTGATCCTCGGCGGCCTCGATCACGTCCTTGACGGTGATCTTGCGCGCCTCGCGCGCCAGGTAGTACCCCCCCTTTGCCCCGCGGACGCTGGCTACCAGGCCGGCCCGGCGCAACTTGAGGAGGATTTGCTCCACGTAATCGGGCGGGAGTCCCTCACGCTCCGCCATGTCCCGGGCAGGCGTGGGATTGATATCGCTCCCGCTCTGCTTGGCGAGGTGGAGCGAGACGATGAGTCCGTACTCAGCCCACGTGGTGACGCGCAATAGTCCTCCTCTCGGTCAATATCCTGCTAGCCTTCGGGGAACGCAAGCGAAACCGCCGATCAGTCCGAGCAGTCCCCCAGGGGATAGATGAATGCACAATGGGGACAGGGGCTCTTGCAACCCGCCGGTCTGGGTGGGACCTCGCGTCCGCAGCTGATGCAGGAAAGCGCGGATTCCGGAGCTTCCAGCCTAGACAATCCGCACCTCTCCCGTCAGGAACGGATTGGTGGCGCGCTCTCGACCGATCGTCGTATCCGGTCCGTGACCGGCGTAGACCGCGGTGGTGTCCGGTAGGGTGAGCAACTGATCGTGGATGCTCCGGAGGAGCGTCCCGCCGTCTCCCCCTGGGAGGTCGGTGCGACCGATGGAGCCGGCGAAGAGCGCGTCCCCCACCAACGCGACGTCGTGACCCACGAACGCGACACTGCCCGGGCTGTGACCGGGTACGTGGCGAACCTCGAAGGAGAGGCCGCCCACCCCGATAGTCTCTCCGGCTGACAGCTCGTAATCGGGGGGCGGTGGCGGCTCGACGTCCCGATACCCGAGCCATTGCCCCTGACTGCCGATCCCGTCGTAGAGCGGTCGATCGGCGGGGTGCAGGAACACGGGCACCCCGGTGGCCTCGACCACCTCCCGCACCCCGAGGATGTGGTCGAGGTGCGCGTGGGTGAGCCAGACTGCTTGCAGCTCGAATCCCTCCGTCCGCAGCCGACGGAGGAAGAGGGTGACCTCTTCCCCCGGGTCGATCAACACTGCTTCCCCACCTTGGGGACCTGCCAGAAGATAGCAATTCTCCTGGAAGACGCCGTTGGTGAGGCAAATGACCTTAGGTTGAGGCAACAGCCTCGTGCTCCTCTCGCTCCTCACGCTCGGCGAGGTACTTCTGCACCGCGATGGCCGCCGTGGTCGCGTCGCCAACGGCCGTGGTGATTTGCCGCGTGAGCTGCACGCGGAGATCCCCTGCGGCGAACAACCCCGGGATCGAGGTCATCATGTTGGTGTCGGTGACGATATAGCCGCCTGCGTCGTGCTCGAAATGGCCCTTGATGATGCCGGAGTTGGGCAGGAACCCAATGAAGACGAACACCCCGCCGATGGGGAGCGTAGATCGGTCACCGGTGACCGTATCCTCGAGCACGAGCTGGTTCGCGCCTCTCGCGTCACCCTGGATTTCCTCGACAACCTTGTTGAAGATCACTTCGATCTTGGGGTTATGGAATGCTCGCCGCTGCAGAATCGGTGACGCCCGCAGCTCATCCCGCCGGTGGATGATGTACACCTTCTGTGCGTACCGCGTCAGGTAGTCGGCCTCTTCGGTGGCTGCATCACCGCCACCCACCACGGCGAGCGTCTCGCCTTTGAAGAACGCCCCGTCACAAACCGCACAGTAGGAGACACCACGTCCGGCAAATTCCGATTCCCCGGGAACGCCGAGCTTGCGGGGCGTCCCGCCAGCCGTGACGATCACGGCTGGAGCCCGGTACGTCTTCCCCAGCTCCGTGGTGACGGTGAACGCTCCGTCGTCCTCCCGCTCGACGGTGGTCACGGTATCGGTGATCATCTTCGCACCGAACTTCTGGGCGTGATTGGTCATCTTCTCCGCCAGATCCCGCCCGAGAATGCTCTCGAAGCCGATGTAGTCCTCGATGCGATCGGTATTGAGGAGCTCACCACCCGGCGCACCTCGTTCGATCAAGAGCGTATCGAGCATTCCCCGCCCCGCGTACATCGCCGCGCAGAGCCCGGCCGGACCCGCACCGACGACGATCACGTCATAGTACCGCTGCTCGTTATCCGCCTGATTCGTCACGGTTACCTCAAACGCAGAATGGGCGGCGGACCTCCGTGGACCACGACCCGCTCGAGCTCCCGGCGGAACGCCTCGGTTTCGAATTCAACGGCGGGATGCTGTGGTCCCGCGAGCTTCTGCAATCCTGCATTACCAATCACCTCGACGCCGTGTTGGTTCCCGCGCGCTCGATGCAGGAGGGCCGCGGCCGCTTGGATGAGTCCCTGAATGACCTCGGCTTCGCCGTCGTCCGGCGTCGACCGCCAAATGCGCTCGAG
>JBDHDH010000099.1:0-20271 GCA_039591615.1 Gemmatimonadota bacterium | reverse complement strand
TGCACCGCCGCAACGTTGCGCTGCTGCAACCCTTGCCGTCGCCCGCCCTGCGCTTCACCTTACCAAACGTAAGAAAGATGTACCCGCCGCTGACTTCTGCCGGCCGAGCCGCCAGACCGACGCCCCCAAGGACGCCACCTCGACGACGAGACCAAGGCCACAGGGGATGACGTGGCGGGGCATGTACCTCGTCGAGTGCGACTCGACGGTCCTCGGAGGATTCATGCTGAATCGCAAGGGTTTCACACTGATCGAACTGCTGATCGTGGTGGTGATCATCGGGATTCTTGCCGCCATCGCCATCCCGAAGTTCGCCAACACCAAGGAGAAGGCCTACGTCGCGTCGATGAAGTCCGACCTGCGTAACCTGGTCAACGCCGAAGAGGCCTACTTCGCGGACTGGACGACCTACGTGGGGACGTTCCCGACCACCCTATACAGCGCGTCGCCGGGCGTGACGGTGACCATCGCCAACCCCGACGGGAAGGGTTGGGAGGCGAGCGCTACGCACACCGGGACCGCCATGAAGTGCGGGATCGCGCTGGGTGTGGGCCACGCCAATCCCGTGGACGGCACCGCCCCCGAAGGCGAGCCGCGCTGCAAGTAGTCGCGGTCAGGAGCGCCCGGCATCCGGCCCCACGCCGGGCGCTCTGGGTTGCGCAGGACCACATGACTCGTCGCCCTCGGCGCGCCTGCCATTGCGCTACTCGAGCCTCGGCGAACGATTGCACGCCGAGGCCCAAGCCTGTGCGCCCAGGCGAGGACCCGGGAACGAAGAGGAAGTGACCCCCGACACTCACGGTCTGCGCGGCAGATCTCTCCCCTGCAACCGCTGCTGCAACACGCGCTCGATTTGATTCTGGAGACGCCGAAGAGCCAGTGTCAATTGCGCGCGCTGCACGGGCGAAAGAAACGTCGCGAACTCCTCTTGCTCCGCCCGAACTCGGGCGACCCGCTCACCCTGCAGATCGACCAGGGTGTCCAAGAGCTTCGTCACGCTGTCCGGATCGGCAGCGACGCCCGGCCGCATCTGGCCTTCCAGCGCGCGCCAGACCGTTCGCTCCCCACGATTGAATGCATTCCGCGCCTCGAAGGCCTGCTGCGCGACATCGCGAAACCGGGTGTACTGCTCGTCGTCCAGGCCGGCCTGCGACCGGTAGTTCTCCATGAACCGTCGGATCACCTCCTCCTGGAGGCGATCCCGTCGGACGTCGCGGTTCTGTCCGGCGAGAAGCGACGGGGTCGCGATACCGCTCATGAGCATCAGCGAGAGCACGAGAATGCGCATCATCCCTCCATGTTCTCGAGCAACCGCTCCAGCTGCCGTTCCGACAGATCGTGGAGCGACGCCGGAACGAGCTCGTAGACCGGGCCGTCCACGTCGAGCGAGTCGATGATCTCGACAAGCTCGGCGGCCGCCAGTTCGTCGAGCACAACCGGTACGGGAACCAAGACCTGACCGACCGGCCGGTCTGGGCCAGACCGCGCCACATACAACCCGGCCGCCAAGATGAGCACGGCCGCCGCCACCATGCGCCGCGCGGCCGGCAGCCTCCACCAGTGGACAACCGACCGTTCCGACCGGAGCCGACCGACCACCGCCGTGGCTGTCGCCTCTGGGTCGACCTCACCTGCGCGCCGTCGGCCCAGGCGCGGCGCCAGCCCCTCGAGATCACGATCCTCGATCATCACGACACGTCGCCTCGTATGGCTCGGGCGGCGGAAGCACTCGAGTAACTCATCAGTGTTATCACTTTAAGTACCTGTTAATCAATTGATTATGATATTCACTTGAGAATCTGCTTTAGACGTTTGACCGCGTGATGATAGTGGACGCGCGCCGCCCCGACGCTCGTCTCCAGGGCACCCGCAATGGCCTCGTACTCCAGCCCCTGCTGCGCCCTGAGCAGGAAGACGTCGCGCTGCATTGGCGGCAGCTGCTTCACCCCCTCTTCGAGGCGCTCGAGAAGTTCGTGCTCCTGTGCTTCGTCTTGCGGGTTGCTCCTGTGGTCCGTCACTTCCCGTCCTTCCAGCGGCAAGACGCGGCGCCGCCGAGCCCGGCGCCGAAGATCCTTGAGAGCATTTGACCCGATAACCAAGAGCCACGCTCGGAATCCGGCCTCGCCCCGGAAGCTGCCGATTCGACGAAACGCCCGAAAGAACGCCTCCTGCACGAGATCATCGAGATCGTCCCCTGCCCCCTTGGCAGCCAGAAAGCCCGCAAGCGCCCTGGTATGCCTTCGTACCAGTTCCGTTGCCGCCGCTTCGTTCCCCGATCGCCAGGCCTCGATCAGCGCGAGGTCCGAAGGCGTTGCCTCCGGTTCCGGTAGGCTCACAGCGGATTAGACGTCACGCGGCAGGTCACGTTAAGCGTCCACCGGGCCGCGAGGCAGGTCAAGCCGTCAGGTGGGATCGCCATAGGATCACAACTCGTGTCGCAGCTACGCAACCGGGGGACGCCCACCAACCCACCGCGAAGACGGCAATGCTCTTGACCGTCCGACACTCCCAGGGTACCTTTTCGAACGAACGTTCGAATGGCTACACTTCCTTACGACGATCGGTTAGAGCGGCTTCTCGACACCGCGGCCCACGTGTTTGCCGCCAAGGGGTTTCATCCCACCACCATGCGGGATCTCTCCCGCGCCACGGGGATGAGCCTGGCGGGAATGTACTATTACGTGAAGGGAAAGGACGAGCTCCTGTTCCAGATTCAGGAGCGCTCCTTCCTGCGGGTGCTCGAGGGCGCGAAGGCCGCCGTCACCGATGGGAGCGACCCGATCGACCGCTTGGGCCAGTTCATTCACCACCACATCACCTTCTTCGCGCACCACATGAGCGAGATGAAGGTGCTCTCGCACGAGGCCGATGCGCTGAGCGCGGAGCGGCGAGCGGTGATCGACCGGCTGAAGCGACGATACGTGAACATGCTCCGAGTGCTCGTTGACGCGGTGGAGCCCGGTGGCGCTGACCGTCCCGGATCGCGGGTGGCTGCCTACGCGCTCTTCGGTATGATGAACTGGATCTACACGTGGTACGATCCCAAGGGCCCGGTGATGCCCGAGGCCCTGGCCCGACAACTCACGCAGCTGTTCCTGTATGGCGTGACGCCAACCCCATCGACGGTTTCTCAGGAAGGATAGGTCCCATGGCAACGACGGCGACTCCAAAGCAACAGACTACATCGCAGCACCTCGTCGAGTCTCGAAAGGAAGACGGGCTCGCGATCATGGAGCTCAACGATCCGCCCGCGAACACGTACACCTACGACATGATGCGCCAGCTGGACGAAGCCATCCTCCACGCCCGGATGGATGACGACGTCCAGGTGATCGTTCTGCGCGGAAAGGGCAACAAGTTCTTCTCAGCCGGTGCCAACATCAAGATGCTGGCCTCGGTCACACCCAAGTTCAAGTACTTCTTCTGCCTCCACGCCAACGAAACGCTCAACCGACTCGAGCACACGCCCAAGCTCGTGATCGCGGCGCTGAACGGGCATACGGTTGGTGGCGGCCTCGAGATCGCCATGGCGTGCGACCTTCGGCTGGCCTGCCAGGATGCCGGCAAGATCGGTCTTCCAGAAGTGAACCTCGGCGTCCTGCCCGGGACCGGCGGCACGCAGCGCCTGGCCCGTCTCATCGGGAAGTCCCACGCCATCGAGATGATGATCAAAGGCGAGACGTTCTCCTTTGAGAAGGCGAAAGAAGTGGGTCTGGTGAACGAGGTGTTCCCCAAGGACGGCTTCTGGGATCAGGTCGTGATGTACGCGAAGCAGTTCTGCACACCGAACAAGGCGGCGAAGGCCGTGGGGAACATCAAGCGGGCCGTCTGCTCCGGTCTGGAAGTGCCTTTCGAGAGTGGGCTCGCCATCGAGCGGGAGCTGCAGCAGCAACTCTTCCAGAGCGAAGACGCCAAAGAAGGGCTGAATGCCTACGTCGACAAGCGCATGGCCAGCTTCAAGGGTCAGTAGTGCGTAACGAGCTCTTTATCGCCAACGAGTGGCACCAGGCTGCGTCCGGCGCCACGCTCGATGTGGTGAACCCGGCGACGGAGGATGTGATTGCATCCGTCGCCGAGGCGGGCGACTCGGACGTCGACGCCGCGGTCAGCGCTGCACGGGCATGCTTCGAGAGTGACCAGTGGCAGAAGTTGGAAGCCCGCGGCCGGGGCGAGTTGCTGTACCGCGCAGGTGAGCTCCTGCGGAAGCGGCGCGACGAGGTCGCGAAGCTCGAGACCTTGCAGAACGGGAAGCCGCTCTTCGAGTCGAAGATCGATGTGGCGATGACCGTGGAGACGCTCAAGTACTACGGCGGGTGGGCGGATAAGATCACCGGCGACGTCCTTCCCGTGGGTCGGGGCGACTTCGTCTTTACGATGCGCGAGCCGGTCGGGGTCGTCGCCGCCATCGTGCCCTGGAACTTTCCGCTGAACCTCGCAAGCTGGAAATTCTCCCCTGCCCTCGCCGTCGGCTGCACGGTGGTGCTCAAGCCCGCGTCGGAGACGCCGCTCACGGCCCTGGCGATGGCCGAGATCATGGAAGAGGCCGGGTTCCCGCCTGGCGCCTTCAACGTCCTGAACGGTGGTGGATCGACCGTCGGAGCCGCGTTAGTGCGGCACCCTGACATCGACAAGATCGCCTTCACCGGTTCCACTGAGGTGGGCAAGGGCATCATGCGCGCGGCGGCCGATACGCTGAAGCGCGTGACGCTGGAGCTGGGCGGCAAGAGCCCGAACATCATCTTCGCCGACGCCGACCTCAAAGCGGCCGTCCGTGGAGCGCAAAACGGGATCTTCTACGGTAAGGGTGAGGTCTGCGCTGCCGGCTCACGGCTGCTGGTCGAGCGCTCGGTCCATGATCAGGTGATCGAGGAGCTCGCCGCCCGGGCGGCGAAGCTCGTGCCGGGAGATCCCCTCGACAAGAACACCCGCCTCGGCGCGGTGGTGTCGAAGCGGCAGCAGGACGCGGTCATGAGCTACATCGAGACAGGCAAGCAGGAAGCCAGGCTGGTCGCCGGTGGCCATCCGGTGACGGTGAACGGGAAGGGATACTTCATCGAGGCGACCGTGTTCGACGAGGCCGCGCCGGGCATGACCATCGTGGATGAGGAGATCTTCGGACCCGTCCTCTCGGTGCTCACCTTCGACGATCTGGAAGAGGGCATCGCGCTGGCCAATCAGACTCGGTACGGTCTTGCCGCTGGTATCTGGACCAAAGACATCCAGAAGGCATTCCGCGTCGCCCGCGGGATACGTGCGGGTACTGTGTGGGTCAATACCTACAACCTCTACGACTCGGCAGCGCCGTTCGGCGGGTACAAGGCGAGCGGTTTCGGTCGCGATCTCGGGCGAGAGGCACTCCAGGGATACACCGAGACGAAGACAGTCTGGATGGGGCTACGATGAGGGACGCGTTCATTTGTTCCGCAGTCCGCACTCCCGTCGGGCGTCACGGCGGTGCCCTGGCGGACGTGCGGCCAGACGATCTCGCGGCCATCGCCCTCCGGGCGGTCGTCGAGCGAGCGCACTTCGATCCCCAGCGCCTGGATGACGTCATCCTCGGATGCACCAACCAGGCTGGGGAGGACAATCGTAACGTTGCCCGAATGGCCGCGCTTCTCGCCGGCTTTCCGGTGGACGTCCCCGGCCAGACGGTGAACCGCTTGTGCGCCTCCGGGCTCCAGGCCGTGGCGAGTGCGGCGCACGCCATCAAGGCGGAGGAGGGTGACGCGTTCGTCGCCGGGGGTGTCGAGAGCATGACCCGGGCGCCCTACGTGATGCTGAAGCGCGGCACCCGGTGGGATCGGAGACCGCCGGAGACCGCCGACACCACCGTGGGGTGGCGGTTCGTGAACCCCAAGATGCCGGGACAGTGGACGGTATCACTCGGGCAAACAGCCGAGAACGTTGCCCGCCGGTACGCAATCACGCGCGATGAGCAGGAAGCATTCGCCGTCGAAAGCCAGCAACGCGCCAAAGCGGCGCTCGATCAATGCCAGTTCGACGACGAGATCGTCCCGGTCACCGTGAAGGGCTCAAAGGGTGAAGAGGCCACGGTGACCCGTGACGAGCACCCCCGTCCCGATGTCACGCTGGCGAAGCTGGCGAAGCTCAAACCGGCCTTTGCGCAGGACGGCACGGTCACCGCCGGAACGTCCAGCGGCATCAATGACGGTGCAGCGGCGCTCTTGGTGCTCGGAGGGCCGGAAAAGAAGCTGGACAAAGTCGAGCCCCTGGCGCGTGTGATCACGACGGCGGTGGCCGGTGTGGATCCGGCCTATATGGGACTCGGTCCCATCCCGGCGACGCGCAAGGCCCTCGCCCGCGCAGGGCTCCAGGTGCAGGACATCGATCTGGTGGAGCTGAACGAGGCGTTTGCGGCCCAAGCCATCGGTTGCATTCGCGAGCTCGCACTGGATCCCCAACGGGTGAACGTCTATGGAGGGGGCATCGCGCTCGGGCATCCTCTTGGCGGCACCGGAGCCAAGATACTCACGACGCTGGTTCACGGGCTGCGCCGAACCGGCGGTCGATACGGCCTCGCGACGATGTGTATCGGCGTGGGTCAGGGTATCGCGATGATCGTGGAGCGGGTGTGAGTTACGAAGACGTCCTGCTCGAACGCGACGACGGGATCGGCACCATCACCCTCAACCGTCCCGAGAAGCTGAACGCGTTCGCCGGCCGGATGCGCCAGGAGCTCGCCGATGCGGTGCGAGATGCGACGGAGGACGACGGCATCCGTGTGCTCGTCATTACCGGAGCCGGCCGGGCATTCTGCGCCGGCGCAGACATCAGCTACATGCGTGGGCTGAAGACGCGGCGGGACATCGGGGCATTCGCCGAGCTCGTGGAGGCCGGCCGAGACGTCGTCACGACGGTGCGGGCCACGCCCAAACCCGTGATTGCGAGTGTGAACGGCCCGGCAGCCGGCGGGGGAGCAAACCTCGCGCTGGCGTGTGACGTCCGAATCGCCTCGGATCGCGCGACCATCGGTCAGACCTTCAACCGCATCGGTCTTCACCCCGACTGGGGTGGGACCTATTTCCTCCCGCGGCTCGTTGGCCCGGCGAAGGCTCTGGAGTTGATCTTTACGGCAGAAATGGTGGATGCCGCCGAGGCGCTACGACTCGGGCTCTTCAACCGGGTGGTCCCTCACGAGCAACTGCACGCCGAGACCGCGGCCCTCGCCGGGTCCCTGGCGGCGAAGCCTCCCATCGCGCTGGCGCTGGCGAAGCGCGCCATCTACGAGAGCGACACGAGCAATTTGAGCGCCACGCTCGATACGGAGCTGGAACACCAGATCCGCTGCTTCAACACGGAGGATGCGGGAGAGGGATTCGCGGCTTTTCTCGAGAAACGTGCAGCGGCCTATCAAGGAAGGTAGGGAACTCGACGATGCGAAAAGTTCACAACTGGGACGAATGGATTGACTACTTCCGCTACTGGCAGGACTCGATTGGCCTCGACCGAAAGGAGCTCCGCGATTTCAATTTCGGGGTCTTGTTCGGCGAGCCCGAGGTAAGCGAGATCGAGTTCGGTCATTATAAGGGACAGCTCAAGTGGCCAACGCTCATGCACATTCCCGACCAACGGATTCGTGACGCGTTGATGAACCTCATCGTCTATCAGGGGGACACCGAGTTTGCCTCGGTGGAGCAACAGCGGAACCTCCTCGTGAACCCGCCCTCCGCGTACGACATGCAATCGATAACGCGGGTCATGTGCGAGGAGATGCGTCACGGGTGGCAGATGTCGTACCTCCTTTGCGAGCACTTCGGCGACGAGGGTCGCCGAGAGGCGCAGAAGCTGTTGGAGCGCCGCGCCGAAGAGGGTGAGCGACTCCTGGGGAGCTTCAACGAGCTCGTCGACAATTGGCTGGATTTCTTCACTTACACCCAGTTCATCGATCGTGATGGCAAATTCCAGCTGAAAATGCTGTCGGTCTCCTCCTTCGACCCCCTCGCCCGATCCATGGGACCCATGCTCAAGGAAGAGAGCTACCACCTGGGCACGGGGAACCACGGCTTGATGCGGATCATCAAGGCTGGGCGCGTCCCGCCGGAAGTCATGCAGCGGTTCTTCAACAAGTGGGTCCCCACGGCCTTCGATCTCTTCGGGACCGACAACTCCTCCTCCGCGCACTGGGCGTACGTCTGGGGTCTGAAAGGCCGTTTCGATGAGCGGGACAACCCTACTCCAGCAGACCAGGCACGGCTGAACGAGCTCTCTCGGGAGCTCTATCGGCAAGAGTGCGCGCGATTGGTGGACCGGCTCAACATACACATCTCCGACCGAGACCGGTGGCTCAAGCTGCCCGACTTCAAGTTCAACCGGAAGATCGGTCAGTACGCCCATCAGTTCTATGACCTGGAAGGCAACGACGTGAGTCCGGGGCGGTACGAGGCGTACCTGGAGTCGGTCCTGCCGAGCCAGAGCGACTACGAGCTCCTTCAGGGTCTCATGAAGGACGGCGACTGGATCGAAGCACGGGCGGTCTCGCAGAATTGACGCTGGTCATCGCACACCGCGGCGCATCGGCGTACGAGCCCGAGAACTCCCTCGCCGCCTTTCGGGCGGCGAAAGATCTCGGGGCCGACGCCGTCGAGCTCGATGTGCAAACCACCGCCGACGGCGCGTTCGTGATCCACCATGACGCGCACATCGGCGCCACCACCATTCCGTTGTCGTCATTCTACCAGGTGCGGTCCCATAGTCTGGCGAACGGGGAGTCGGTGCCCACCCTCGAGAAGGCCCTCGCCGTGCTCACCGGTCTCGTGGTGTTCGTCGAAGTGAAAACCCTCCCGCCAGAGCGCGACGAGGATCTCTTCGCCGTCTTGGCGGCAGGCCCCACGCCCGATCGGTATCACGTCCATGGCTTCGACCATCGCCTCGTGCAGCGATTGCAGCGGCGACGCCCGTCACTGGTTTACGGCGCCTTGTCCTCGTCGTACCCCGTGGATCCCCTCCGTCAGCTCGCGGACGCGGGAGCCAGCGAGTTATGGCAGGGAGAGGATCTCGTCGACGCGGAGCTGGTCGAACGCGCGCACCAACACGAATATCGCGTATACGCGTGGACAGTCGACAACCCCCTGCGAATGGAAGTCCTGGCCAAGCTCAACGTCGATGGGATTTGCACCAACGTGCCGGACGTCGCCCGAGCCGTGGTGGACCGACGATGAAACCCGTCGAACGGGTGGCAGTGGTCGGTGCGGGAACCATGGGACACGGCATTGCGCAGGTGGCCGCCCTGGCAGGATATCAGACGGCCATCACCGACGCCCGCGAGGACGCGCTCTCCTCGGCGCTCGATCGAATTCGCGCCAATCTCCGCGGCGGTGTGACCCGAGGTAAGATCACCAAGGAAGCCGCCGATGCGGCGGTTCGGCGCATCGACCCCCTGCCCCCGTTGGAGGATGCCGTTCGGGGTGCCGATCTGGTTGTCGAGGCCATCGTCGAGGATCTGGAGGCAAAGCGGGAGCTGTATCGCCGGCTCGACGCCTTGGTCGGTCCCCAGTGTATTCTCGCGACCAACACGTCTGCGCTCTCGGTCACGGCCATCGCAGCGGCCACCGAGCACCGGGCACGCGTCGTGGGGATGCACTTCTTCAATCCGGTGCATATCATGAAGCTCGTCGAGCTCGTGGTGCCCGAGGGCACCGACGAGACGGTGGTCGAGCAGGTCCGGGCAGTGGCCACGCGAATGGGCAAGCATCCCATTGTGGTGCGCGACACACCCGGGTTTGCCTCCTCACGCTTGGGCGTCGTGCTGGGGCTCGAGGCAATGCGCATGGTGGAGCAAGGCGTGGCCACACCCCAGGACATCGACAAAGCGATGGAGCTTGGCTATGGCCATCCCATGGGTCCGCTCAAGGTGAGCGATCTGGTGGGATTGGATGTGCGCGTCGCCATCGCCGACCACTTGCACCGAGAGCTGCAGGAAGCACACTATGCACCGCCGGCAATTCTTCGCGAGAAGGTCGCCGCGGGAGACTTGGGAAAGAAAACGGGCAAGGGGTTCTACGAATGGCCAATCAGCAAAGCGTCCTGACGGATGTCGACGGGAGGGTCGCGACTCTCACCATCAATCGTCCCGACAAGCTCAACGCGCTGAACGCCTCGGTTCGGAAGGAGTTCGTCGACGCACTCGCAGCGCTCGAGCGAGATGACGACGTTCGGACTGTCGTCGTTACTGGCGCTGGGGACAAAGCGTTCGTTGCGGGCGCCGACATCGGCGAGTTCGAGGGCCGGAGTCCCGTCGACCAATTCCGCGTGATGAAGGCCTTCGGGATGGTGGAGGCTGCGGACGCCTTCCCCAAGCCGGTGATCGCGGCCATCAACGGGTATTGCCTGGGTGGCGGCTGCGAGCTGGCCATGGCCTGCGACATTCGCATCGCGTCCGAGACTGCCAGGCTCGGACAACCGGAGATCAATCTCGGGATTCTGCCGGGGGCCGGCGGCACCCAGCGGCTGCCGCGCCTCGTGGGCCTGGGGAACGCCTACAGATTGCTCTACACGGGGGAGATGGTCACCGCCGCCGAGGCGCTGCGGATTGGGCTGGTCGACGAAGTGGTGCCGCTGGACAACCTCGCGGGTCGCGTCCGGGAGCTCGCGGAGTCCATAGCTGCAAAGAGCCCGGTAGCCCTCCAGTTGATCAAAGAGGCGGTGCGCGCCAGCGTGCGGCAGCCCTTGGACGAAGGATTGCGCTTCGAAACGACCCTCTTCGGACTAGCCTTTTCCTCTGAGGACAAGCGAGAGGGTGTACGCGCCTTCCTCGAGAAGCGCAAGGCGGCATTCCAGGGTCGATGACGGGCGAACGGCCCGGCGTCAGCGATCTCCACATCCATATCCAGCCCTGGCAACAGCTGAAGCCCGATGTGGCAACGGTCATGCGCCGTGGAAAGGAAGCGCAGTGGGAACTCCTCCTGGCCCTCATGGACGATCCTCAGGTCCTGCTCGATATCATGGACGAACGGGAGATCTGGCGGGTGGGACTCATCAACTACCCGAGCCCCGACATCATGGGCTTCGATGATTCGACGAACGCGTTCGCAGCAGAATACGCCGACACCGCCCCGGACCGTCTGCTTCCCTACGGTGGCGTGCACCCGCGGTTCACCAAGGATCCGGAAGGCCAGGTCGAGGAGCTGCTACACCTCGGCATTCGCTGCCTGAAGATCCACCCGCCCCACCAGGCGTTCCCAGCCAACGCCCACACCATGGGGCTCGATGCGTTAGGACGCATTTACCGGCGCTGTGAGGAGCGCGGCCTCCCAGTCCTCATTCACACGGGCACCAGCATTTTTCCGGGCGCTCGCTGCAAGTACGGCCGACCGATGGAACTCGACGACGTGGCCATCGATTTCCCAGATCTGGTGATTGTCATGGCTCATGGTGGACGCCCGTTGTGGATGGACGAGGCCTTCTTCATCATGCGTCGCCACCGGAATGTGTATCTCGAGCTCTCGGGAATCCCACCCAAGAAGATGCTGGACTACTTCCCGCGTCTCGAGGAGATCGGTGACCGCGTGGTGTGGGGTACCGACTGGCCGAGCCCGGGCGTCGAGGATCTCCGGTCGAACCTCGAGCAGTTCCTCCAGCTACCTCTGCCGGACTCCCTCAAAGAGCGAATCACTCGGACCACGCCGCTGCATCTCTTCCCCACGCTGTAGATGCGACAGCTCGCTTTGGCGGTCGGGCCTCTGTGGTTCCTCGGGACGTTCCTCATCCCGCCGCCGGCCAACATGGCACCCGCCGCGTGGCACGTGGCGGGACTCGCGGGGTGGATGGCCGCCTGGTGGCTTACTGCCGTCGTGCCGCTGCAGGCCACGGCCCTTCTACCCATCATCGTGCTACCGCTCACGTCTGCCGGTCCTGTGGGTCAGGTGACCGCACGGTATGCCGATCCCATCATCTTCCTCTTCCTGGGCGGGTTCTTTCTGGCGGCGACCCTGGAGCGGTGGGATCTGCACAAGCGCTTCGCGTTGGCCACGGTTCGGGCCGTGGGAACCGACGCGCCCCGTGTCGTCCTCGCCTTCATGCTGGCGTCGGCGATCGCGAGTATGTGGATCTCCAATACGGCCACGACGCTCATGATGCTGCCGATCGCGATGGCGGTGGTCGCCGGATCGGCGGATCACGCGCCGCGCGAAGAGGTGAGCGGCGGCCCGCCATCAGGCTCCCATCATGTCGGGGAGGGATTCCCCACCGCCCTCATGCTGGGCGTCGCGTACGGCGCCTCCATTGGCGGCGTCGCGACGCTCATCGGGACGCCCCCCAATGCCATCATGGCTGGCGCGGCCAGGGACCTCCTGGGTGTGGAGATCACCTTCGGGAGCTGGATGGGGATCGGACTGCTGGTCACCGCACCGATGCTCGTGGCGTGCTGGCTCCTCCTGGTTCGCATGTTCCGGGTCCGCGGTCCGGTGGGCGGCTTGTCTGAGACACTGGCCCATCACGAACGTTCCCTCGGGCAACTCTCCGGCGCCGAGTGGTTCGTCTTGACCGTGTTCGGCCTCACGGCCGCAGCCTGGATTCTCCGCGCCCCGAAGACCATTGGCTCGCTCCGGATTCCGGGACTCACTGACATCCTTCCCGGGATCTCCGATCCCGCCATTGCCGTTGCTGCCGCGTTGATCCTGTTCGCCATGCCGCTCCGTGGCGGCCGGTTCTCGGTGGCACTGGATTGGGAGTCGGCTCGGAAGGTGCCGTGGGGCATCCTCTTGCTGTTTGGGGGCGGACTCGCGCTGGCGAGCGCGTTCGAGAATACCGGCCTCACCGAGTGGCTGGGGGGACTGCTCCGGGGACTCGCCGGCGCACCTGCCATGCTGGTCGTGCTGGCAACGGCGACGCTTTTCGTCCTCCTTACGGAGCTCACCAGCAACGCCGCCACCACCGCTCTCGGAATGCCCCTGGTCATCGGCGTGGCACAGGGACTCGGGCTCCCCCCCATGCTCCTCGTCATCACGGCCACGCTCGCCGCCTCAATGGCCTTCATGCTTCCGGTGGCCACGCCACCAAACGCCATCGTATTCGGTTCCGGAACGATCACAACGACGCAGATGATGCGGGCGGGGATCGGCCTCAACATCCTCGCCGTGACTATTATTACCTTGGTCGTGTGGCTCCGCGTCTCGTGATGCGCCCCACACCACCGTGTATGAGAAACACCGTGGCCCACTTACCGCACGTGATTCGAAGCCGAGGCAGCCTTGCCCCTCTTGGATGCGCGTGGCATCTCGTTTCTGAATCAACGTGGAGACGGGACTGGTAACGGCCCCATGCCCACCCGATCCGGCATGTTCGTCGGAAAACCCGACGTCGAGACCGCGGAGTGCCTTCCAGGGGGGACCAGACTTCCCCCGATGCCACTGTGACCGCGGATCGTCTCTTCGGCGTGATCGGCGCCCTATCGGCGCTCGTCGGAGTCGTGGGGGGAGCGTTCGGAGCTCATGCACTGCGCAGCCGTCTCACCCCCGAGCTCCTCTCCGTCTTCGAGACCGCCATTCGCTACCAGATGTACCACGCACTGGGGCTCCTCTTCGTTGCGTGGGCCGCAGGGCGTTGGGGGTCCCCGTGGATGCTGGCGGCGGGATGGGCCTTTCTGGCCGGAACCGTCGTGTTCTCCGGCAGTCTCTACGTGCTGAGCCTATCGGGCGTTCGCGCATGGGGTGCCGTGACACCCCTCGGAGGGCTCTGCTTCATCGCCGGGTGGGGATGTCTCGCGTGGGGCCTGCTCGTGGCGCGATGAGCCGTTCGGGAGAGGCGACGCCGCGGCGGAACGGCCAGGGGCCCGCGATACGCCGCGGGATGCTGAATGTGGAGCGCTTCACCATTGGGGAACGGAGGATCGTCACGCGGTATCGCACTCCGGCGGCTGTGCAGCGGTGGATTCGTTCGTTGCCCTACAACTGGGAACGCCACGGACTCACGCTGCGGTCCTTCCGCGGCGTGGTGCGCAGCCGCGTCGCGCACTGTTTGGAAGCTGCACTGGCGGCAGCGACGGTGTTGGAATGCCACCGATACCCCCCGTTGCTCCTCGATCTGGAGTCGCAGGATCTCCTGGATCACGTGGTGTTTGCGTATACTACGAGCCGTACATCGACCACAACGCTCGAATCGTCTCGTTCGGCTTGGCCGACCTCAGGAACCTCGATCCCTACAACTGGCGTCTGTCACCGCGTAACGTATGGAAGGTGGAGCGCTTTCTGATCGAGATCCCGCATCAGACCCTGGACACGGGCGACGTGCGATACCGACAGCTCCATGCACGCTACTGTGAGTTCGCCCGAAGTCATGACCCGCGGGACACTCCCTTCAAGAGAGGCCATCGACACTGGGTATGACCGACATGGACAGCAGCACGGCTTACTTCAACGGTGAATTCCTCGCCCTCCAGGACGTGCGCATCTCCCCGGACGACCGCGGCTTCCTCTTTGCCGACGGCGTCTACGAAGTCGTTCGCAGCTACGGCGGTCGACTCTTCGCGGCGCACCTCCACCTCGAGCGACTCGCCGGGGGATTGACGGCGCTCCGGATTGCCGGAGCAGATATCGCAGGGCTCGGCAGGGCGTCGCAGGAACTGCTGCAGCGGAACGGGATGGCCGATCACGATGCGCTCATCTACATCCAGGTGACCCGCGGCGCCGCGCCGCGCAGCCACGCCTTCCCGACCACCGCGACAGACCCCACGGTCTACGCCAGAGTGATGCCATTCGTCCCAAAAGGGGATCCGGCACAGGGAGTTGCCGTGATCACGGTCCCGGACATTCGGTGGAGCCGCTGCGACATCAAGGCGGTGGCCCTTCTTCCCAATTGCCTTGCCAATCAGCGGGCGCGGGAAGCCGGGGCGCAGGAAGCGATCTTCGTCCGAGACGGCGTCAGCATCGAAGGAACGGCCACGAACTTCTTCGGTGTCTTCGGCGGTGTGGTCCGCACCGCCCCGTTATCGAACTACATCCTGCCGGGGGTCACCCGCCGCATCGTCCTGGATCTCTGTCGGGAGAATGGGATAGAAGTCGGGGAACACCCGATCTTCGCCGAGGAACTGTCGGAAGCAGACGAGCTTTTCCTCGCGGGCACCACGGTCGAAGTGATGCCCGTCGTTCGCGTGGACGGACAGACCGTGGGTGATGGACGCCCGGGTCCGACGGCCGGGCGCCTGCTGGAGTCCTTCCGCTCCAGAACCCACGCCGTCACCGCGGTCTGACGGCGGTATATCAGTCGGAAGGTATTCTGATGGCAGTGATCGAGCGCTGCGCACGCTGCGACTCCAAACTCGAGGTCTTGCGCAACCCTGTCCGACGCCTCCGGTGGACGAAGTACTGGTGGAAGGGGTTTGCCAGCTTCTTCACAGGCCAGCTCAGGATCTGTCCGCGGTGCGGTGCCATGTACACTGGGGAGGGTGAGCTACTCGCCGCCGGTGCCGTCGAGACCGAAGCGGAACGCCGGATCAATACCTACCGCAAAGACATGGCCTACGTGCGGGACGGCTTTGGCGCCGTCATCGTCGCGGCCGAGCTCGCCATGATCTGGCTCATCGCCGGCGCCGAGACGTTCGAGCTCACCAAGGTCGTTCTCTCCGGAGGGATCGGCGTGGTCGCCTTGGGTCCGTTCGTCTATTTCGCGGGCAAGGCCCGTTTGGCGAAGCGCGACCTGAAGCAGCTGAAGCAAGCCCGAATCAGCGGGGCCATTCCGGCGCCCTCCCAACCCGCCGACGAAAAAGCGGAAGCCTGAGCAACGGCTTCCGCTGACCATCGTCACGCCAACGGGACGATCTTAGGACGCCGCGGCCTGGATGGCAAAGGAGTACACGCTCACCTGCGTGCGCAGCTTGTCTTTCGGCTCGAACTTGACGATGCCGTCGGCGAGGGCAAAGAGCGTGTCGTCCCTCCCCCTGCGAACGTTCTTGCCCGCGTGGAACTTGGTGCCACGTTGGCGGACGATGATGTGCCCCGCCCGGACCCGTTCCCCTCCGTAGCGCTTCACGCCGAGATACTTGGGCTTGGAGTCGCGACCGTTGCGACTCGATCCTACACCTTTCTTATGGGCCATCTGCGCCTCACCGGAGCTTGAGGTCGGTGATCTGCACTTCGGTAAAGGGCTGGCGGTGTCCCGTCTTCCGCCGATAGTTCTTGCGGCGCTTGAACCGAAACACGACGATCTTCCGATCACGGCCATGACGGACGATCTTTCCAACGACCTTCGCGCCCTTCACCGTAGGCTGTCCGGCCGTCACGGTCTTTCCGTCACTAGTGAGCAGCACATCGTCGAACGTGACTTTGGAGCCGGGATCCGCCTGGAGGCGGGGGATTCGTAGGGTCGCTCCGCTTTCCGCCCGAAACTGCTGGCCGGCCGCCCGAAAAATGGCGTATGTCATAGCCTGTCATGGTACTTACCGAAGCTCCAAGGGTCAAGTGGCCGGACCGACGGCCCACACGCCGGCCCTCCCACCCAGCGCTCACGCCACGGCATAGCGCTCCGTCACGTCCCGACCCGCCGGTTGCGCCACGAGCTTGAACTCGTCCATTCGGGTGATGGGATCATCGCGCATATCGAGATCGATTCCGGTCAGCTTTCGCATGCGCTCCAAGAAGTCCGGCTCTTCCTCCATGAGGTACAGCGCAACCTCCGGATGCACTCGGACCGTCATCCGTCGTTCTCGCTTCTCGTGCGCCACCCGACGGAGCGAGCGTTCCAGGCGCCGAACGACGACGGCCGGTCGGAACACTTTTCCCGTCCCGGCGCAGGTTGAACACTCGGCCGTCATGGAATCCCAGAGAGAGGGGCGGACCCGCTGCCGGGTCATCTCCACTAGTCCGAGCTCGGAGACCTGAAACGCCCTCGTGCGTGCCCGGTCGCGGTCCAGATGGGTGCGGAGCTCGTGGAGCACCCGCTCCCGGTTGGCGCGGCTCTCCATGTCGATGAAATCAATGACGATGATGCCGCCGACATCCCGCAACCGGATCTGCCGCGCGATCTCACGGGCGGCGTCGAGGTTCGTGCGGAGGATCGTTTTCTCGGGATCCTTCCTGCCGGTGTAACTCCCCGTGTTGACGTCGATCGAGACGAGTGCCTCGGTGGGCTCGATGACGAGCGATCCCCCGGTCGGCAGCGAAACCTTGCGCTCGAAGATACTGCGGATCTCGTTCTCGACACCGAACCGGTCGAAGAGAGGCGTACGCTCGTTGTAGAGGACGACCCGCGCTAGCAGTTCAGGGTCCACTTGATCCAGGTACCGGCGGATCTCGTTGTGGATGGCACGAGAATCGACGTGCAGCTTGTCGACTTTGTCGCTGAAGACGTCCCGGATGATGCCACTGGTGAGTTTGGCCTCCCGATGCACCAGTGCCGGCGCCTTGAGCCGAACGAAGTGCGCTTTCCGGTTGACCTTCTTCCAGAGGTCCCGGAGGGACTTGAGCTCTCGCTTGATGTGTCCCTCCGTGAGGTCCTCGGCGACCGTGCGGACGATGACGCCGCCAGAATCGCCGGGGAGCCGCTTGCGGACTAGCTCCCGCAGCCGGGCGCGCTCCTCCCGCAACTCGATCTTGCGGCTCACTCCGATCTTCGACCCGCCTGGCAGATAAACCAGGAAGCGGCCCGCGAGGGAGATCTGGGCGGTGACACGGGGCCCCTTGGTGCCAATCGGCTCCTTCGTGACCTGAACCAGGAGCGCCTGGCCCCGCTTGAGATGGTCCTGAATGTTTGGGAGACGGCGGACAGCGCGTGGGCTCGTCCCGTCCTCGTCGTCTTCGTCGTCCGGTTCGACTAAATCCGAAGCGTGGAGGAAGGCACTCTTCGCTTCCCCAATGTTGACGAAGGCCGCCTGCATCCCAGGGAGGACCGCTTCCACCTTGCCCAGGTAGATGTTGCCGACGGTGCGCTGGCTCTCCGGATGATCCAACAACAGCTCGGCAAGGCGATCATCCTCCAGGATTGCGACGCGGGTCTCCCGCGCCGTGCCGTTGATGAGAATCTCGCGTTTCAACTGACGTAACCTCAAACCGGGCATGCCCCACCGAACGCCGAGGGAACGGCGCTCGGAATGGCACCCATGCGTATGGTTCTGGTCCAGCAACTGGAATCCGCGGTCTGGCGATGGGGGCGGCGGGATGGAGAGACCCGCTCCCCACTCGCGTGGAGCAACGCCCAGTTCCCTCAGACGCTGGCAGACCGAAATCTGGACCGATCATTACAAGTTCTTGCCAAATAAAGCCTTATAAATCGTGACGTCAAGTGGCACGAGAGGCTCAGCCGACGTCGGTTAGCGCCCCTGCCCCACCGTTCCCCGTGACCGTAATGAACTCGCCCAACAGCTCCCGGGCGATGACGACCCGCTGAATCTCGCTGGTGCCCTCGCCGATCTCACACACCTTGGCGTCCCGCATCATCCGCTCCACGGGGTATTCGGTAGTGTATCCGTACCCCCCATGGAGTTGGACAGCTTTGGTCGTCGCCCGCATTGCAAGCTCTGAAGCAAACAGCTTGGCCATCGCCGCTTCCTGCTTGTGGGGTTGGCCGCGCTGGTGGAGCCAGGCTGCATGGTAGATCAGGTGTCGCGCGGCGGCAGCCTCCGTCGCCATGTCGGCCAGGGCGAAGTGGACCCCCTGAAAGGACGCTACCGGACGGCCGAATTGTCTGCGCTCCGTCGTGTACGCAACGCACTCATCCAGCGCACCCTGAGCCAGACCGAGCGACAGCGCGGCCAGCCCAATGCGGCCCGAATCCAGGGTCTTGAGGAAGTTGGCGTACCCGCGCCCACGTCCCCCCAGCATGTTCTCCTTCGGTACGATTGCATCTTCGAGAACGAGCTCGCGCGTGTCCGACGCTCGCCAGCCGAGCTTGTCTTCCTTCTTGGCTGCCCGCACGCCAGGGGTCTTCGGGAGGTCGGGGTCGTGGCCAGCGCCAACCTCCTGAGCCGCTTCGAGATCGACGGTGTCTTTCGTGACGATGAACGACGTGATCCCGCCGCTCCGGCTCGCCGGGTCCGACTCGGTGCGAGCGGTGATGACGAAGATCTCGCCTACACCCGCGTTCGTGATGAAGATCTTGGACCCGTTGACGACGAAGTGGTCGCCGCGTTCGACAGCCGTCGTGCGTGTTCCTCCCGCGTCTGAGCCAGCGTCAGGCTCGGTGAGACCAAACCCACCCAATACCTTCCCGGAGGCCAGGAGCGGCACGAACCGCTCCCGCTGCTCGTCCGTGCCGAAGTTCACGATCGGCGAGGTCCCCAGCGTGGTGTGGGCGGATACCGTGATGGCATGACTGGCATCGACCCGCGCCAGCTCCTCGACGAGGATGATGTAGGACAGGTAGTCCATGCCCGACCCACCCAGGCTCTCGGTCCACGGGGCGCCCAGGAACCCCAACTCCCCCATTCGCTTGACATTCTCCCAGGGAAACCGGTTCTCGGCATCGAGGGCACGGGCAACAGGACGAATCTCTCGCTCAGCGAAGTCTCGAACGACCTCGCGCACCTGGTGGTGCTGATCTGTCAGATACGGCATCGACGTCATCGTGGGGAAATATAGCAGGCCTCGGGCCACCGCCTGCCCAACGGGTGTCGCACGGCTTGGGGGGGGTCTTCGAGCTCGAAGGCTTACGGCTCCAGTCCCTTGGGCCGGCCCAGCACGGCCTTCCAGATCACCGCTTCTCGAAGGCTCCTGGGGTTCGCGGAGAGCCGCAGTCTCGGCGGCTCGGCTGCTTTGGGGGGTGGGACGGCGGCAACATAGCGTTCGTGGAACCGGGCGTGCCGCGCCTCAGAGGACATCTCCACCGACTCCAGCGTGCGCGCCTCTGGCTCCGGTACGGCTTCTGTCGCATGCCCCTCGAGCTCCGCGGGCGGCACCGGCTCCGGAAGCTGCTGCCCGAGCAGTTCAAGCAGCGTCTCCTCGAGCGTCTTGCGTCGCCCGGGTGGCGAGGCCGGTCGGCGGGTGCGAACGGCGGTCGCAGACGGCGAGCCAGCAGGCATGGTCGGGCGCCGGGCGGCAGTCCGCGGCGGGGGTGGTCGGGGTGCGGCGTGTCGCTTCTTCTTCCTGCCCGCGAGCAAGCCCAGGGCCAGGATTGCGACGAAGATGACGACCTGAAAGAGCTCGTCCACCGCCTACCGCTCCGGTCGCTGCTCGCCGCGGGCGATGCTTCGCCGCATCTCCGTGTCGCTTTCGACGTTGCGGTAACGTGCGTAGTCCATGATCCCCAGGTTGCCGGAGCGGAAGGCATCCGCCATGGCCATCGGCACCTGCGCCTCGGCCTCGACGAACTTGGCCCGCATCTCCT
>JBDHDH010000098.1:14339-20192 GCA_039591615.1 Gemmatimonadota bacterium | reverse complement strand
GCCGAGCGTATGATTAACCTGGTGCCGGCACAACCCAGAGAGACGGATGCCGGTCACCGCAAAGTTCTCAGAAGAGTTCTACGAACGCCTCGGCCATCGAGTGGCCGACGAGCTGGTCGACTGGTTCAACCAGGTGGACGCTACGTACCGCAGCGAGTTTCGCGATCTGTTCGACACGCGCTTCGCTCACCTCGAAGCGAAGCTGGACCAGCGCTTCGCAGAGCTGGACCGCCGGTTTGCAGAGCAGGATACGAGGTGGGAACGGCGGTTCGGCGAGCTGCGTGCGGAGGTCGCAGCACAGAAGGCCGAGCTCATCAAGTGGATGTTCGGCTTCTGGGCGCCAACAGCCGTTGGGGTGATCGCGCTGCTCTTGAAGTGAGGGGAACCCGGCGCGGAAGGCCGCGACGGGGAGACGCGAGAGTCGCGGGAGCCACGGCTTCTGCGGTTCGCCCGAGTCCAATGTCGACCGGATCAGACGAGGCGACCACGACGATGCGGCTCGGAAACGTGGTCCTCGCGCGCAGACAACGATCTTTCATTCCCGCCAATGCCGGGACGCGCGGCCTCCACCGCGCTCGTCCGATCCCGCTTGCACAACTTGGCTACTCGGCCTTGCCGAGCGTATGATTACCATTGTGCCGGCACGATCCAGAGCAACCAATGCCGGTCACCGCGAAATTCTCAGAGGAGTTCTACGCCAAGCTCGGTCACAACGTGGCCGACGAGCTCGTGGACTGGTTCAACAAAGTGGACGCAGCGTACCGCTTGGAAGTGCGGGATCTCATCGATGCGCGGTTGGCGCAATTCGAGCTGAAGCTCGACCAGCGAATGACCGAGCTGCGAGGTGAGCTAACCCAGCAACGCGTCGAGTTGGCAAAGCAGAAAGCCGAGCTCATCAAGTGGATGTTCGGCTTCTGGGCTCCGACCGCTGTTGGAGTGATCGCGCTGCTCTTGAAGTAGGGGAACTCGGCGCGGGAGGTTGCGTCGCAGAGACGCGAGCGTCGCGGGAGCCTCGGCCTTTGAGGTTCGGCCGATCCCAATGTCCACCGGGTCAGACGAGGCAACCGCGACGACGCGGATCGAAGGCGTGGCCTCCCGCGGCGAGCCCCGGGCCAAAGCAGGTTGAGCATTGCCTGGACCTGAAAGCCTCTACACGCTCCTCCCGCTACCCGCCTATCCCGCCTCTCCCGCCTCTCCAACTAGCATATTCCACCACGAACCGCGCTCTTTCGGTTACTCCACCGCGCGGAGCTGGACCGGCGGTTTGCAGAGCAGGACACGAGGTGGGAACGGCGGTTCAGCGAGCTGCGGGCGGGAATCGCAGCACAGAAGGCCGTGCTCATCAAATGGATGTTCGGCTTCTGGGCGCCGACGGCCGTGGGGGTGATCGCGCTGTCCGCGGCCAGATACACCGTCGCCATGCCACCCGCGCCGAGCTCGCGCTCGATGGTGTAGCGACCGGCGAGCGCGTTCGAGAGACGCGTCATCGGTTCGGTCAGGTCCCCCGCCGTCCTCCCCGGTCTAACGCCAGCCTGCCAACAGCTCGTTCACCTCGTCCATCCAGTTCGTCACGAGCGCCAGCCGATTCCTCGGCGACGTGATCTTCACGAAGACGAACTCCTCGTCGCCCGGGAGGGTCCCGTAGGTCGTGTGGTTGTTGTTTTCGAGATACTCGCCGACGGGGAATAGCTCCCTGGCCGGCTCCGTCACGGCGAAGGTCGGCGTCGTTCGAACGCCGACCCGGACGAGCTTGCCGCCACCCCGGTAGTAGAGCTCGCGCCCGCTCCGGGACCACAGCGGCTCGCGGCCGCCGTCCCGCGAGACCGGCCAGACGTTATCAGACGGCCTCGTCTCGCGAACGTAGATCTCGTCCCGGCCCCCCTCGTCCGAGACGTAGGCGACGTACCGCCCGTCGGGCGATATCATCGGGGCGCGTTCGTTCGCCGCCGTGCGGGTGAGCGGAGTCCCGACCAGGCTGTCCCCCGTCACGTCGTACCGGATGAGGTCCGCGTTGTCGCTGCTGGATCGATCGCCCTCGCGCATGATGAAGGAACGCCCGCCCGGGACGAACGCCACCTCGACGGGCCTGGCAGGGCCTCGGATCAGCGGCTCGGCCGGGGCCGAGGCGTCGGCCACGCGCCAGCGCATCTGGAAGACGCTGTCGATGAGGCTGGTGAAGGCGACGCGACGACCGTCGGGCGACCACTCGGGATAGGCGTTCGCGCCGTCAAACGTCAGACGGGTGGTGGTGCCATCCGCCAAATCGACCACATGGATGTCCCAGGCCGATCCATCCGTCAGGGTTGCCGCCAAACGCCCCCCCTCCGGCGACAGGCGGGGCCCGAACGCGAACTGGAGAGTGAAGGGGTACGGCGTTTCCCTGCCGTCGCGCTGCACCCGCACCGGCGGGATGCCGCGATCCGGCCGCGACAGATGAATGAACGTCCCTGTCGAGGAAATCGCAAACGTGGCACGCGACTGGCCCGAGCTGCGGAGCACCTGGTGCGTCACCGCAATCGGCTCCCGATCGAATGAGAGCCGATCCACATCGAACGGCGCGGCCCACACGGTGCCGTCGCTCTTCAGGAAGACGATCCGATCGAACCGGTACACGGCGTGTACCCCGCGCACGAGCGACCGGGTCGAGCCGGTGCTGAAGTCGGCGATCATGATCGTGGGTTCCAGGCCGAGGATCGCCGGCGGAAACTCGACGAACAGGCCCGCGCGGCGATCGGGCAGGATGTCTGTCCACTGCCGAACGCCCTGCTGGGGGGCCTCGACAACTCGCTCCACCGGCCCGCCCCCCGCGGGGGTGCGGACGAGGTTCCCGGTGAGGTCTGCGTAGTAGACGAAGTCGTCCCCCGCCCAGACCAGCCCCAGCCCCGCCGAATCGGCGATGGTTCTGGGGGTCTCGCCCAGCCAGCCCGTCCGCCGCAATTCGCCGTCGACCCGCACCATCATCTCCCGCCCGTCAGGCGAGAAGGCGAACTCGTCGCCGTTGCCCGAGCCCGCCACCGGGAGAACGTCGAACGCATTGAAGTCGCGGACGAACACCCGCCGGCCGCCGTCCTGTCCGATCCCGATGTAGGCAAAGCGCGTCCCATCCCGACTGATGTCCACGTCCATGTACTGCCCCACGGCGAACGGGCGGTCGTCCGGCACGGAGACCAGAAACCGGGCCACCGGAGGGCGCGGCGTCGGCCGGAGCCAGCCCCAGGCGGCGAGGGCGGTTGCGAGGATCGCGACGGCGGCGAGGACCGGGACGAGCACGGACCGACGGACTGGCGGACCGACGGACGGCAACCCGGCGCCCACCGCCGTGGTCGTGAACGCCGGGTTGACGAGGGCCTCCGCGAAGCTCTTCGCCGAGTCGAATCGATCCGCCGGCAGTTTCTCCAACGCCTTGCCGAGCGCCGCCGCGACGTTGGGCGGCACACTCTTCCGCAGCGTGGCGACCGGCGCCACCGGCTCGGCGATGATCTTCATGATGATCTGCTGCGCCGACGAACCGACGTGCGGTGGATTCCCCGTGAGCATCTCGTACAACACGCTGGCGAGCGAGTACACATCGCTGCGCGCCGTGATGTCCTTGTCCGCCGTCGCCTGCTCCGGGCTCATGTAGTGCGGCGTCCCCAGCGACAGCCCCGTCTCGGTCATCCGCCCACCGGCGGCCGCGGAGACCGCCAGCGCGATCCCGAAGTCCATCACCATCGGCCGCCTATCGTGCAACAGGATGTTCTCCGGCTTGATGTCGCGATGGATCACCCCGTTCCGATGGGCATAGGCCAGCGCATCGGCGACCTCCGTCGTGATCTTCACCGCTTCGTCGATCCCGAACTGCGTCTCGCGGTCGAGCTTCTCCCGGATGGTCTCGCCCTGGATGTAGGGCATCACGTAGTACAGGAACCCGCCGGCCTCGCCGGAGTCGAACAGCGGGAGAATGTGCGGGTGGCTCAGCGCCGCGGTGGTCTTGATCTCCTGCACGAAGCGCTCGGCACCGAGTACCGCGGCCAGCTCCGGCTTCAGGACCTTGATGGCGACCTGGCGGTCGTGCTTCAGGTCCGAGGCCAGGTACACCGTGGCCATCCCGCCCGCGCCGAGGTCGCGCTCGAGGCGGTAGCGGTCAGCGAGGGCGGTGGTGAGACGAACCTCTGCTTCCGCGGGCGTCACCGCTGCTCCCGCAGTTCATCGGCCCAGTTGAACACCATCACCAGAGCGCCTCCCTCCCGCATCTGATTGATCATCAAGAACCGGCCATCGCGCGACACCGCGTACGTATGATGAAACGGGTCGGCCGCCATGCCCGATGCGGAGAAGAGGCTGCGAGGTGGCCGCGCGGTAAACGTCCGACCGACGGTAACCTCCGCTGCCATCATATCCCCCGAGCGGCTGCGGTAGTACACCTCTCGGCCGGAAGGGGCCCAGCGCGGTTCGTCGCCTCCGTCCACGGAGATCTGGGTACGTCCCGCCCCGGGCTCGTCCACCGACCGCACGAAGACCTCGGCACGTCCGGACTCAACGGAGACGTAGGCGAACCAGCGCCCGTCCGGCGACACCGCGGGTGCGTACTCATCGGCAGGGGTCGCGAGCAGCGGCCGCAGCACCGAGTCCCGCCGATTCCCGATCAGAATGTCACGTCCGCCCTGCCACGCGCCGAGGCGTACGAGGAACCGCTGGCCGTCAGGCAAGAACTCCAGTTCCTCCACCGACCGATCGCCAGCGAGGAGGGTGTCGGCCGGCACGCTGCCGTCGGCGCGGCGGATCATCGCGGTCCGCGAGTCCGTGTTCGCGGTGGACGTGATGAACGCCAGCCACCGGCCATCCGGGGTCCACGCGGGACGGTCCGCCGCGAGACCGCCGGCGGAGAGGCGGGAGAGCGGTCCCGCCGGGAGATCCTTGACCGCAACCTGCAGCTCCCCGCCGCGGAACTGCGAGAGCGCGACGCGCCCGTCGTCGGGGGAGAGCTCCGCAGTGGTGAACTGGCCGTGCCAGCCCGAATCCACCGGCGTCTGTCGCCCGGCGCGATCGACCCAAACCACCCGGTCCGTGCCCTCCCCGCCGCCCGACAGGTACGCCAGAATGCCGTTGTCACTCACGTCGAACTGCGCGGAACCGCTGGTGGGATCGAGCTGGACGCCATCCGCAACGATGACGGGCTGGTCGGTCACCCGTCGTTGCCCGAGGTCCAGCGGCACGCTGTACAGCGTCCCGGCCACGGTCACATAGAGCAGATGCCCCGACGGCACGTACCGGCCGTAGACTCCCTGCACCAGGGGTGTCACGACTCCGCCCTCGATGTCGATGAGCGCGAGGTCGGCGTTGGTGAACGCGCTGCGCCACAGCTGAGCGAGGACCACCCCGCGTTCGGGCAGGCATTGCAGCCAGTCGTGCTCGGCCACCCCCGTCGCGCGGTCGGGGCGGGAGATCAACTCGTACGCGCCACCTCGCTCGCTGACGCGGGCGCCGGCGGCGGGACCAGCAGTGAAGTAGATCTCGCCGTCGCACCAGCTGCCGCCGAACGCCAGGACGGAATCGCGCACCAGCGTGCGTGGCGCGCCGCCGCGTACCGATACGACCCGGAGATCGCCGATGGAGCCGGTGAAGTACCCGACCGACTCCCCGTCCGGCGAGAAGAACGGTCCCAGCGCGCCACTCGTCCCGGCCAACGGTCGGCCGGTGAGCGAGTTGAGATCGCGCACCCAGAGTTGGCTCCCACCGACGCTGTCTTGACCGACGTAGACCATCCGCGATCCGTCGCGCGAGAGCGCGAACCGACGTGTCGCGGCCGGCCGCATCTGCTGCCCGGGCGGGAATGCCACCGAGAGACGCACGGTCGGCATCGCAGGGCGCCGC
>JBDHDH010000098.1:0-14314 GCA_039591615.1 Gemmatimonadota bacterium | reverse complement strand
GTGCCAGGAGCGACGCGGCGATGGCCGCGCCCCGCCACATCGTCTGACGTGCCGGCCCAGCCCGGCTGCCGGCCAACCTCGCGCCGGTGGTCGTCGTGTGGAATCCCGCATCCGCCAGCGCGTCGGCGAATGCCTTGGCACTCACGAACCGGTCGGCGGGGAGCTTCTCCAGCGCCGTCGCCACCGCCGCTGCCACGTTCGGTGGCACGCTCTTCCGCGCCTTCGTGACCGGCGCGGGGTCCTCCGTCACAATCTTCGCAATCACCTGCTGCGCCGTGCTGCCCGTATGCGGCGGATCACCCGTCAACATCTCATACAGCATCGCCCCCAACGAGTAGATATCCGACCGACTCGTGAGGTCCTTATCTGCCGTGGCCTGTTCCGGCGACATGTAATGCGGGGTGCCAAGCGATAACCCCGTCTCCGTCATCCGGCCACCGGCCGCCGCACTCACCGCCAACGCAATCCCAAAATCCGCCACCATCGGCCGCGCATTGTGCAGCAGGATGTTCTCGGGCTTGATGTCGCGGTGGATCACGTTCTGGCCGTGCGCGTAATCCAGCGCGTCGGCGATGTCGGTGGTGAGGCGTACCGCTTCCTCGATGCCCAGCTGCTTCTCCCGATCGAGCCGCTCGCGCAGCGTCTCCCCCTCGATGTACGGCATCACGTAATAAAGGAAAGAGTCGGCTTCGCCCGAATCGAACAGCGGCAGGATGTGCGGGTGCTGCAACGCCGCCGTCGTCCGGATCTCCTGCACGAAGCGCTCGGCCCCTAACACCGCCGCGAGCTCGGGCTTCAGGACTTTGAGGGCCACCTTGCGGTGGTGCCTCACATCCTCGGCCAAATACACCGTGGCCATCCCGCCCGCGCCGAGCTCGCGCTCGATGCGGTAGCGGTCTGAAAGGGCGGCGGTGATCTTGGCGCTGACGTCGGACATAGCCGAATAACATATGCGCGGCCGTACGAAACGGCGAGGTGCCGCCGCTCTGCGGCCTTCAGGACCCCGCAACGATGCGCGGTTGGCGCAATTCGAGCTGAAGCTCGACCAGCGAATGACCGAGCTGCGAGGTGAGCTTACCCAGCAACGCGTCGCGTTGGCCAAGCAGAAAGCCGAGCTCATCAAGTGGATGTGCGGCTTCTGGGCGCCAACGGCCGTTGGGGTGATCGCGCTGCTCTTGAAGTGAGGGGAACTCGGCGCGGAAGGTTGCGTCGCAGAGACGCGAGCGTCGCGGGAGCCTCGGCCTTTGAGGTTCGGCCGATCCCAATGTCCACCGGGTCAGACGAGGCGACCGCGACGAAGCGGCTCGGAGGCGTGGCCGTCGCGCACAAACAACGATCCCTTCATTCCCGCCAAGACCGGGACGCGCGGCCTCCACCGCGCTCGTCCGATCCCGCTTGCACAACTTGGCTACTCGGCCATGCCGAGCGTATGATTAACCTGGTGCCGGCACAACCCAGAGAGACGGATGCCGGTCACCGCAAAGTTCTCCAAAGCGTTCTACGCCAAGCTCGGTCACCCGGTGGCCGACGAGCTCGTCGACTGGTTCAACCAGGTGGACGCCACGTACCGCACCGATCTCCGTGAGCTCAACGAGCTCAACTTCGCCCGGTTCGATGCCAAGCTCGAGCAACGCTTGGCCGAGCAGGACGCGAAATGGGAACGACGCATTGCCGGCCTGGAGGCCAAGTGGGAACAACGGCTCGCCCACCTCGAGGTACGGCTCATCCGCTGGATGGTCGGCCTGTGGATTGCCGCACTAGCAACCAGCATCACCCTGCTCAAGCTCTGGACCGGGTAGGCCCCGCGCCTCCACCACCAAAGCCACCGCAGCTCCCTAGCAGCGTCCGAGGCCCTTCTCGAGCCGATGCGAATCGGCAACGTGACGCTGCGTGAACCGCATAGCGTGCGATCACGGTTACGCGCCGAGGGCCCGCGCGTGGATCCGCTCGCCGAGTTCCTGGAGCTGCTCCTTGGTGTGGCCCTCGAAGTGGCGGGCACACACGGTGCCGTAGGCAGCGCACAGCGAGCGGCAGGCCTCACCGCGCACCGCCTGATCGGCCATCGAGAACAGGACGTTGTTCTCCTTGGCGATGTGGTTGCGGATCAGATTCACGTACGCCATCGCCGCATTGCGCAGCGTCGCGCGCGCCTGGGGATCGCCCGCCCGGGCCCCGTCCAGCGCGCCGGCCATGTGCCGGGCATACTGGCGGCCCTGCTGATGCTCGGCGAGCATGACCGCGATCGGTCCCTGATGGCGCGGCATACCCACGTCCCCGAGCGCCGGGAACAGGAGATCCTCTTCCTTGCCGTGGTGACAGGCGTCGGCGAACAGCCGGATGAACGTCACGCAGTCCGCGAAGGCTTCGACGTCCCAGCGGCCGGCGTCCGCGGCGTCGACGAGCGTGGCGAGTGCCGCGGCGATCCCGAGGATGTGCTCGTGCTCTTCCCGCAGGCGGGATGTCGCGGTTTCCTGTGCGGCATTCGACATGGATCCTCCAAGCTCTGGATCGGATACCTACCCAGCGGTGAGCGGGAAAGGGGAAAACGGAAAGGTATGTGTGCATACGGGGCGTCGGTGGATGGTGCGTCGCAGAGACGCGAGAGTCGCGGGAGCCACGGCTTCCCGCTGGCCGGTTGATCCGATCCTGACCGGGACAGTCGAGGCTCCCGCGACGAAGCGCTCGGGGACGCAGTCTCCACCGGCACCAGGCCTCCGAAGGTTGAATTCGCAACCAGCTGCACTCTTTCGAGTACCCACACGCCGAGCGTATGATTAGCGTGGTACCGGTATGACACAGAGAGACCCATGCCGGTCACCGCCAAGTTCTCCAAAGAGTTCTACGACAAGCTCGGTCGCCCCGTGGCCGACGAGATCGTGGACTGGTTCAACCAGGTGGACGCAGCGTACCGCACCGATCTCCGTGAGCTCAACGAGCTCAACTTCGCCCGGTTCGATGCCAAGCTCGAGCAGCGGCTGGCCGAGCAGGACACGAAATGGGAGCGGCGCATTGCCGCCCAGGATGCCAAGTGGGAACAGCGGCTCGCCCACCTCGAGACACGGCTCATTCGGTGGATGTTTCTCTTCTGGGTAGGGAACCTCGGCACCACGCTCGCCCTGATCGGCACCGCGATTGCCCTGACACGGTTCTGGAACCCCTAGTCACGCGCCGACAGGAAGGCCGATCCACCAGTTCCCGCCGAGCGACCGCGACGATGCGGCTCGGAGGCGTGGCGTCCCGCGTTGGCGAGTCCACACGTGTCATCGCGCCTGCTTCCCCAGAAACGCACGGTTGACCATCGTGGCGATTTGAATGTCCTGAATCGCAACGCCCGTCAGATCGGCGACAGTGATCTGGTGGTCATCGGCTCTGCCCAAGGTTGGATTCTCGATCACGGTGCCAAGCTCGCGGATGGCGCCTTCGTCCACCACGCGAGACTGCACGGCATGGAAACATTCTCCGTGGTCGACGCACTGGGCGATGCTGTCGGCAACCACGACGTCAGTTTTGCCCAGGAGCACTGCTTCCAGCTCCTGTTTCCCGTGATCGTCCGAACCCACGGCCGTGATATGCGTGCCCTGCCGCACCTGGTCGGCCCGAATCAGGGGAGTCCGGGCCGACGTCGTGGTGACGATGAGCTCGCACCGGGACGTCAGGAAATCCATATCGGGTGCTGCTCGAAACTCCAGACCCCAGGCACGGGAGGCCGGGCTCTCTCGGAGCCTCTCGATCAGCGCACGAACCTTGGCGCCGTCTCTTCCCCAGATGATGCAACTCCGGCAATCCACGACGTGGCGCAACAACTCCAGCTGCAGTGCTGCCTGAACGCCCGTGCCCACGATGCCGATGTGATTGACGGTCGACGGCGCGAGGTGCCGTGCCGCCACCGCACCCGCCGCCGCCGTCCGGATGTCGGTGAGCCAGCCCTCGTCCAACAGCACCAGCTCCAACGCACCGGTATTCCGACTGAAGACCAGAATCACTCCGTTGCCCACCGGCAGACCCAACGCCACGTTGTGCGGGAACGCCGAGGCCATCTTCATGACGTAGAACTCACCACCGGCGACGGATCCGTACTTGATGTGCACATCGCCCGGCGGATCGTCGAAGTGCAGGAATCCCACGGGCGGTACCTGCACCAGGCCCTGTGAATAGAGGACGAAGCCGGCCTCGATATCGTCGATCAACTGGGGGATATCGACCAGCTGCTTGATCTCATCCAGCTGCAAGACGGTGGTCACTGGGGCATCTCCGTGGAGGGGAAGGCGTTCATGATCTCACTATGAACGCACATTGCCCCACCTATTGCCAGCAGGCCATGTGGAAACAACCGCGGCGATACTGCGACGCTGTTCGACGATCGGGTGGTGGCGAGGTATGAGTGCTGACAGGGAAGAGGGAGGAGGGAGTGGGGGAGAGAGAGAATACTATCAGGTCGTCACGCGCACTGCGTCGTGCAGAAACTCGGGAGCGATGTCGGCGCCGTTGGGCCACACAAGCGTCTGGAACTCCGGATGAATGGAGAACTTCTTGAAGTACTCCCGATCCCGCAGCGGTTGGAACACCGGTCCTTGCAGCTCCCCGGCGAGGTCCACCTCTCCAGCGGTGCCATCGCGGAACCGAAGCCAGAGCACATAATCCCGGACGTACCTGGCCTCTATGACATCGTAGTCCATCGGCTCACTCCAGCGGCGTAATTCGATTGAGGGGCTCGCCCCGACGAGCCAGGTCCCAGTTTGTCAGCAACTCCCCTCGGTGAAGGCTCGCCCACTCCCGGACATGCCGGAGCGCCCGCGTTGGAAAGTTACCGTGAATCACGCCGGATTCCACCTCGACAGTGACATTTTGTTCTTTATAAACCGCATGAAAGTGAGGCACTCCGTGCTCGCTGTAATGCATGCCGATAACGATGCCGAGGAAGCGCGAGATTTCGGGCATGCGGCCCATGGTACCGCGGGACCTGTTGCCCGCGGTGACCATAACGCCGACTGAACGACCAGAATCGCGCGCTATGGGCCGACCCACGATGGTGTGCGATCACAAGCCCGTGGCGCGAGGATGCAGCTCGCCGGCAGACGAGGCGACCGCGACGATGCAGCTCGGAGACGCAGCCTCCACGGCGGCGACGAGCCCCGGGGGCTCCGCATGCAGTGGGCCCGAAAGTCCGCAAAACCGGTCGCGCCCGCCCGGCTCGCATCTTCCGCCACGAGCTGCACTCTTTCGGTTACTCCACCGCCGAGCGTATGATTAGCGTGGTGCCGGTACGACGCAGAGACACGGATGCCGGTCACCGCAAAGTTCTCCAAAGAGTTCTACGACAAGCTCGGTCACCCGGTGGCCGACGAGATCGTGGATTGGTTCAACCAGGTGGACGCAGCGTACCGCACCGACCTCCGTGAGCTCAACGAGCTCAACTTCGCCCGGTTCGACGCCAAGCTCGAGCAACGCTTGGCCGAGTACGATGCGAAGTGGGAGCAGCGCTTCGCCGCCCAGGACCAGGCGATGTCGCGCCTCGAGGTCCGGCTCATCCGTTGGATGGTCGGCCTGTGGGTCGCCGGGCTCGGGACCAGCGTCACCCTGCTCAAGCTCTGGACCGGGTAGGTCCCCGCACCACTTCCACCAATCCACCGCAGCTCCGTAGCAGCGTCCGAGCCCCTTCTAGAGCAATGCGAGGGGGATTTGCTTTGTGTTGCAAAGTACTTTACATTGTGCACCTTGAAAACACCGGGAGCGACAAAATGCACGCCATCCCCCAGCGGATTCTCGAGCTTCTGGACCATCCCGAAGAGCTCGAGGCACTCTATCGGGAGGCTCCGGAGGCCTTTCGTGCGTCCCTCGAGGAGGCCTCCCGCACCGCTCCCGATTCGGTGGCGTTGCGCGTCTGGCGGGCGCGGCTCGAGTACCGCGAGCCAGGGCGTCGGGCGTCGTGGCGTGGGAAGCTGGGGTATGCGATCGCCATCGCCCTCGCCTGCGGTGCGCTCGTCCGACTCCCTGCTCTCTGGCTCTCAGAGGACTGGTACTATCCTCGCCTCGCCCCGTCGTTGGTCATCCTGGCGCTCGGCGCCTATTTCTGGATCGAGCGTCGGACCCGGCGGCATCTGATCGCGGGACTGATCTTGGCGCTCGCAGCTGTTGGCTATGTACGTCTGCTCCCTGCGTATACCGATTCGGTGAACATGGCATTGATCCACCTACCTGTCGTCTTCTGGGCTTTCCTGGGCCTCGTGTTCATGGGAGACTCGTGGCGCGATGCGGACTCCCGGATTCGCTTCCTTCGCTACAACGGGGAATTGGTCGTTCTCGCCAGTCTCGTGGCGCTCGGCGGGATGGTGTTCAGCTTTGTGACGGTCACCTTGTTCGAGCTGGTGTCTGAGAACATCGAGGAGAGGTACTTCGAGAACGTCGGCGTCTTCGGCGCCACGGCCGTACCGATCGCCGGGACGTACTTGTACGACGCCGTATTCGGGCGGCGGACCGGAATCGCCGCAGTGCTCGCACGCGTCTTCGCGCCTCTCTTCTTCGTCATGGCCGTCACCTTTCTAATCGTCTCCTTCGTCGGCGGCCAGAACCCGTTCATTGATCGTTCCTTCCTCATCACGTTCAACGGCCTCCTGCTGGTGGTTCTGGGCATCTCCGTCTTTTCGATCGTGGAACGTGCCGAGGAGTCGCAGGTAGGGTTGATGGACTACATCAATATCGCTCTCGTAATCGTCACGCTCTTGATCGACGCCATCGCCCTGTCCGCCATTCTCTTCAGGGTCGTATCCTTCGGATTCACGCCCAACCGCGTCGTTGTGCTGGGGGCCAATCTGATCATCATCGTGCACCTCGGCTGGATATGCTGGACCTACGTGGCGTTGGCGCGTCGCAGAGCGAGCCTTGCAGCATTGCAGCGTGTTGTCGTCGGCTACCTTCCGGTCTACGTCGCTTGGGCGGCCGTCGTTGCCTTCCTTCTCCCGTTGGTGTTTGGGTTCGCTTGAGACAAAGACAGGCTTGGCGCCGAGCGTATGATTACCATGGTGCCGGTACGAGCCAGAGCACCCAACGCCGGATCGGCACCGCCATTGCGCTGATACCGTTCTGGAACCCCTAGTCACGCGCCGACAGGAAGGCCGATCCAGCAGCTCCCGCCGAGCTGACCGCGACGATGCGGCTCGAAGGCATGGCCTTCAGCGGCGTTCCCACGCGTGTCCTCGCGTCGGGCGGCGAGCTCAATCGGGGGTGATCGTCCCTCGTTCCCATTCGACGAGCGCCTCCCATCGCGGCTTCAAGTCTTCCATCAGGCGCCGGAACCGCGGGTCGCCGCGAACGGATTCGAGCAGGGTATCGTGCTCCATCAGGCACGGATAGTGGACGAAGCCCCGGCCGATCGCGGCGCGCAGCCACCGCAGGGCGTCGTCCGTGCGGCCGATGAGGGCACAGGCCTGGGCCATTATCCAGGGGGTGACCTCGTTGCCCTGCATGGTCTCCTCCAGCTCGGGGCTGAGGTGCCTCAACGCGTCGTCCGCGTCGCCCCGCCGCGCGCACGCCAGGAACAGGGCCCACGATCTCAGCATCGGGTCGCCACCCATTCCCGCGCACCGCTCCAGAATGCGGCAGGCCTCGTCGGCGAATCCCGCCGCGCCGATGTGCCAGGCAGAGTTGACGTGGAGTATCGAGGCATCCGGCGCCATCTCGATGGCGCGACGTGCCGCCGCCGTGGCCTCCGGGTAGCGGCCGTTGACGACGTGATAGGTGCACACCGTCAACCAGGTCACCGGCGTCAGCGGATCGATCTCCACTAGCCGATCCACGAACACTCCGTTGTGTCGCAGGCCCGCGGTACTCGAGAAGCGGCACAGTTCCGCCACGACGTTGGCGTCACCCGGCCACAGCTCGTGCGCCCGGACCAGGTCGGGCAGGGCCCGCTCCGGCTGGCCCCGCAGCGCGGCCACCAGGCCTCGCACGAAAACGGCGAGCGGGAAATCGGGAGCGAGCGCCAGTGCCCGATCCACGAACGACGCCGCCCGGTCGAGACCGACGTCGGGCGGCACCCAGTGGGCGTTCACCTCGGTCCAGAGAATTTGGGCCTTGGTCGCGAGGAGGAGAGGTGAGTCCCCGACCAGGGTCAAGGCCTCGTCGACCAATCGGAGCGCTCGCGCCAACGCTTCCGGAGTCCAGGTGTACATGTCCTGTCGGGCCCGGAGATAGCAGTCGTGGGCCACGCGGTTCTCGATCGGCCGCTCGGCCACGAGTCGGCGCTCGGCGGGGCTGAGCTCGAGCTCCAGCCCCGCCACGATCTTCCGGGCGATCTCCTCCTGGATGCCGAAGACGTCCTCCACCGTCCCGGTGAACCGGTCGCTCCAGAGCGGTGTGTCGGCGGCCGCCTCCACCAGCTCGGCCGTGACCCGCAGCGCGTTCCCGGCCCGTCGCACCGACCCGGTGACGACATGGCTCACTCGCAGCTGGCGGGCGATCGTCGGCGTGTCCTTGCTGATCCCTTTCAGAGCCATCGCCGAATTGCGCGAGATCACTCGGAGTCCCTCGAGGCGCGAAAGATCGGTGATGATCTCCTCGGTGAGCCCGTCGGCGAAGAACTCGTTGTCGGGGTCCGGGCTCTGATTGGTGAACGGGAGCACGACCACCGACTTGCCGCTCCGGTCGTCGGCCGGCTCCTCGGCGGTGAGCGCGGCGGCGAACGCTCCCGCGCTTCCGTGGCGGTCGGCCGGCACCTTGCTCAACGCCTTCGCGAGCGCCTTCGCCACGGCGGGGCTCACCTCGGGACGGGTGGTGGTGATCGGCGGCGGCACGTCGCTGATATGCTTCGCCATCACGGCCTGCGCGCTCGAGGCGACGAAGGGCGGATCGCCGGCCAGCATCTCGTAGGTGACGCACGCCAGCGCGTACACGTCGCTCCGGCCGTCGAGATCGCGCTCGCCGGCCACTTGCTCCGGGCTCATGTAGGCCGGCGTGCCGACGGAGATGCCGGTCGCGGTCAGTCGCTCGTCGTCCGCGGAGGCCACCGCGACGGCGATCCCAAAATCCGCGACCACCGGGACGCCTTCCTGGATCAGGATGTTCTCGGGCTTGATGTCCCGATGGACAATGCCCCGCCGGTTGGCCAGATCCAACGCGGTCGCCACGGCGCTGGTGATGGCGACGGCATCGGTGACGGCGAGCCGCTTCTCCCGGTTCAGCCGGTCGCGGAGTGTTTCGCCCTCGACGTAGGGCATGACGTAATAGAGGAAACCGTCGGCTTCGCCCGAATCGAACAGGGGGAGGATTTGTGGGTGGTGGAGCTTCGCGGTGGTCTTGATCTCTTGCAGGAACCGCTCGGCGCCGAGCACGGCGGCGAGCTCGGGACGGAGGACCTTCACTGCGACCTTCCGCTCGTGCCTGACGTCGTGCGCGAGATACACCGTCGCCATCCCGCCGGCGCCGAGCTCGCGTTCGAGCTGATAGCGAGAGGCGAGGGCGGCCTCCACCAGCCCAAAGTTCCCCGTCATCGTCGGACCTCGTCCACTACACGCTTCATATCAGTCACCCAGTTCGGGACCACGCGTAGGTAGGACGCAACCTGATCCGGCGGCGTTTGCATGTAGATCAGGCCGCCGTCGGGCGTGACGGCGTACGCCTGTTCCGTAAGGTCAGCGAAGCGGGGATCATTGAACCAAAGCTGTGGCTCGCTGGTTGGCACCGCCTGCGTGTCATACACATGGCTGCGAAACACGTCCCAGCAACACCGATAGAACACAATTTCGCTTGGCGTGAGCCACCTAGGCTGGAATCCGTTCGGCGTTACCTCGAATTGTTGTCCCTTCTCCGGATATCGCGTGAGCAGCACCTGTCCTGAGTTGGCGGGCGAAAAGATCAACCAGCGGCTATCCGGGGACAGGGCGGGAAACTGTGTCGCGCCGTCCAGAAGCGTATCCACTTGGACCGGCACCACGGACCGACGAATCGTGATGCTCTGCCCGCTCCCGTCGTAGCCCAAGACGATATCGTCCGAGACAAAGGATCGCGGTAGGAATGTGCCGCTCAAGAATGTATCCGGCGGCGTCGGGGCGGTCGGAGAGCCGATCAGTGTTACGGAGGCCCCATCTACGCCTATCACGGACGCTATCAGACTGTCGTTAGTGGGCGTCCAGATGAGGTTGCCGAACTGAAAACGCTGGAGCCACCGTTGTACTCGATGGCTGTTGAGGTCATAGATACGAAGCTCTTGCTCACGAATGCCCTGCACGACCGCAGCAAGCCACCGTCCGTCACGGGACAGTTCCAAACGACGAAAGGCCGCCGGTTCAATCGGCAGCGGCGCTGGCGCGTCCCCGTTGAACCTCCTCACCAACCGGCCGACTTGCGCATTTGCTCCGTTGGCATATACGAGCGTGCCCGTCGCACTCAAATCCCATTGCCCAACGCCGGTATACGGCTCCCGTCGAACTCCAGAGACCAACGTCACTGACCGACCGACAACGGACGTCGACGTGTCCCATCTGGCGGCGCGGATTTGCCCTTCCGTCGACAGATAGACCAGGTATTCCCCGCCGACGAGACGGAAATGCCCTCCACGCAGGACACTGACAGACGTGTCCGTGTCAGAGGGTGCCGTCGTACGTAGCCATGTCACGGAGCCATCGGTTGCACGCACACTTGCGGACTGCCTGTCGGCGTGGCTGCACAGCATGCGCCCGTCTGAAATCGGACTCGCCAGGTGACACTGATCGACCGGCGTGACCTCTTCCGCGCCGGTCTGCGGGTCGAACCAGCGCAGCCTCGTCCCGTTGCCGTCCGGGACCAGCAACCGGGCAGCGGTAATCCAGCGAGGAGCCACCGCATCGGCGGGGATTTCGACCCGGGCTATTCTCGATACCGATCCACCGTCCACGGGAACGGTCTTCAACTCTCCACTGCTGTAGAACGCCACTTGATCTCCAAGCGGCGAGATAGTGGGATTTGTCGCGCCGTCAGTACCCCCGATGGGATGCGCTTCATGATCCCACAGACTGCGGTACCACAGCTCTGTGGTACCGTCTCGCTCGGCCACGTACACGACAAAATCTCCAGCAGGAGAAACCGTAAAACCAGGGAAGTAATTCATTTGCATCCTGGCACTATCCGGCAAGCCGACGTCGTATCGAGTTGGCAAGAGAGATTCGGCTGACCGACGCTGTCCCCAGACGGTCACGGCGAGGCCTACGGCGATGGAGCCCAGCACGACACTCAGCCATTTCCATCGACGTGACGCGTTTGACGCGCTTTCAATTGCGCTGGTTGGAAGCACAAACGCGGGGTCGTTCAACGCCTCAGCAAATGTCGCCGCGCTCCCAAACCGATCGGCCGGCAGCTTCTCCAACGCCTTCCCGGTCGCGGCCGCCACATTCGCAGGCACCGACTTCCGCGCCCGCGTAACCGACGCCACTTCTTCCGTCACGATCTTCATGATGATCTGCTGCGCCGAGGAGCCCACGTGCGGCGGGCTCCCGGTCAGCATCTCGTACAGCACGGCGCCCAACGAGTAGATGTCAGAGCGGTTCGTGAGGTCCTTCTCCGCCGTCGCCTGCTCCGGGCTCATGTAGTGCGGCGTGCCCAGCGACAACCCGGTCTCCGTCATCCGGCCACCCGCCGCCGCACTCACCGCCAACGCTATGCCGAAGTCGGCCACCATGGGCCGCCCGTCGTGCAGCAGGATGTTCTCGGGCTTGATGTCGCGATGGATCACGTTCTGCCGATGCGCGTAGTCGAGGGCGTCGGCCACCTCTGTCGTGATCTTGATTGCTTCTTCGATCCCGAGCTGTGTCTCGCGGTTGAGCTTGTCGCGTAATGTCTCGCCCTGGATGTAGGGCATCACGTAGTAGAGGAACCCATCGGCCTCACCCGAGTCGAACAGCGGCAGGATGTGGGGATGCTGGAGATTGGCAGTGGTCTTGATCTCCTGCAGGAACCGCTCGGCACCGAGCACGGCGGCGAGCTCGGGACGGAGGACCTTCACTGCGACCTTCCGCTCGTGCCTGACGTCGTACGCGAGATACACCGTCGCCATCCCGCCGGCACCGAGCTCGCGTTCGAGGCGGTAGCGGTCGGCGAGGGCGGCCCTCAGGCGCGCGAGTCGGTCCGGCTGATTTGGCAGGGAGCAGCACTCCGGCTGGCAGCGCCCCAAAGATGCGGGGAGATCGCGCCACGGGCCAGGTTGCGGTCACGAGATGGTCGATCCCGGTCCGGATGATCGGCCTTCTCGTCGTACCACCTCAGGCGCGGTCATCCCTCCAGAAACTCTGGAGCTGGGTCTCGGCCCGCCGGATGTGCTACTCCGCGCTAGAATCCGCCCTTGCCATTCGGCGGCGAGGATTGCCGGACCGACGCAGGGCAGGACAGCCCTGACACTTCGTGAGGAGGCGGTGACGGTGAGCGCTGATACGGTTCTGGAATCCCTAGGCCGCAGCGTCGCTCAGTGGAGGCGCTGCGCCTACCGAAGGCCGCGCCGGAGACACGCGGGAGGCGCGGGACCCACGGCATCAAAGGGCCCGGCCCATCTCAATGCCGTCCGAGGCAGACGACGCGACCGCGACGATGCGTCTTGGAGGCGCCCCATCCGCATGAAGTTCCCAGTGGCGGCCAGGATACTCATAGGGTGCGTCTACCCCACCTTGCCGCCCGGCAGCGCGCCCACCATGCTAGTGTCAGGGCAGCCATGGGGATGAGAGGTCGTTCAGGGAACCCGCTCGATGCCAGCCAACCTCACGCCGGCGTACAAGGAGGCCGAGGCCAGGTTCCGCGCCGCGGTGACGCGCGAGGAGAAGATCGCCTGCCTGGAGGAGATGCTCCGGGTCATCCCCAAACACAAAGGAACCGACAAGCTCCAGGCCGACCTGCGCTCGCGTCTCTCCAGGCTCAGGCGCGAGCCCAAGAAGAAGGGGCCCACCCGGAGGGACAGTCACCGCATCCCGCGGGAGGGAGCGGGACAAGTGGTCCTCGTCGGCCCCCCGAATGCGGGGAAGTCCAGCCTCGTGGGTTCGCTCACCCACGCTCACCCCGAGGTCGCCAGCTACCCCCTCACCACTCGCGAAGCCACGCCCGGGATGATGCCCTACGAGGACGTCGCGTTCCAGCTGGTGGACCTGCCGCCGCTGTGCGAAGAGCACGTGGAGCCCTGGGTGTACGACCTGGTGCGAGCCGGGGACCTGGTGTGGCTGGTCGTTTCCATCGAGCACCCGCTCGCGGGTTTGGACCTCGTGATGGAGCTGCTGGGGCAAAAGGCGATCGTGCCCTACCCCGCCGGCAGCGACCGACCTGCCGAGTCCCGCCCGGGCTGGATGCGCAAACCTGCCCTGCTGGTGGTCACCGGAATGGACCACGAGGACTCAGGCGGTGATCTGGCCGCGCTCCAGGAGCTGCTGGAGGTTCCGTGGCCCACGGTGCCCGTGTCGTCGGTGGCGGGCACCGGGCTGGAGGAATTGGGCAGGAGGACCTTCGAGGCCCTGGACATCATCCGGATCTACACCAAGGAGCCCAGGAAGGACGCTGACACGGAGCGGCCCTTCACCCTCTCACGCGGCTCCACGGTGGGCGATCTCGCCCGCCACATCCACAAGGACATCGCGGACGGGCTCAAGTTCGCCCGCGTGTGGGGACCGAGCGCGTTCGATGGCCAGTCGGTGCAGGCTGCGCACGTACTGGAAGAGGGGGATGTGGTGGAGCTTCACTGGTGAGGGGGCTCCAGCGCCCTCGGCTGCTCCCCCCGCTGCTGCGAAAGCACGCGCTCGGTGAAGTCGAGGCGCTCGTTGACGTCCTCGATGACCCGGGATTGATCCCGCACGAGCTCCGCTAACCGCTCGACCCGATCCTCCAGCTCGGCGAAGCGCTCGTCCGCTGCCGGATCGCCCGCGCCGCCGCGCAGCTTGCGGATGGGTCCCTTGCCCCACACGAGGAACTTCACGCCGATCGCGGTGCCCATGAGCGTGGCAATGACCACTGCAAAGCCCAGGGCATCAGGCGGGATTTCCACGATCGCTCTCCTTCAGGCTCCGTCCCTCCGGACGAGTGGGCGGCTACGCGGGTTTCAAGGGAGGCCGCGCGGAGAAGCCACTCCCCGTCCCCTCTACGGCGCCCGATACCGCACCTGGAGCTCCGCCTGGGCCCCCGGCACCAGCTCGTCTCGATCCATGCCATCCATGTGCGCCAGTTCGATCTGGTGACAGCCAATCCGAAGCCTTGAGCCGGAGCATCACCCGCGTCGCATCCTCGACCAGGTTCTGGTAGGCGCGCGTGAGCTCCTTGAGCGTGGCCCGGTGCACGCTCCCGTGATACACCGCGCGCAGCGCCCCACGGCGCAGCA
>JBDHDH010000097.1:0-14601 GCA_039591615.1 Gemmatimonadota bacterium | reverse complement strand
CCAGCCTGCGAAGTCCGCCCTCGTGTAGCCTTCACGAGCGAATTCGAAGATCACGGACAGCAGGTTGATCACCTTCGTCTTGGTGAAGTGGTTGGCCATGATCTCGTCGAGGTGGGCGAGCCCGAAGCGCGCGCCCTCTGCGGCTCGCGGATCGGCCAACGCTTGCCGAAAATAGGCGCGGAACTTCTTCCTGAGCAGGGCGCGGAGCATGAAGCCTGGTATCAACTTCGTCATCAGCAAGGCGAGCGGTTTGTCGCCACCCGGTTTGAGCGCCGGGGTGTTGATCAGGACCATGCCGTCGACGCGGGCGACGTTGTGTTTGAGGTAGATCTGGGCAATGATCCCGGCCAGTGATGCGCCCAGGAGGACGACCCGATCGATGCCTTCTCGTTCGAGGATCTGGTTGATGCCGCGAGACAGCGCGGCGACGGTGCCGAAGCCGCTGATGTCGAGAACCACGATGCGGTGGTCGTTCTCGTAGGTTCCTATGGTCTCCCAGGCGGTGTAGGGCGTGCTGTGACCGCCGCAGAAGGTGAGCAGGGTCCGAGCGCCTCGACCGCAGGCGTAGTAGGACACTTCCGTGCGGTCGAGCTTCACGCGCTCCAAGGAGTGGGTGCACAGGAAGCTCCTGAATCGATCGAGATGCGCCGCCGGCACGTCGCGGTAAAACTCCTGCAGTGTGCTTTCGTCTATCATGTGTCTCCACCCTCGACCGGATCACGGTCCGCTGGGGTCGGCATACTCGAAGTCACGTGAGGTAGGGGTTGCAGCGCTCGGGACATGGGAGTCGCCTTCCACCTAAGAATACGACATCTCCCCTAACCCGCGCCCCTTCGCATCGTATCGTTCCGGGTATTCTGCCGCCCTGTCGAGGCTTCTGGGCCCACGGTGTCGCACCGTCGGCGAATCTCGATATCCCGGAACGTCACCGTGCCCTGTCGCAAACTCGCCTTGACAACCAGAGCTGCGGGCGGTGACATGTGCCAACGGAGTGCGGCCTGCCGTCGCCGGTCCTGAAGGCGCGTCTTCTCTGACGCTGGCGGACTCTGGCCCATCCAAGGCCGGAGTGCAGATTAGAGGGTGCAGGCTTGCGTCGCATATTCCAGCTGCCGGGGGTACCCCACGAATGTCCAACGACGATGTCTATGCAGCTGGCCTCTTGAACCGAGCTTTGGACCCGGCGACGCAGCCGCCGGCCATCTCGGAGTTCCTTCGCGAGGAGACCGACCGGCTTCGGTACTTGGTTGGTCATGGCAGTCGAGTTGTGGATTTCGGTTGCGGGACCGGCCGCCACTTGGCTGCGCTGGCCTTGGGCGTAGGACTCGACAACCAACCGGCATACATTGCGGCGGCTGTCGGGACTAACATTCCCGGCCCGGTCCACTTCGTAGTCGCGGATGCCAGGCAGGTGCCGTTCGCTCCTGTCTTTGATCTGGCCATCTGTATGACGAGCACCTGGGGCACACTGCCCGACAAGCTTGCCGTCCTCGCAGAAATGCGACGTGTAGCCCCAGATCCAGGGCGACGAATTGTCTTGGTCTATGCGCCGACGTCGATTGGGGCGCGACGGGAGTGGTACGCGCGTCTCGACCTCGAGGTGACGGCGGAGACTGACGAGTATCTGGAAACTGCGGACGGATTCCGGTCTGAGCACTTTACGCTCAATCGAATTCGCAGCCTGATGGGAAGATGCGAGGTCGAGCCGATAGGCGACATCGGATATCTGGTTTTCGCGTAGGCGACTCGCGAGAGCGAGCCCGTGAATATCGCGCTGGTATCCCGTAAGATAGCGCCACACGCAGGTCTGCAGAATAAGTAGTCAGGCAGAGCGGGGCAGGAGCAGTTTGGCCGTCACTTTCTCTCGGACTGGAGTTGAGATGAGCAGCCACGTCTACTGGATGTTGGAGCTGGACGTTCACCCTGGGCGGGAGGACGACTTCCGAGCGCTCATGGCGGAAATGGTCAGCGCCACGCAAGGGAACGAGCCAGGCACGCTGAACTACGAGTGGGCCACGAGTGCTGACGGGACAATATGCCATATCTACGAGCGCTATGCCGACTCTGCCGCAGTGATGACCCACCTCGCGGCGTTTGGGGAGCAATTCGCCGGACGGTTTCTGGAGGTACTCAAACCTACCCGTTTCATGGTGTATGGCTCGCCGAGTGCCGAAGTAAGAGAAGCGCTGGCGGGCTTCGAGCCGGTCTACATGGAGCCTGCCGCAGGGTTCGGCCGGTGAGGCGTTCCCGCGTCTGACCCCCGGGTCCGTGAGATGGCGCGGTAGTCCCTTCCCAGTCCGTCCCTGTCCCCGCTGGGAGACACCGCCTGTCTGTCGATTGAGTCATCGGATCACATCACCAAGCCTTTTACTCTGAGGCTGAACCATTTCTACCTCGCTGATTCGCAAGAACTTAGCACGGTCGAGCATCGGTGGCCTGCCTTATGCATTCGTTTGATTCTGTACCACGCTCTGATAACCGGGAGGAATCCATGGACCCCGATTCCCAATCCCGCCGAGTGCGAGCGGGCCGTCTCGGCTTGCGCTTCCTGGTGCCCGTCGCAGTGGCCGGAGCCCTCGGGGCGTGTGCGAGCGTCGGCGGCATGCGCACGGCTCCGATCGAGCAAGGCGTCGTCCGTCATTTTGACGCCGAGCTGCGCGACGCCGTGCTGGCGAGCCGCGCCGCTCTGGGCGGATCGCAACTCGAGATCGAAGAAGTGAGACAGATCGACGGCCGGACCTGGTATATCATCGCCAAGCGCTCGAGTGGAGAGTGGACCCACGGTGAACTGATCCGGGTGGTCTGCGAGGAGGTGGCGGAGCGTGACGTTGCGATCCGCATCCTGACCCGTCGACGCGTTGGGATCGAGTTCACGGCAAAGGGTGACTGGTCGGACGAGCTGTTCTCTCAAATTGCGTTGGAGCTGAGCGAACACGACTAACGCAAGGGGCAGGTCGTGTCAGCCATTATCGACCACGGTCGCCGCGTTCGAAGATACGTGCGGGAGTCTCATCCAGCTCACTCAGGGCTGATGACGGCACTTTGCTCGATCGCCCTCGTTGCGGGCTGCAGCGAGAATCCCGCTGGGCCCCCGGCACCGCTCTCCGCGGAGAGCGAGCACTTTCATTTCCAATCCACGTCGACGCGAGCCACCCAAGCGGAGCTCGAAGAGGGAATCGGTCGGGCCGAGGAGCTTTGGAGCGCGATCGGCACCTTCGTCGGGGTCGGTCGTCTGCCCGACCGCCGGATCACCGTTGCGCTGGACGGGGACAAGCGTGACGGCGACGGTGGAGACCATATCGACGACCGCGGTGTGGTTCACCTCGTACGACGAGAGCCCGCGGTTGGGGGCTACTTCGGCGCTCTCGCCCACGAGATCGTGCATGCGCTGAGATACGACTACTGGCGCCGGTACGACTCGTGGAGCTGGCCGAACTTCCCCTTCCTGGACGAAGGATTCGCGGAGCTCGTCGCCATGCAGGTGGATCCGGAGAAGATGGGGTTCCCATATTATTGGTTCAATCCGGATGTCGTCGCCGGCCACTGGCTGGCCTGGGGCGAGTCGATACCGCCAGCGACATTGCGGGAACGCCACCACGAGCTCAACACCAAATGCGAGCACCAAGCGTATCCCCTCCGTGCCTACTGGATGCTCTACATCGAGGAGAGCTGGGGGCGCCGGGCGGTTCTCGACATCGTCTACGCGGAGGTACCGACCACGGACGAGCTCATCGCGGCCGTTCTCGGGCAGGACATCGGGGGGGTGGACGCCGGGTGGGCGGCGTGGCTGCTCGCCCTGTACGAGGCGACTCCGGGCGCCGATGCGGAGGCGGAGGAGTTCCGGGACCACTTCGACGGGATCTACGTCTGCGGGGTGGGAACGGACTTCTGAGGACGCTCATTCCTCGTCAAGTGAACGCACGCTGCCCGGACGGCGCGGGCCTTCGACCGGCGGGTGGGCGAGACCGAGCTGACGTTCGACGTCGCTGATGCCTCACAGCTCACCTTCAGCGACCGGCAGACCGGATCAACATGGAACGCGGGCGGGGCAGGCCATATCAGGGCCGCTGCAGGGCGAGCGGCCGGCGCCATTCACAAACGCCTGGACACTCTTCTGGTTCGCCTGGTCCGTCTATCACCCCGGCACCCGCATCTTCAGGCCCTGATCCGGCACGTCACGGCGGGCGGGGCCTTCTTGGCCCGGACGGGCACCCCGGCCACCGCACCTAGTCGGGAGGGCAGCCTGCGCCGCCGGCGGGTAGCTGGTAGACAGCACGCCGAGCGAGTAGATGTCGCTGTGATTGTCGATATCGAGGTTCCTTATCTCGCCTCGTTCCCGGCTCATGACGCCTTCGTTCACTCCGCTGATGCGCACCGACCCCCATCTTACTCGTCGAGTCCCGCTTTGCCCGGCCCGTGACCCGCCCACAAGCCAGATGGGGTTGAACACTGATCCGACCGAGGTTGCAGTGAACAGGCGCGAAGCTAAAGACCGCGCGGCCGGAGACTCACCCAGACCTCTGGCGGCGATCCACGCGACGGGAAATGTTTTGTTGTCGACACCGCCGCTCCGTCCCGAGCCTGGAGGCGTACCATGACCAAGCTGCTCGCTCTGTTGTGCAGCATCGTCCTCATATCGCCCGCACGTGCTCAGGAGGACCAGGTCGCGAGCCACCCTCGCGTCAAGGAAGCGGTCGACCTGCTCGAAACGTGGATCGAGGCCCAGCGAGCGTACGAAGACATTCCTGGCGTCTCTGCAGCCGTCGTCTACGACCAGGACGTTCTGTGGGCCAAGGGCTTCGGCTACGCGAACCGAGCTGAGCAGCTGCAGGCGACCCCGGAAACCATCTACTCGATCTGTTCCATTTCGAAGCTGTTCACATCCATCGCCGTGATGCAGCTCCGGGACATGGGACATCTCCGGCTCGATGACCGCGTCGACGCGCACCTGGAATGGTTCACGCGGCTCGCAGACACGTACCCCGACGCGCCGCCCGTCACGATCGAGGGGATTCTCACGCACTCGGCCGGGCTTCCGCGCGAATCTGATTTTCCGTATTGGTCGCCGCCGGACTTTCCGTTTCCACCGCGCGAGCAAATGATGGATCGGCTGTCCGAACAAGATGAGCTCTACCCGGCCTCCGAACGATTCCAATACTCGAACCTCGGCCTCGCCCTCGCCGGGGAGATCGTTGCCGCGAGATCAGGGAGACCATACGCCGAGTATGTTCGGTCCCACATTCTGGGGCCGCTCGGCATGGACGCGACGTACCCGGAAATCCCGGCTACCGAACACGGAAAGCGGATGGCGATCGGCTACAGCGCGCGACGGCGTGACGGGTCGCGGTCGGACGTGGCGATGTTCCAGACGCGTGGCATTGCACCGGCCGCCGGCTACGCCTCGACTGTTCTCGACCTGGCGCGGTTCGCAAGCTGGCAGTTCAGGGTCCTCGACGGCCAGGATGACGACGTGCTCTCACGCAACACGCTTCGCGAGATGCACCGCGTTCACTGGATCGATCCGGATTGGGAACTCAAGAGGGGGATCGGCTTCGCGACCTGGCGGGAGGACGACCGGACGTACGTGGGTCACGGCGGCGGCTGTCCCGGCTTCATCACGCATTTCAACGTCGATCCCGAGGGGAAGCTCGCGACGATCTTCCTGTCGAACGCGAATGGTGTGAGCAGCTCGGTCTACACCCGCCGCGCTCACGAGATCCTGGGCCCAGCCGTTCGAGCCGCATTGGACACGAACGATACGGCAGAGCCAACCGACTCGTCCCTGGGGATCTACACGGGAACCTACGACCAGGCACCCTGGTGGGGCGAAGCTGCCGTGGTCTTGTGGGATGGGGGGTTGGCCGTCCTCGGAATGCCCACGACTGACCCGATGAACGGCCTCGTGAAACTGCAACAAACGGGTGATCACCGGTTCCGCCGCGTTCGGGACGACGATACGCTCGCGGAGGAGTGGCGGTTCGACATCGGTGCGGACGGGCGGGCCGTGCGGGTGTGGAGCCACAGCAACTTTCGGCCGAGAGTTGAAGGGCGGTAAGCGGCGCGCCATGTTGAGTGGTTACCGTCTCCCCACTTCGTGCCGCTCGAAGATCCACCGTACTTCCAAACCGTGGGTTTCGGGTCCCAGTTCTGCCTCAGTGGAAAGTCGGCGTGACTCTGTGAGGTGAAGGGACGTGCTAGGAAACCGAATGCTCTGGCGGTATGGGGTTCCGTTCGGGTGCGTGCGTGTTGCCATCGGTGTGGCCCGTGCTCGACTTAATGCGCGAGCCGCATGCCATCTTACCCGTCGGGGCGCTGACCTCCATCGCAATCAGAGGAGACTGAAATGATCCGTACTCCGTTCGCGCTCACGGCCGCCGGGCTCTTCCTGGTCGTTGCAACGCCCGTCACCGCCCAATCACCGGTCATGCGGTCGGCCTATCATGACTACCGCGTGGTCACCGTGGCGGACGAGCTCGTGCACCCTTGGTCAATCGCGTTCCTTCCCGAGGGCGACATGCTGGTGACGGAGCGGCCGGGCCGACTCCGGATCGTCCGAAACGGCACGCTGCTACCTGATCCCGTGCCAGGGGTTCCCGCGGTCCACGCCGAGGGACAGGGCGGGCTGTTGGACGTGGTCCCTCATCCGGACTTCGCATCGAACCGTCTGTTATACCTGAGCTTCTCGAAGCCGAACGCAGACGGCTCCGGAGCTACGACCGCCGTAGCGCGCGGCCGCTTCGAGAACGATCGCCTCTCGGATGTCGAAGAGATCTTCGAGGCGGTGTCACAAGGTCGCGGGCATTACGGGTGTCGGCTCGCGTTCGACCGGAACGGGTTCCTGTTCCTCACGGTCGGAGACCGCCAGGCGCCGCCCAGGGGAGATCTCGAGGCACACCCTGCCCAGGATCTTTCCAACCACCACGGGACCACTATTCGACTTCATGACGACGGCCGCGTTCCCGCCGACAATCCTTTCGTCGATCGGTCCGGCGCGCGCCCGGAGATCTGGAGCTACGGGCACCGGAACGCCCAAGGCCTCGCCATCCACCCCGAGACGGGAGACGTCTGGCTCACCGAGCACGGGCCACAGGGGGGAGATGAGCTCAACCTCGTGCTCCCGGGCCGGAATTACGGCTGGCCTGTAGTCGGGTACGGTGTCAACTACCGGACCGGGGCCGCGATCCATGAGGGAACGCATCGAGAAGGCATGGAGCCACCCGTCCATTTCTGGGTACCGTCGATCGCGACCTCCGGAATCTTGCACTACACCGGCCACCGCTTTCCGGCATGGCGAGGGAACATGTTCGTCGGAGGTATGGCAGGCCAGCAACTCGCGCGCCTCACCTTGAAGGGTCAGGACGTGGTGAGTGAAGAGATGCTGGTCCAGGGGATGGGCCGCATCAGGGACGTGCGCCAGGGGCCGGACGGTTACATCTACCTGGCCATCGACGACCGCCAAGGAGCACCCACACCCATCGTCCGCCTGGAGCCCGCGGGCGCGCGATGATATCTCGCGGGCTGGGAGGTTGCGAGGGCGTATGGCTCCGACTCCGGCGTCCGCGACAGTTTCTCGAGAACGCACGCGCCGGTCCGGTAGCGCGCACCGACGCGTCCGCTTCATCAGCCGAGTCCTGCTGTCCTACATTGCCATGGGCGCATCGGTGTTCCAGATGTCGCTCGCACAGAGCCATGACCCGTCGGCTTGGCGCTCGTAGATCGCGTGCCACTTCCCGACCACGCTCACCGCGTCGCCATCGGGCGGGGTCATGTCGAGGGTGTAAGCGCCTCGCGCATAGGCCAGACTGCCCCGGCCGTCGATGGCTTGTGGTGTGAGGGTGAACCCGGTGACCGACGGTAGGGCCTCGAGCCATGCCGTGATCGCGGCCGTTCCTTCTTGCAGGGGCTCGTCGGGCGGCATCCGGATGGCGTCGTCAGCGTAGTAGGTGACAAGTGCGGTCCAGTTCTGCGCTCGCACGTTCCCCGCGTAGCTGTCGAGCATCCCCCGGATTGCTGCCGTATCCTGCTCTGAGAGTGCGGGGGCCTCCGCCGCGGGCTGGCAGGCCGCAAAGGTGAGTACCATGGCCACAGCGGCAATGAAATTTTGGGACTGCATCGAGACCTCCTTGAGGTCGGTTGGCTTTCGGTCTATTGAAATCTAGGGTGGGGAACGGAGCGCGCTACTCAGCTTCGCCAGGAGCTATGCGTTCTCAAATCAGCTCGGGATGCGGGCACACATCCACGAGTCGCTTGCCGTGGATGATCCCTGGGCGCATCTTGCCAGACCATGCCTGATTTGCCAGCCCGAGTCAGATCCTGAATCCACCCGCGGGCCAATCACACCTTTACGCCGATGAGGAGGGTGGGCCCATGAAGGTCGTAGTCGTCGGCGCCACGGGCACCATCGGACGCGAGGTCGTTTTGGCGCTTGCGCCGCGCCATGACGTTGTGCGAGTGGGTTGGCGGAGTGGCGACCTCAATGTCGACTTGGGTGCTCGCGGCTCCGTGGAGGCGCTCTTCGATGGCCTGCAATCGGTGGACGCAGTCGTCTGTGCGGCAGGGCTCGCCAAGTTCGGACACCTGGCGGTACTCACAGACCAGGATTTCCTCGTCGGACTTACCAACAAGCTGATGGGGCAAGTAAATCTCGTGCGAGTGGGAACCCCCTATGTGACGGATGAGGGCTCGATCACGCTAACCAGCGGCCTGCTGGCACATACGCCCATGCCAGGTAGTGCGGCAATCAGTATGGTCAATGCGGGCCTGGAGGGGTTTGTGCGCGCAGCTGCTTTGGAAGCGCCCCGGGGCATTCGCATCAATGCGGTGAGTCCCGTGTTTGTCAAAGAAACCATGGAGGCCATGGGTGTGGACAGCAGCAGCGGGATGCCCGCTGCGATGGTGGCTCACGCGTATGTCGCGAGTGTAGAGGGGAAGCAGAGTGGAGAGGTCTTGGACGTTCGCGATTTTGTGTAGCGCGCCGTGAGGATCGACCGCCCATCGGCGTGAGGTGTCCGGACCGACGTCCGGCGCGACATTCCCTCGAGCAGCTCACGGTGAGGCTCCAAGCGAGCCTCTCAGCGTTTTCGGCTACCAGCGGAGGCTGGCCCACTCGGTTTCTCGTTCCTCTCGGATTCGCTCCGCAAGGCTCACTGCCGGGAGCTTCACGGGTCTGTCAGGCACTATTCAGAACTCGCGCTTCTTCATCTCCGAGAAGAAGTTGCGCAGCTCCACATCCTCATCTGCTTCTGGAGGCAGGGTATCGTCGTACTGGCGCCGCGACTTCTTCTTGGCCTTGGCGGCCTTGGCAGCGTTCTTCTTGGCCAAGGCGGCCAGTTTTGCGTCGTCGCTCTTCGTCATTGCTTCGCTCCCTCGAGTCAGTCATTCGACAGTGGCAGCTGGTCTCCCTCTCGCTGGAGGCGGCAAGAGGGAGCAGCACCAAGAGTCTACTCAGCCGGGTCCACAATGTCGCGGGCATGCGTCACTTCCCGACGTCGCTACGGTGCCGAGTCAAAACGCGCGTCACCGGCGCGGCGACGCACCGTGAGGGGTGCTGGGAGCCGAGCCGTCCTGAAGGCCCATCGCCACCGGCGCCGAACCCAAGAGCCCCCTCTCCCTGCGGAATCTCTTCGCGATCTGGAATGGCACCGGCAGCCGTGAAGGATCCCCTGGCGGCCCCCGCTCGCCTGAGCCAGATTCGCTGTGAAGAACGTGACGGTCGTCCGAAAGGAGCATGCTATGACCAAGTTAGTAGCAGTTCTCGCAGGCGTCATGCTCATGGGTGCGGCGCTGCAGCAGGATCCGCCCATGAGCTTTTTCATTACGAGCGCGGGGCCCGGAAACGGGGCCGATCTCGGGGGGCTCGCTGGAGCGGACCGGCACTGCCAGGCGCTGGCCAAAGCAGTCGGGGCTGAAAATCTCCAATGGCGGGCCTACCTCAGTACCATGGTCACCGCCACGGCCCCGGCCGTGCACGCGCGGGACCGGATCGGGGCCGGTCCCTGGTACAACGCGAAGGGCGTGATGGTCGCCAAGTCTGTCGCCGACCTCCATAGCGAGAACAGCAACCTGACGAAAGAGACCATCCTCACCGAGAAGGGTGACGTGGTGAAGGGCCGAGGTGATCAACCCAACATGCATGATATCCTCACGGGCTCACAGCTCGATGGCACGGTCTTTACGGACGAGGGCTATACGAACTGTGACAACTGGACGAGCAGCGGCGAGGGCAGTGCCCGGGTGGGGCACCATGACCGAACCGGCGGTGGCCAAAACCCCTCGTCGTGGAACTCGGCGCACAGCTCGCGGGGCTGCAGTCAGGAGAATCTGCAGAGTACGGGCGGTAACGGCCTGTTCTACTGCTTTGCTGTCAATTGATGGAAAGCGGCCCACCAGAATCCCTGTAAGCGTTGAAAGGCCGGCTCGGCGGCGCGTGCCGCGCCGACGCACCTAGAGACTTGCGACACGCCGCGCCGTCCTTGAGGACCCGTCGGCGCGATCTGCCATCCATGGTCATTCTCATACAGTGACGTAAGTCGCGGCTCGTTTTGTGACGGCTGTCACTAACGGCCATCCCGTGTGACACATGCCACAGAGCGTCCCTCCAGCCAGTCAATACCTTCGTCACTCTCCAAGACTCTGCGTGTCACCGCTCCCCTAGGAGGAGAATGATGAAACGGACGTTGATTGGCTTCGCGACCGTGGCGCTCACGCTGGCCCTCGTCGTCGCTCCCGCCAGGGCCCAGCTCAATGGGTACCCGGTCTATGCGTGGACCTCCGGGCCGGGGATCACGCTGGCTGGAGACTTCGGCCGGGGGTTGAACGACGCCTCCGGACGGCAGAACGCGTTTGGAGGCCGCATCGGCGTCACGCTGCCGATGGTGAGTGTGTGGGCCGGCGCCGCCACTGTGGACCTACGGGTCGACGGCCTCAGCAACGAGACGACCTTCGGTGGCGGCCTGGCGCTCAAGGTATTCGACCCGCCGCTGATCCCGCTCGCGATCTCACTGCAGGCGGGCGCCGGTTACATGAACCAGAGCCTCGATCCGCTGGGCATCGGCACCGACATTAGTGTCGTGAACGTGCCGCTGGGTGTGGCGTTCGCCCTGAACGTCCCGAACCCCGCCGTAGAGATCCAACCCTGGATCGCACCTCGGATCCACTTCCTGCATGCCAGTGCGTTGGGCGGTTCAAACTCCGAGGTTGGCTTCGGCACATCGGCCGGGCTGAACGTGATCTTGCCGGCCGGGTTCGGCGCGCATCTCGCCGCTGACTATATGAGCATCGGCGATCCGTCGGTGCAGCCGCTCGTGTTCGGTGCAGGATTCCACTATCGGATTCCGCTTCCGGGCGTCCCAGGCGTTCCCGGCATGTAGGCCGAATTCTCGAAGGGACCGCTATAGAGAAAGCCGCGACCTCGGTCGCGGCTTTCTCATGCTCAGGGTCCTTTGGGCCCATCCACCGCCCGGATGATGTCAGATATGGTCCGGAGCCCACGCGGTCCTCTCGATCGATCCGGCGAACCCTTCCGTTGCCTGCCCATTAGCTCCCATGGCCTCAGCCGGTCACAGCTCGCGGCACTCGATGGTGAATATGGTTGTGGCGATCTCGCCGTCTCTGCCCATCGAGTGAAGGGCACGGAGCGTGCCTTCACCAGGGGCGTGGTAGGTGCATGATTTGCGAGATTGCACTGGGATTTCGACACTTAGCACCCGGCCCAGGGTGCACAACGCCGCAGCGCCGCTCGTGCCGGGCACCGCATTTCGCGAGGGCACGCGGCGAAATGAGATTGGGGTGATGAAGACGTGGGCCATGACGTCGTAACACAGGATGCGCATCGGGGCGAGCCCCGGCTTCGGCACGACACCGTATATCGCATTCATCAGCTCGCCGATGATCTGAGCCGATCGAACCGTCCGTATGACTGGCATCTCTCCGCCCGTCTCGTCGGCGTTCTCGAATGGGGCCCTGAGCAACAGCCGGAAGTGATCGCCCGGGCGCTGAGCATGACTGACGTGTTGTGGTTCCAGCGGCAGGCTGAGCTGTACGAGGAGTTGCTTGGCAGTCTCGAGCAGGATCACTCGCCGCTCACCCAGGACACGGAGATCCTCCTCCGGGCGATGGCGGGTGACGCTCGCCAGGCCGAGTGGCTGCTTCGCGACCTTCTCGAGGCTGGGTCGGGACGCGAGACCGCGTGAGGGCATAGGCTTGGTGGAGCCGCACCCGCGTGCCTGGGTGACGTGGAGGCGGCGATCGGCTTCGTCGAAATCATTGTCCAACTCCCTTATAGGTAATCGGGCGAGTGTTCACACCGCATCGGTTTAGGCAGTCGCCGCACACCTTCGGCACGACTGGCCTGTCCACGGCCAGCACCAAGGAGGAATTCACTATCCTTCCATAAACCCGGATCGCATGCGCACAGCGCGTGTGGGGCCATCTTTGCATCAGGTCGCGGAGAAGCCAACTGCTCTGCTCGGAGTATCGTTGGTTCGCGTGTGTGGCATTCACGGTGATCGGGAGTGCAGGCGGTGCCCCTCCGCATCTTGCTTGTCGACGACGATCCCGCAGTCCGGCGATCGCTGCACGTGCTAAGCACGCTTCTCGACTTACCGCCGCTCCAGCACCTCCCTCAGCCCCTCCATCACCCAGACCTCGTTCTCCTGGGTGTAGGTGGTCAGCGCGATCTGCTTGCCATCGGGGCTCAGCTCGATCCAGCTACCCCACTTGCCCTCGCCAAAGGTCCAGAGGTGTTCACGCTCTCCGCCACCCGCTGGGACACGGAATACTTCCGTGCGGGAGTCCTTTTCCAAACCCATTGGCTGAGTGAACAACACGTACTCGCCGTCAGGCGTCCATTGCGCACTCAGCTCCGGGTGGCTAGTCGAGTCCCAACTCGCAACGATGCGCCGTGCCGCACCACTCTCCAGGTCGAGGACCGCGAGGCCACCGATTGGAATGGCGTTGAGAGAATCCTGGACCGCGAATAAGAGTTGACGACCGTCGTGCGAGCGCTCGAGAGGACGCGGGACGAGCAGCGAATCCCGGTACAGCTCGCGTTCCTCGCCCGAGCCCAGGTCACGACGCACCAGTCGGCCATGTCGCGCCCTGTCGCTTCGGAGGGAGTAGATGATTGCGTCGCCATTGCGGGACCAATTTGCCCAGCTTCCCCGTGGCCACTCGATGACCGTCGGATATTCCAGCACCCGGGTTGCCTCTCCGGTTGCCACGTCCACCGCGTAGAGTGCGCCATCGTACGCCGGGCTCTTCTCCGTCTCGTCCCAGGCGAAGACGAGAATAGAGCGGCCGTCTGGAGACCAATCCTCCAGGTATCGAACTCCCAAGTGAGTTGCCACCTCCCGCTGTTTGCCGGTGGGCAGATGCCGGATGTTGAGCCCGCCCAGCTTCCCCTCAGTGAGGTCCGATTCGGTGACGAACGCGAGGTACTGCCCATCGGGTGACCATTGGGGGTTACGATTCGAACCGAGCAACGGAGTTGCGGATTCCAGGTCTGCACTCCCAGTGGCCACGTCGAATGGCGCAATGCTCGTGGTGAACCACCGGGTGAAGATGCTGTAGAACAAGGAGCCGCTATCACTGAATCCTAGGGCATTCACCTCACCCATGTCGCGTTGGATCTTGCGAGGTGGTTCAGCGGTCGCTCCGTCACGAACCGAGACGGCCCACAAATCCCACGTGCCATCACGATCGCTGAGGAACAGCACCTGATCAGTCCCGGGAACCCAGCCCAGCAAGCGGTCGTTTGCGGGGTGTCGAACCAGTGGTACCGGCGCAGTCCCGTCCAGAGGTAGCAGCCATATATCGGTGTTTTCGTCTTCCTGCTCGGCCGGGCCGCCGAAGACGAGATACCTGTCGTCCGGGGAGAAAGACAACGGCCAACCGTAACGCTCATTCGGGAGTTCGTGGACGACGCGCATGGTTCCATTGGACGCTGACACCAATGCTGTCTTGAACGTCCCCTCTGGGTTGGCCTCTGACCAGCAATCCCACCGAGCGACGATCTGCTTGCTGTCCGACGTCCATCCGTGTGGCTGAACCCAGCAACCCTTCTCTCTCATGAGCTCGCGGAGATTCTCGCCGTCCAGTCCCACGACGCGGAGACTTCCTCCTTGGTCCTGCTCGGCGTATCCATGCGCCACCCACTCACCGTCGGGTGATACTCTGCCGCTGTACGCCAAGGCCCAGGTGGGTGTGTATCTCGCGTCGTGCGTGAGATAGCGGGTCTTGGCCGTGGCTACCTCGCGGACCGCGAGGTTCATGCTTCCCTGCATGTCGCCCCAGATGAGGTGCTTGCCGTCGGGTGTCGGACTGTGTGCGCCGGCGTTCAGTCCAGACCAGACTCGACGCGTCGTGACGTTGACTTCCTCAGCCGCTCGTGCCGCACGCTGCAAAGCCGCCAATCGCGATTGCGCGCGCGCAACGAGTTCATTCTGATCCGCATACTCTCGCACCACCCGCCGGTACGCCCGCTCGGCTTCCGTGCTTCCAAGCTTTTCATAGCACTGCCCCAACTGCACCAGCGCCTTCGCCGCGAGCGGGCGGTCGGGTGTGAACTCCCGCGCGATGCGCTCGTAGATCTCGATCGCGCCGCGC
>JBDHDH010000096.1:0-15124 GCA_039591615.1 Gemmatimonadota bacterium | reverse complement strand
GTTGCTAGGGGCCTCGACGTCTATGGATGGTGGCCATCGAACTGTCAGAGATTTGTCAGAACTCGGGCGACAGGGCGAAGCGCGCTTGAGCGGAGGTCAAAGAGGCACCTAACTTCTTCGGGAACGCGTCGCTGAAGGAGATTCGAGCCCCCAATGGCTATCCCGGGCAGTTCAAGTCCTCGATCGACCCTGATCGTGGCCTCACTCCTGTCGACACTGGTGCTGGCCGCGCTGCTTGCCTTGCAGGCGGTCGCCGCCGCTCAGTATCACCGCGCCACGGCGGAAGGCGTTCTGCAGGATTACGCCAGCGCGGCGGCGGACGAATTGGCGCAACGAATCTCACAGGATTTCGAGTATTACGGTTTCTACCCCATCTTCCGCATCCTGGCCGGGCTGGATGCCGGGCGCCCGGGTTCGCCCCTTCCCGACTCGACGAGTGTCTGGCAGGGCGCAAGTGAGTACGAACGTCGTGCGCTTCAGGGACTGCGGGGTCTCTTTCGCCTCGACCTCGCCACGGGCTCCCTCGTGGCCAGCCATCCCGCCGTTGAGGATCCTGCGCTCGAGTGGCTCGCGGACACAATCCCGATCCATGCTTCAGAACTGTATCAGTCAGACTGGCGATCCGCGGTGTTGGTCCGCCCCGGCGGGGGACAGGAGATCTTCGTCTACAGCCTCCATGGCGTGAACGACGACACGCCTGTCTCAGCCTATGGATGCGAGCTACACCCGGACAGCGCGCGAGCCCTCCTTCGTGCCTCGGTTCGACGGGAGCCCCTCCTCGCACCGTCCCTGCTCCGAGGGATCGACGCCGAATCGCTGATGGTCGTCCAACTGGTAGACGCCACTGGTCAACCGCTCTATGCCTCGCATGCGGACAGCAGCGCCACAGACACCTTTGCGGCTGTGGCCGCCGCGGATCCTCGGCTCGGCGGCATATCGGCTCAGGTGACTCTGCGATCCCCCGTTGCACATCGCTTGATCATCGGCGGGCTTCCAAAATCTCGCCTGCCATTCATTCTCGGGTTGCTATCCCTTGCAGCAGCACTGATCGTCATAGCACTGCTCCAGCTGCGTCGGGAGCAGGAGCTAGCACGCCTGCGCACGGAGTTCGTTTCCAACGTCTCTCACGAGCTCCGCACGCCCCTCGCCCAGATTCGCATGTTCGCGGAGACCCTCCTCCTCGGACGTGTTCGGTCCCAGCACGAACGTCAGCGTTCGCTGGAGATCATTGACAAAGAAGCCCGTCGTCTGACGCACCTCGTTGACAACGTGCTCCAATTCTCACGTGCGGAGCGCCACGCTACCACCCTCACGCCCGAACCGACACGCCTGGCGTCATTGATACGCGACGTACTCGACACGTTCACGCCAGCCACCGACCCTGGGGAAGTCCAATTCCGGGTTGAGCTCGACGAAACGGTCGAAGCCGACGTGGATCGGGGCGCCGTCCAGCAGATGGTGTTGAACCTGCTCGACAACGCCGTGAAATACGGTCCGGGCAAGCAGACGGTGGGCATCGGGCTCGAAGCCCACGGAGATTCGGTCCGCATCCGGGTCGACGACCAGGGCCCCGGCATTCCGCAAGCCGACCGCGAGAGAGTGTGGCAGCGTTTCGCCCGCCTGGAGCGCGAGCGGAAGTCCACGACCGCTGGCACGGGGATCGGCCTGTCGGTGGTCCGGGACCTCGCAACGCTCCACCACGGAACCACGTGGGCCGAGGAGGCCCCACGCGGAGGGGCCCGATTCGTGATCGAGCTCCCAAACGGCCGGCGGAGTGCTCCCACGCCCGCCGGCGAGCCCGAGACCTCCCAGGCACCTGGACGCATCGATGAGATCCGAACCGGAGTACGGATCCAGCCGTAATGCGCATTCTCGTCATCGAGGACAACGATGATCTCGCCTTTGGCTTACGGAACAATCTCGAGATCGAGGGCTACGACGTGATCATCGCGTCAGACGGTCAGGGAGGGCTCCAGCAGGCACTCACCGGGCGACCCGATCTCGTGATCTTGGATCTCATGCTACCCCGCCTAGATGGGTTCCGCGTGTTGCATGAACTCCGACACAGACGGTTTCGGAAACCCGTTCTGATCCTAACGGCCCGGGGCGAGGAGACAGACAAGGTACGGGGCTTGCGACTCGGGGCGGACGATTACGTCACAAAACCATTCGGGGTGTTGGAACTGCTCGCGCGCGTCGAAGCGCTGTTCCGACGCGCCGGGCCGGAGGCGAACACGGCGAACTGGGAGCCGCGGGTCACGGAGCAGTTCGGGGAGGTGGAGGTCCACCTCGATGCCCGAGTCGTGCGTCGCGAGGGACGAGAGATTCCGCTGACCCCAAAGGAATTCGACCTCCTCGTGGCTCTCTTGAATCGTCGCGGTGCAGCCGTTTCGCGCCACGAGTTGATGCAGGAAGTCTGGGGCTACAGCGTCACGGTGTTGAGCCGCACGGTGGACACCCACATCGTGGAGCTCCGTCGCAAGTTGGAGCGCGACCCAGCAAACCCTGCACACATCTTGACCGTGCGGAAGGTGGGCTACCGCCTCGAGCCGAACCGCGGGCGAGGGCCTCGGAGTTGAACGACGGCCATCTACGGGGCCAATGGAGGCACGTCCCACTCGACCCATCCAGTGCGTGTCAGGGTCGACCTTCGCAAGGGCCTCGAGAGTCCCACGGCTCTTACGACACTCGCCAGGCCAGGTACACAACCCCAGTCCCACCCAACAACACCAGACCGGTCCACGACAGAGCGAGCATCGTCCTTCCTGGCCGATGTTCTGCCGGGACTTCCGGGGCCGTCACCGCCTTCAGGTTCAGAAAGCCCAGAATTGGCGCGGTCAGGAAAGAGACGGTCGTGGCGAAATCCACCATGGTCGTCAGGTTGCCCGCAAACCGCCCCAGCACCACGACGGTGGTGACGCCAAGCGCGGCCATGCCGGTCCAGTACACCGGGCCCACTGCAGGATCCGCGGTGGCCTGAGGATCGGCGGCAAACAATTTGGCGAAGGAGCGGTCGATGGCACGCGGGAATCCGTCGATGACCGTGAGGGAAGTCGACAACATCGTCGTGGTCACGGCAACCAGGACGATGGGCCGGGTCCACGTCCCCAGGGTGCGACTATAGAGATCGACGAGCTGCGTTGAGAACACAGTTCCGACTCGGCTGAATTCCGTACCGGATCCAAACATCACTCCCGCACCCAACGTCAGAAACGCGAATGCCAGAGCCGCGGTCCCGACGTACCCGATGAGAAAATCCAGCTTGGCAGTCTTCACGGACGCCCTGCTCCCCACCGTCTGGTCTTTCGCCAGGGTCCAGAGCGAGCTCCACACGGAGACATCGAGCCCCGAGGGCATCCACCCCACGAGAGCGAGGAGGAATGCGTAGGGAACCAGTGTCCCAAGCGCGTCCCCTGGCCAGATACGGAAGGTCGTCATGTCCGCCCGTGGGAGCGTGACGACTGCCGCCGCCATGGTGGACAGCGCGAGCAGGACGAGGATGACCTTGATCGTGTGATCCAGGACGCGAAAGCGTCCAATCCAGAGGAGCAGGGCGCACGCCAGCACAAGGAGGCCGGCAACCAGCGCGATCGACCAACCGAGGCCAAAGACATATTGGAGGAGGAACGCCGTGAACAGCACCACGGCCGTTTGGACGATCCCCGCCGTGGCCAACGTGATACCCAAGTAAAGCACGAGGGCCCACGTTCCGATTCGTCGGTACCCCTCAACGAGACTCGCTCCCGTCGCGGCAGCGTAGCGCGGGCCAAACTCGAAGAACGGATACTTGAGCACGAAGGCGACCAGGATCACGCCCGAGAGGCCAAAGCCGGCTTGCGCCCCAGCCCGGGTCGACTGCACCAGGTGCGACACGCCGATGGCGGCGGCTGCCCACAACAAGCCGGGACCGAAGTTGCGCCAGAAGGTGGGGACGCGTTTCGGGTTTGTGTTATCCACAGATTTGAAAGGCGTGGGTCAACCCGCGGATGCGCCCACCCGCCCGTTCCATCCGAGCGACTATTCCTCCAACCCGGTACTGACTACGGCCGTGTAGATCAGGTAGCGATTCATCCTCGCGATGTAGTCCACACTGATATCCTTGGGGCAGGCGGCTTGGCACTCAGCGTGGTTCGTGCAGCTCCCGAATTCCTCCGCGTCCATTTGGGCGACCATCCTCACGGCGCGACTGTATCGTTCCGGTTGCCCCTGTGGCAACAAGCCCAAATGGGACACTTTGGCCGACGTGAACAGCATAGCGGAGGCGTTGGGACAGGCCGCCACGCATGCGCCGCACCCGATACACGTCGCGGCATCAAACGCCATTTCGGCGCTTGGCTTGGCGATAGGGATGGCATTGGCATCCGGGGCGCTCCCTGTGCGAACGGAGACGTACCCACCTGCCTCGATGATGCGGTCAAACGCGCTCCGATCGACCACGAGATCCTTGATCACGGGGAAGGCTTTGGCGCGCCATGGCTCTATCCAGATTGCGTCACCGTCGCGGAAGGACCGCATATGCACCTGGCACGTCGTCACGGCCCGCTGCGGCCCATGGGGAGAGCCGTTGATGACCACTCCGCAGGTTCCACAGATTCCCTCGCGACAGTCGTGCTCGAAGGCAACGGCGTCTTCGCCCTTCTCGATCAGTTCCTCGTTGACTACATCCAGCATCTCGAGAAAGGACATGTCCGGACTCACATCCTTTGCCTCGTAGCGCACAAACCTGCCGTGATCAGATGGACCAGCTTGTCGCCAAACATGAAGTACGAGGTTCATTACTTGTAACTCCGCTGCGCCAGCGCGACGTATTCGAACACCATCGGTTCCTTGTGAAACCGTGGTGGGCGCCCCACTTCGGTGAACTCCCAGGCTGCGACGTACGCGTAGTGTTCGTCGTCGCGCTTCGCCTCACCTTCCTGCGTCTGGTACTCTTCTCTGAAATGCGCGCCGCACGACTCCTCGCGGGCGAGGGCATCGTGACACATCAATTCGGCGAATTCGAGGAAATCAGCCACGCGGCCGGCTTTCTCCACGGACTGATTGAAATCCTCTGCACGCCCCGTGACGCGAACATTGTTCCAGTACTCGTCACGGAGCTCGCCGATCTGTTGCATCGCGTCCTCGAGCCCGGCTCGGTTTCGTGACATGCCGCACCGGTCCCACATCAATCGGCCCAAGGTGCGGTGGAATGAATCCACGGTTCGACTCCCATTCGCCGCGAGAAGCTTCTCGACTCTGGCGCCCACTTCCTGCTCCACTGCTCGAAACGCCGAATGCACCTCATCGATGGCATCGAAATCGGTCTGCGCCAGATAATCCCCGATGGTGTACGGCAGGACGAAGTAGCCATCTGCCAGCCCCTGCATCAGTGCGCTCGCGCCGAGCCGGTTGGCGCCGTGATCGGAGAAATTCGCCTCGCCGATGACGAAGAGGCCGGGGATCGTGCTCATGAGGTTGTAGTCGACCCAGAGCCCTCCCATCGTGTAGTGCGGTGCCGGGTAAATCCGCATCGGCACCTCGTAGGGATCCTCTCCGGTGATTTGCTGATAGATCTCGAAGAGATTCCCGTACCGCTCCTCGATCACCTTTCGACCCAACCGGTGGATGGCGTCCCGAAAATCCAGATACACGCCAGTGCTAGTAGGGCCCACCCCACGACCTTCGTCGCAGACCTCCTTGGCTCGGCGGGAGGCAATGTCCCGCGGCGAGAGGTTCCCGAAGCTGGGATAGAGCCGTTCCAGATAGTAGTCCCGCTCCGCCTCAGGAATCTCATTTGGTGCACGAGAGCCAACCGGGCTCTTTGGAACCCAGATCCGCCCGTCGTTGCGGAGCGACTCGCTCATCAGCGTGAGCTTCGACTGATAGTCCCCGCTGGGCGGTATGCACGTGGGGTGAATCTGGGTGAAACAGGGATTGGCAAACGCGGCACCACGCTTGTGCGCACGCCACGTAGCCGTGACATTGCATCCCTTGGCGTTGGTCGAGAGGAAGTAGACGTTGCTATATCCGCCGGTTGCGAGGACCACCGCGTGGCCACTGTGAGACTCGACCTTTCCACTCACCAGGTCCCGGACGACGATCCCACGCGCCTTCCCTTCCACCACGACGAGATCGAGCATCTCGCTGCGAGCGAACAACTGGACCTTCCGAGCCGCCACCTGTCGCTGCAATGCCTGGTAGGCACCGAGCAGGAGCTGCTGGCCGGTCTGGCCGCGGGCGTAGAACGTGCGGGACACCTGTGCCCCACCAAAGGATCGGTTGGCGAGCAGGCCACCGTACTCCCGCGCAAAGGGCACGCCCTGCGCCACGCACTGATCGATGATGTTGAGGCTGATCTGCGCTAGGCGATAAACATTCGCCTCCCGCGACCTGAAGTCCCCGCCCTTGACCGTGTCGTAGAACAGCCGCCAGACGCTGTCACCGTCGTTCTGGTAGTTCTTTGCTGCGTTGATTCCGCCCTGCGCAGCGATGCTATGTGCGCGACGCGAACTGTCGTGAAAGTAGAAAGCCTTGACGTTATAACCGAGCTCGGCGAGCGTAGCCGACGCTGACGCCCCAGCCAGGCCAGTCCCGACGACAATGATGTCGTAGTTCCGCTTATTGGCCGGGTTGACCAGCTTGAGGTTGTGCCTGTGATGATCCCACTTTTGTTCGATAGGACCGCCCGGAACCTTCGCCATGAGATCCATGCTGGACCCGCTCCCCCTTACCGCACGATTCCGGTCAACACTGATATCGGAACAGCGATAAACCCAAGGAAAAGTACGATGGCCACGGCCGCAGCGATTGGCCGACGGAATCGGATCTGCGTTGGGTTGTTGGTCCCCAGAGTCTGGAAGGTGCTCCACACACCGTGGTACAGGTGGAGTCCGAGCACCGCCATGGCCGCCACGTATACGCCGGCCACCATCCAGTTCTGGAAACCCACCACAACATTCTCGTAGACCGATCCAGCCACGAACTCCGGATGGACTGTCCCCACGGTGAAGTGGAGGAGATGATAGGTGACGAACGCGGCGATGATAACACCGCCCCATCGCATCGTCCGAGAGGCGTATGTCGAGGCATCCGGCTGGAGGGCGCGCTTGTACCGCACGGGGCGTGCCTCCCAACTCATCCGAGTCAGCTGGATGGCCGCTACGATGTGCAGCCCGACTGCCAACAAAAGCACGATGCGGAAAACCCACAGGAACTGGGAGTGCCCCAAGACCGGCGCACCGACGTCGCGCAGGAATTCGGCATAAGCGTTGAACTTCTCTGGGCCTTGGAAGATCTTGAGGTTCCCCACCATGTGCCCCACCACGAAGAGAAAGAGGATGAGCCCGCTTACGGCCATCACCACCTTCTTTCCCACCGAAGAACGATACAGCAAGATGGCACGGCGCATCTCGTTTCCCCCTCCGGGTCACCGACCCGCCGGATGATACACGGGCTCTCAGTGGCCGGGCAAGTTGAACAAGATGCTGGACTGGCGTAGGCGAGCTCTAGGAATCCGAGGTCACCGCCGCCTCGTGGGCTCCGAGGTGATCAGCCCACTCCCGCGGCGTGGGCATCTATCGGTTCCGGCCCGACGCCGCTTCGTCACTGGCCGATCCGCCGTCGGATTCCAGACACCATGCGCTCCACCGCCTCGATTGACCGTTCGAAGAACAGCTCCGGTTCCACCAGCTCGAGCTCCATCACCACGGGGTTCCCTGTCATATCCGGGACAATATCGACCCGCGCGTAGAGCACGGGCTCGCCCACCGCATCGAGAGCTGCGCGCGCCGTGTCGAGCTCGGGGGACGTTGGGCGCACGCAGGCAACGCTCCCGCCGTGGTCCTCATGCACGCGGAAATCGCCGGCCGCCGGTACCTTCCGCACCGCATGCGTGAACGCGCCATCGATGAACATCACCGAAAGCTCGCCCTGTTGCTCGACGGCCATCAGATAGGGTTGAACCAACATGGCTTCATGCGGAAGCAGCCGATCCAGATGCGCCTGCCCTTTGGAGACCTCTTGCCTGCTCACGCGCATCGCGTACCGCCCCGACTGGGCGACGGCGGCCTTGATGACCACTTCCTGCCAGCCGAGACGCACCAGGAGCGCCGCAACATCGACTCGGCTGCCGACCTCGAGAAGGTGCGTTGGCACGACGGGCACGCCGTGATGAGCCAGATCCAGCAAATAGCGCTTGTGCGTGTTCCATTCCACGACACCCGCCGAGTTCAAGAGCGCCGTATCGGCTGCGACCGACTTCGCCCAGGCGATGAACGCGTCCCGCCGAAACGCGTAATCCCATGCCGATCGGATGACGCAGAGCTGCGGCTCCCGCCAATCTTGGTACGTATCCTCCCATACGACAGGCTGCGCATCGAAGCCGCTCTGCCGAAGAGCCTCCAGCAGAACGCGATCGTCGCGATGGAGGCCGGGCAGTGCGGCGCACGTGACCAGGGCGATTTCCATGGTGGAAAAGATACCTTTGTCCCTTCGGGTTGCGATGACTGCGACAGCCGATGACCTTCTCGCGTCCCATCCAATCTTCCGCGGAGCTTGTCATGATTGGAACGCTGATAGCAGGACTCCTACTCGCTACATCACAGAGCGCCGACAGTGGATATCTCTACAAGGCTGTTCTCCTCCGAGCTTCCCCCGGCTCGCTCCTCGAAGTCATCGACACGTATCGCGATCGGCGCTCCTACCACGAGGCAGTGGGGGACCATCCGCCCTTCATCATGCGACACAGCCAGGGAGATCATTGGGACCTCATGGTGATCTTTCCAATGGGCAGCTTCGCCCGTTACTACCAGCGGGAGCGGGTGACGCGGCGGGAGCGGGTGGCGCGCGAAACCGCCCACACCCTCGGGGCATTCGATGGCAAGGCACGGAGGCATGTTGCATGGCGCGAAGAGGTCTTCGTAGCGGGGCCGCCTCTGGAGGAGGTGGCGGCAGCGTTTGGGGGCGGTGAATTCTACCACGTCGAGATGTTCATCGTCCTTCCTGGGAAATACGCGGATCTCAAACGCGAGCGTGAGATGGAGAATGCCTATCTTGCCGCCCTCGATCGACCGGAGAACCTGATCTTCGAGAGAGTGGCCGGAGCGGCGTGGGACCTATTCACCATAGGTGTCTATCGGGACATCAAGCACTTCTCGGACAGTGCCGATATCCCGGCAGACCGACGGGAAGCGGCTGCCAAAGCCGCGGGGTTCGACAGCGCCGACGAGATCGGCACGTACCTTCGTACCCTCATGGACTCGCATCATGACACCCTCGCCCGTGCCGTGCGAGAGTGATCACGAGACCGCCACAGAGCGGCCGTCGATGACAAGAGGACCGACCGCCAGCGGCCTGGGCGCCTGAGATGGTCTCGCAGCCTGGGCCTCACGCTCCGGAGCGCGTCCGTTTGGATCGATGGCTCTGGGCGGCGCGGTTCTATAAAACGCGATCTCTCGCGGCCGCCGCCATCGCGGGAGGCAAGGTCCACCTGAGCGGTCAGCGGGTGAAGCGCTCCAAGATGGTACAGGTGGGCGACGCGCTGCGGATCCGGAAGGGCATCTACGAATACGCGGTCATTGTCCAGGGACTCGCCGAGCGACGCGGGCGCCCGGCGGAAGCCGCAGACCTCTATGCCGAGACACCGGAGAGCCTCGCCGCGAGAGAACGTGTGAGCGCCGAGCTTCAGGCCCGACGAACGTTCGAGTTCAAGGGGAAGGGAAGACCCACTAAGAAGGAACGGCGACTCCTCGACCGATGGAAGAGACGGGAGTAGGCAAGCACGGCCCCATCGGACCGACGGGGCTACTCCGCCAGGAAGCTCTTGAATTCCACCGCAAACTTGGGCGCGTTGGCTTCCTCCTCATGTTTGAAGAACACGTAGGCCGCCTCCCACGGCTGTGCCGTCACCCGTTTCGCCCATCCAGAGAGGTCGGAGGCATCGTAGTCCTCCCGACGGAGTCGCAAGTACCCCCAGTCGGCTGTGGAGACGAAAGGAACGGCAGTGTCCTCGGTCTCCGCGATGGCCAATGCCACGTTGCGGGACCGAAGCGTGTCAGACACTTCGTCATCGAACCACGAGCCGTGACGAAACTCCACGGCGGCGAGCCAGCGGGACGGGAGGAGATCCAGGAACGCGCGCAGCCGCTGGATATCTTTCTTCATGCTCGGCGGTAGCTGGAATAACATTGGCCCCAGCTTGTCGCCGAGCACCGACGCAGTCCGCAGGAGATACGCCGTTTCGTCATCGACGTCCTTCAAGCGTTTCAGGTGAGTGATCCTGCGGGACGCCTTCAGGACGAAGGTGAACCCCTCCGGCACCTGTTCCGCCCACTGCAGCAGCACTTTCTCAGTGGGCATGCGATAGAACGTATTGTTGATCTCCACCGTATTGAGACGCTCCGCGTAGTAACGGAGCATCTGGGGTGCTGGTAGCTTCTCGGGATAGAAGCTGCCCTTCCACTCCTTATACGAGTATCCGCTGGTGCCGACGAAGCTTCGCATCACATTAGACTAACGGAGCGATGTCACCCTGACCACCATGCCGAGACCGCGGCGTCCCATGACAGATCAAACCATGCGTGCCATGGTGCTAGAGGCTCCCAATCGGCCGTTGCAGGAATCGAACATCGGGAAGCCCGAACCCGGACCGGGCCAGGTACTCCTCGCAGTCTCTGCCTGCGGCGTGTGCCGAACTGATCTGCATGTCGCCGACGGCGATCTCCCCGACCCAAGACTCCCTCTCGTGCTGGGGCACGAGATCGTTGGGAAGGTGGTGGAGATCGGAAGCGCGGTGGAACGATTCAAAGTCGGTGATCGCGTCGGCGTCCCTTGGCTCGGCTGGACTTGCGGAGAATGCGAGTACTGTCGCTCTGGGAGAGAGAACCTCTGCCAGCGAGCCCGATTCACGGGATACCAGATCGACGGTGGCTACGCCGAGTTTACGGTTGCGGACGGCAGGTTCTGTTTCCCCATTCCCGATGGGTACTCCGACCTGCAGGCGGCACCACTGCTATGCGCAGGACTCATCGGGTATCGATCGCTGGTCGCTGCCGGCGAGGCGCGAAGGCTGGGACTCTACGGGTTCGGGGCTGCAGCCCACATCATGGCACAGGTGGCCCGGTACCAGGGACGCCGCCTCTTTGCGTTCACGAAGCCAGGGGACGCCACGGGCCAGGAGTTCGCTCGGTCGCTGGGAGCCGAGTGGGCCGGAGGATCCGACGAGAATCCTCCGGAGGCGCTCGACGCGGCGATCATCTTCGCTCCCGTGGGGCCCCTCGTACCTCTCGCGCTGCGTCACTGTCGGCCCGGTGGGACGGTTGTCTGCGCTGGAATTCATATGAGTGACATCCCGTCCTTTCCCTACAGCATACTGTGGGGCGAACGCGTCATTCGTTCGGTTGCCAATCTGACACGCCGCGACGGGGAAGAATTCCTCCGAATCGCGCCCGCGGCGTCCGTCCGGACAGACACGCAGCCCTATTCGCTGCCGAACGCAAATGAGGCTCTCACCGACCTGCGGGAGGGACGCGTCACCGGTGCAGCCGTGCTCCTGGTCGGTGGAGAAGCGTAGTCAGCGCCCGCGGTCTCCTCCCGTTTTTCGGTGAGACAACACAGCGATGGACCGCGATACGGACATCGGGAGTGGCGAGTTCGCCGACGAGCTGTCTCGCGTGACCAACACACATTGGATCGCGTGTGCAGTCACAATGGTCCAGGAGTTGCGTCGTGAGTCCCTGCCACCACTCCCATGTCCCAGTCACGCACGCACTCGTCCTATCGCGGCACGTACGCCGGTCACGTGGCCTATCGAGTGTCCCGACGGCCCGCGCCGGAGGGCTCAGGCTCCGAAGGAATCCGTCTTCAGCACCTGGGCTTTATTCTCGGAACCGGCATCTTCGTCGGCTTCGGTGTCGCCACAGAAGTCGCCGGCCCGGGAGTCCTGCTGGCAATTGCGCTGGCAGCCATGGTGGCTGCGTGCAACGGTTTGTCAACTGCCCAGCTTGCCACTCACTCGAACACGACCGGGCGCGACGAGGGCACCGGCGCGTTCCCGCCGTCGCTAGCATTTGTCGGTGGCTGGATGCTGGTGTGCGCGAAGACCGCGGCCGCTGCAACGGCCGCGCTTGGACTGGCGGGATACCTCCTCATGGTCCTCCAAACGTTCGACGGGATCTGGAGAATCCCCGTGGCCCTCGCGACCGTCGGCATCCTGAGCATGCCGATACTGGGGGGGCTGCGCCGCCCGGCTGGCGTCACCACCGTCATTGCCGTCGCGGTGCTCGTCGGAGTCGCGCTCCTTGCGCTCGCCGGATTGTACGGTGCAGTAACCGGCGCCACGGACTTGGGGGCCCCGTTCGCCCCCGCAAGCTGGACCGTGGCTGGTCTCGCTCCTCTCTCGCATGCCACAGCGGTCATGCTGGTTGCCTATGCCGGACTGGGGAGGAGTGCGGCGGAGAGCACGGACACAGGCCATCAGGGAAGTGCCGTCGTGCCGCTGGTGATAATCGCCACAACGGTCTATCTCGTCGTTGGAGCAGTCGGGCTCGGCACCCTCGGCCCGGGGGCGCTCGCCCGAGCCACCGAGGAGACCGGGGCTCCCCTGTTCGATATCGGACGGGCAGTCGTCCTCCCAGGCGTCACGACGGGCGTAGCCATCGTGGCCGTGATCGCCTTGACCGGGATGTTGTGGAATCTGCTCTTCGATCTGGCGCGGATGCTCGACGTTCTGGGGCCTCGGGGTAACCCCACGGATGTCTTTGGGCCGGCGGACCCACAACAACGTATGCCTGCGCCCGCGGTTGCGCTCTCCGTGCTTGCCGTCGCCGGCCTCGTCCTCACCCGGGACGTACGGGTAACCTGGTCGCTCAGTGCGTTCACGCTGCTGATGTACTACGCCATCGCTAATCTCGCCGCAGCCCGCCTGCCAGACGGATGGCGCCGTCTTCCCCGCGGCGTCGCGCTCACCGTGCTTGGGGCTTGCCTCCTGCTGGCCTTCTCGCTGGAACCTGCCATCTGGCAGGCTGGCCTGGGGCTTCTCGGGATGGGCATCGGCTGGCAATGGCTCACCACCCGCAGGGGGCACACGGTCCGCCCGCCCCCACGCCCCGTCGACGGGTCGCGTCGGGCCGGCGACACCGGTACCAGGAGCCAGCGTTAGGCCAGCTGGCCGTCCCATCCCCGCGACAGCCCCAACCAGCGTCTCCAACGGCGACCCTGGACGACGACGCTGGGTAACAGGACGAACATCTAGGGGAAGGTACGATAGTCAGTCAGCGTGGGTTTTCCGGCGCGATATGTCCCAACGATTGGGTACTTACCCCCCAAACCTCATCGCCGCAGGGGTCATCCTGGTGGTTGGATGGCTCGCGGCCCGTGTCCGTCGCTCGGGGAGTCAGGCGAATTCTGGTGGGCGCCCTCGATCGGGTGAGGCGAGGCACGGAGGCACAAGGGCACCTGCCCCCATTGACGAGGCATTCCACCCACGTGCGAGTATCGGGTGTTACGCTGGCCGGCAGAGCGTCAGCTCAGGCCGCGCGTCCCCCTCTGCGCGGCTCGGCCACGCACGAAGCAAAGCAGCGCACTTGGTCGTCCGCGAAGCGCTCACACCAGAAGATTCGAGGCGACAAGTCCGGGCCGCGACCAATCCGTACGCGCATCAATTGGCCGGTGTGGGGGCAACGGATCTTCGCTGGCTCGCCACGAAGCCGCTGCACGACCCGTCCAACGTCACTTCCGACCATGTATGCCAGAGCCACGGCGCCCAAGAGGCATCCGCCTAGGACGACGGCTCCACCGAGAATCAAGACGATCGTGTTCACTTCTCACTCCTGATTTTGCAGTCTATGCCTAAAGGTTTGGGCATGAAGAGCCGATGAACCCCTATTGAACGGTTGATATGGGAATCGACGGGGGGCAGTCCACGGGTCTGCCGCTGCCGGCGTGCGTCGGAGCCCCCGCCTTTGGTTTCATCGTTATCTTATGGAGCCGATGACGACTCAGCCCCTATCCGAGTTTTCCGTGCCTCGCAGCACTCTCGAGGCAACGCTCCTACTCGCGCACGGTGAGACTTTGGGGGGCGTCATCTTTCTCATACCGCGGACACCGCTCCACACCGGGAGGGAGACACCGCTGGACATGCTGAATCGTGGGGAGCCGGTGTTCCCGTTCCGCACTGATGAGGACGGGCAGGTGCTTCTGATCACGAAGGCTCAGACGATGCGTCTCTCCGCCGCAGCGGGGGATACGTCGGGCGATCCCGAGGGGCAGGGACCGGCTAGGCACGTGCGCGTCGAGGTCGCACTCGCTGACGGCTCTTCGGTAACAGGAACGGTGACGATGGAGTTGCCAGCTGCCCGTTCTCGAGTTCTGGATTACCTGAACGAAGTGCCCGATCCCTTTTTCGCCGTCTCTGACGGCGGGACAATCCACTATGTGAATCACAATCACGTGCTGTATGTGCGACCGACAGAGGAGTGATTGATGGGGGCCAAGCTCGATCCTTTCATCAAACGTCTCCTCGAGGAGCAGGCCGAGCAGCTCCGCTTCGAACCCGACGAGCCCGTCGTCTTAGTCAAGGCCGGACAGGCCAGGAGGCTGAGCAAGCAGGCCATCAGCGACCGTCAGATTTCGGCTCTCATCTCTCATCACGGAAGTCGCCCCGCCGGACGTGGCAGGCAGACTCGACGGAACTGCTGAAACCGAGTTCGGCTATGAAGGTGGCCCGGCGGCCGTCCGAGTCCAGGTCACCCCCATCAATGGCGGTGTCGTCGCTGTCATCAGGCCGGCTTCGGAGGCAGCCCCATCCGTTGGCGTCAGCGAGCCCGATGCGGGACGTCTCACCGAGCTATTGGCATCCTTGGTCGGCTCGGGGGGCTCCGATCTCCATCTCAGGGTCGGAGAGCCCCCGATCTTTCGCACGCACGGCGAAATGGCTCGTCAGGGAGACGGTGCGCTCGCGGCGGAAGAGCTCGACCGCATGCTCCACGCCATCTTGCCCGATCGCAATCGCGAGGAATGGCAGGAAACAGGAGATACGGACTTCGGCTACGAGCTCCCCGGCCTCGCACGGTTCCGCGTGAACGCGGCTCGGGATCGGAGAGGCCCCGTGGCGGTCTTCCGGGTCATCCCCGTGGAGATCCTCACCGTT
>JBDHDH010000095.1:0-14669 GCA_039591615.1 Gemmatimonadota bacterium | reverse complement strand
GCGCTTGACCACGACCCGAATCTGGCCCGCTACTCGCTCGTCGTCCGTGCGGTGGTAGCGCGGCCCCCGCGGCGCAGCAGCCCGATAGGCCGAACTCCGACTCACACCCAGCACACGACAGATCACCGCCACCGGGTGCGAGCTCACCGCGTGGACGCGCCGTAGTAGCCGGGTCTTTTTTTTATCTCCTCCTGCACCGCCCGCAGAATCTCGTTCTCCATGGTCTTCCGCCCCAACGCCCGCTCCAGCTCCCGAATGCGCTGCTCCGCCTCCTTGAGCTTGTACGCCGGGACGACCTCGCCATCCGCCGCCACGGCCGTCTGACTGCCTTCCTCCATCAACCGCCTCTACCGCCGCACCAGGGACGGCGAGACCTCCAACTCGCGACTCAACTCAGCCATCGTCACTTCACCCCGCACCACCCGCCCGATCTGCTCCCGCTTAAACTCCGGCGTGAACAGCCGCTTGCCAAGCCCTCGTCGACGGAACCAGAACCTCCCCGGGCGGGATAGATCCTTGCGACAGGTCATTCGTCCTTCGTCACACGCAACGCCTCGAACATCTCCGCCACCGCGTCTCGCCGGCTCGGCCCGTTGACGTCGAAATACCAGTAACACTCCTGGGCGATACCATTCACCAGGAGCTGCATCGTCCCCTGAGACTTGTGCTCGGCGATCACCCAGTTGACCACGATGCGGAAGTCGAGCCGGTCGTCCTCGCCGAACTTCTGCATGAGGTCGAACCGAGCCAGCGGTTCGCCACCCGTCACGGCCGAGAGGGGATAGCTGGGAAGCCCATCGAACGTGATGGGCTCGTCGTTGAAGGTGCACGGGAAACCGCCCAGCACCGCCGGACGCCGGTCGGTCGGGAGTGACTGCGCCGCGCGCAGCGCCGAGATCGTCGCTGCTTTGTGATGACCATGCATCTGAGGGAAGGGAAGCAGCCCGATCACCACGTCGTACCGCCCGCGCTCCATGATGTGTGTGAGCCGCCGGCGAACGACAACCGAGTCCCACACGGCGGTGAGCACCGTGTCCGCATTCAGCGTGAACCCGTGGTCGTATTGGTCGAGAAAGAAGTAATTGCGGATTCCCACGATGGCCCCACCCGCCATGAGCTCACGCTTGCGGATGGCCGGCAGATACTGTCGTCCTACTTCCTCGTTGGTGAGTTCGAGCCCGTAGATGGGCTCCGCAAGCGTGGCGAAGCGATAGCCACCGCTGCCGTCGGTGACGAGTGCCAGGTCGACCACACCACCGAGCTGGTGCGTGATCTGGTAAACGGCACCCGCGAAGGCGGCGTCGTCGTCCGGATGAGCGGTGACGAGCAGCACCCGCACCGGCGGGTGCGTGGTGGCGGGGGCCGGTTGCGCCACCACCGGGACGCTCCAGACGATGAGCAAGCCAACAATGAGCACATGCCGCATAGGTCGGAATCCTCCGGTCAATCCTCGGGGCGCCTCGCGCCCACAGCCGTGGCATAATCTCATACACGTCACTACACTTCAGCAATGACAGGGGTGCCTGCCAGAACCCACGGGCAGGCTGAGATCAAACCCTTTGAACCTGATCCGGCTCACACCGGCGTAGGGAGTCGAACCTGCAACCAGACATCCGCCCGCGTACCCGTGCTTGCCGGCCTGTCGTGGGCCGCTTCGTTGTCATGGGAAACCGTACGCGACACGGTGCCCCCAGCGGTGTTCCCACTTCCGAGTCCTCACGCCGCACTGCCCATCATTGCGAGGGACGAACCCGATGACGTGCGCTACCCAGATGTATCACGCCCGGCAGGGTACCATCACTCCAGAAATGCAGCGTGTCGCCGCGCGGGAGAACCTATCCGACGTAACAGTGCGCGACGAGGTGGGCCGGGGCCGCCTGGTCATTCCGGCCAACGTGAGTCACCTAGCGGGGAAGCTCGATCCGATGGCAATCGGCAAGACGGCGAGCGTCAAGATCAACGCGAACATCGGCAACTCGGCCGTGGAATCGAATATCCAACAGGAGTTGGACAAGCTCCACCATGCCGTGCACTACGGCGCCGACACGGTGATGGATCTGTCAACCGGTGGGAACATCGACGGAATTCGCCAAGCGATCATCGACGCCTCGCCGGTCCCCATCGGCACCGTGCCCATCTACCAGGCGGTAACAGAAGTGAAGCAGGTCGAAGATCTCACCGCCGATGATTTGCTCGGCGTGATCGAGCATCAGGCGAAACAGGGCGTTGATTACGTCACTGTGCACTGCGGGATCCTCAGAGAGCACGTCCCACTGGCCCTCGGCCGCGTGACAGGAATCGTCTCCCGCGGTGGGTCGCTTCTCGCGTACTGGATGACGCACCACCATGCGCAGAACCCCCTGTACACGGGCTATGACCGCATTCTCGAGATCGCGCGCACCTACGACGTGACGCTCTCGTTGGGTGACGGGCTACGCCCAGGGTCCATCGCTGACGCCAGCGACAAGGCGCAGTTCGCCGAGCTCGAGGTGTTGGGCGAGCTTACCGAACGGGCCTGGGCCAAGGACGTCCAGGTGATGATCGAAGGGCCCGGACACATTCCGATGCAGCAGATTGAGATGAACGTCCGGAAGCAGAAAGAGATATGCCACGAGGCCCCGTTCTATACACTGGGGCCCCTCGTGACCGACATCGCACCCGGCTACGACCACATCACCTCGGCCATCGGTGCGGCCATGATCGGATGGTACGGGGCCGACATGCTCTGCTACGTGACGTGCAAGGAACACCTTGGCCTGCCCAACGCCGCCGAGGTCAGGGAAGGGGTGATTGCCTACAAGATTGCCGCCCACGCCGCCGATATCGCCCGAGGACGGCCTGGCGCACAAGACCGCGACAATGCGCTGTCACGCGCGAGGTTCGCGTTCGACTGGAAGGAACAGTTCAGACTGTCTCTGGATCCCGCGCGCGCCCGCGAGCTCCACGACGAGTCGCTGCCGGACGAGTACTTCAAGTCGGCGGAGTTCTGCGCCATGTGCGGCCCCAAGTTCTGCTCGATGCACATCACACGTGAGATCGAGCGGAGGCTCGAAGCCGAGACGGCGGGCACCGCAAAGCAGTGAGTGCGCGCGGTCTCAGAACGAGGCGTCAGCCGCGGCTGCCGCGACCTGCTACGATAGCGTACAGTCAAGTACCGTACGAGCGAAAGCGACGGTGAAGGGCAATCGCGTATCCCGCCATGCCCGGTTCGCCGCTAGGAGGAATACTGTGGTGCCGCACATCGACAACGGTCTCGGAACCGCGCTCCACCAACCGGATGTCCACGGTGGTATCGTTCCCCCGGAGGTGCCAGCGAAACCGGAGGTACGCCCCGGGCTCGGCACGCTCGATCACGTGATGGCCGTCTTCCCGTACAGGCGCCTCGGGCGTGAATCGTCCCCAGAAGTCGTAGCGGTCGTCGCTCAAAGACACATCGGCGTTCTCGGTGAGAGAGCGAAAGACGCGCGCCCTCGGCGCGGTGACCGTCTGCTGCACATGAAGAACCTTGCTCACGCCGCCTCCTCGCCTGGTCTTGGATAACACGTCAACGTGACCCGGAAGTTCTCTCCGGCATCGTCGCCATTTCGGGAACCGTACTCTCGGGTCAACCGCTGAAACGTCTCATTCAACTCGGTGAGGAACTCGTTCCGCCGCCGAACATCGGGGAGCGCGATCTCGGCTGCCAGTGAAAGGGAAGGGACGTGCTCCCCCTCGGCGGCGGTCTGTGCCAGCCGACCGGTATCGGCGAGCATCTGCGCGGCGTGAGCGCAGAGCACAGCGAGGCTTGCCCGGTCCCGCCCCGCCGTCACCCCGCCGAGGCTCCGCACCAGATTGGGCGCCAGCCAGTACGAGCGGGCCCGGGCCTGATAGAATCCCTCGACGGCCCCCCGGACCTGCCGCTCACCCACCCGCTCGACCAGGCCCGCCCGCTCCATCGCCTTCACATGGTAGTAGACCTTCTGCGGCGTCTCTTCGAAGATCTCGGCCAGCCCGGGGCAGGTGCGTGGCTCACCCATCAGCCGCAGCATCTCGATCCGCCTGGGCTTGAGCATCACGCCGGCCTGGTCGACCGATTCGATATAGAGAACGTCTCGAGCCATGCGATCATTATACAAATAATTCTGTACAATAGCAAACCTCGCCCTACGCTACGAAGTTCGCCGGGATTCCAACGGGCAGTGCTCCCAGAGTATCCCGCTACGGCGGCGGAACGCCGTCTCCTTCGAGACCGGAGTAGCCCCAGGAAGCGCCGACGTAGCTGCCGGTACCGGCGACATCTGGGCTGACCACACGCCAGCCGGCGGGTGTGAGGCGGAGGGGTAGGAGGGAGACGGACCGCAACCGACGGCTCCGCGGCGCGGCCTGTTCGAAGCGATATACCACGTAGGCGAGTGAATCCCCCTCGGCGACAGAGCCGGTGATCGTGTGACGAACCGACGGCGCGTTGGTATCCAGCGCCTCTGGTGGGACTCGGTCAGGAAAACGGGCGCGAGCCTGCTGCCTGGAACGCGCGAATCGGTATCGGGGATCCTTTGCTTCCAGACGTCGTGCCGTCAGTTCAACGGGCGAGAGCCGGAGGACTTCCTCGATGGACTGGACGCGCGCGAACTCGAATGTGAGAAACGAACCGCGTTCGGCCATTGCCTCGGCCGTCTTCCTTGCCTGGTACTCCGCAACCTCACGCGGCATATCCGGGTCGCGTCGGATCATCTGTTCCACAATCTCGTCCACCGTCATCCGCTCCGGCAGCCGGAATGCAAGTGCGCGAGTGCGTTCGCGGTGGAACCGCTGGACGGCGGTGGGATCAATGAGTCGCGCCGCGTGAATCCAGCGCTCCGATTCCAGCGCGTCGAAGAACGCTCGGGCAACCGCCTGCGGGGCGTCCGCGGGGGCCGCGAGGCGGAGTCGCGTCGGTGGAACGAGACCGGTGAGTTTGCTGTCGATAGCGAAGACCTCGCACGGGGCCTGTAGGTTGCGGTCCCGTCTCCTTGTGTCGCACTCGTGCATGGCGCGGTCGACTGCGGCTTCCGTGGTTCGGTAGCCGTGTCCGTATCCGTAGCTGAACCGGCCGCTCGAGTCGCGCACGAGGGCGAGCGCTCTTCGGGGTGCTAGCGCCAACGTATTCGGTGAGCACCTCGCCGAACTTGCGCAGGGTTGTCCAGCGATCGTCTGCTGGTTCATTCCCGCCGAAGAACAGGGGCTCCGAGCTGGCGATTACCGGCCCGCCCGCCCTCGGAGCGATCCCCGGGTCCTCGGGGAAACTGTCGGCAGCCGCTTCCACCGGGCCGGCGCCCGAGGAGCGACGGAGGTAGACCGGTTGGGCCAGGTGCGGATCATCGAGGATGCGGGACAGGGGATACGAGAATTCGACCACACCGGTGGGTTGAGTCAGCCCGATCGAGGTCCCTGGAGCCCGATTGAACCGATAGCCCCGGTTTGACTGGAAAACGACGAGGATCGAGTACCGACCGGGCTCGAAATCGGGCGCGGGGATGTAGTACCAGATGTGGGCCGACAGCACGGTAGCCGAGTCGAGGCCCCCTCCAACCCTCGGGGCCAGACGCTCGACGCGCAACGCTGGGCGGTCGGGAACTGCGGCTGCCTCCGGGGAACGCCTGGCGCATGCAAACGTGAGTGCCAGTGCAATGAGGCCAGTGCCGGTGATCGAGCCACGCATGACTCCGTCCTTCTAAAATGCCGTTTATGACGGCGACTTCAGTATCACGATAAAGGCGATGGCGAACCGATTTCGATACTCGTTATCGATATCAGTTATATGACTCATGTCTGGTTATATGACTAATATAAGGAAAGGTGGGGGCTCAGCGCCGGGGGCTAGTGCATCTGGCAATACCGTCTTCCTCCTTCATCTCTTCCGCACGTGCGGGTAACCGGATGTACGGTGTACTGGCCCACTAGCAAGGCTCTGCCGCTGCTTGCATACTACCCGATCCTTCGATGGCCCTCGAACCTCCAACATTGAGACATTCGTCGAGATGACCGACGGTGCCGTGGCGTTTGGCGCAGCCGTGAGCGCCGCATACCTCCTTGGTAGCGTCCCGACGGCCTATCTCCTGGTGCGATCGATCCGCGGCGTTGATATCCGGACGCTCGGGAGCGGCAACGTCGGTGCGACGAATGCGGGACGGGCGCTGGGACGCTGGGGATTCGTATCGACGCTCCTCGGGGACATCGCGAAAGGCGCGGTGGCGATCCTCCTGGCTCAGCGGATTGCTCCCGATGGGGCTGCCGTGTGGGCGGCTGTTCCCAGTGTGATCGTGGGTCACGTATGGCCGATCACCCTGCGCTTCCGTGGCGGCAAAGGGGTCGGGCCCGGGATCGGGGCGCTCCTGGTGGCCGACCCTGTGCTGCTCGCGATCGGCGTTGCGGTCTTCGTCGCTTTGTTCGGGACATCGCGTCGCTACCAGTTGAGCGGGTTGAGCAGCATTGTTGTCTTACCTTTCGTTGCGATGGCGCTGCGCTCCAGCCGAGTCGAGTTGCTCGGCGTCGCCCTTACCGTCGGACTCGTTCTCGTCGCGCACCAGGACGATCTGCGCGAGGGGTTTGCCGCGCGGACTCGAAGATGATGCTGCCAATTCCGCTGCAGAAGGGCAGTGCGGCCCGTATGGCGAGGCTCCGCATCGCGGGAGTGCCTTCGCCGCACGACGAGAGGTCTGCTCGAGTGGCCGAGTCGATCCCGTCGGGTCACTCGGCGTACGAGATTCGCACCGGCATCTCGCTCACCTGCTCGAGCTCCGCCATCCCGGGTTCCTCCCCCATCTCCTCGGCACGTGCCGCGTACCATTTCGCCAGAGGGTATGCCGTGATGCCGTGAGCGAATACGCTCAGCAGCACTGTCGTCATTGCCACCACGAGGATCTGTTCGCCTCCAGAAAGGGCAGCTCGCTCGAGCATCAGCAGCGCGAAGAGAATGGTGGCGATGCCCCGAGGACCGAACCAGCCGAGGAACAGAACGGTGTCCGGTTGCAGGCGTGCCCCTATCAAGCTCATCGCGGCGGGAATCATGCGGATGATTGTGAGACTCACGACCGCATACCCGATCACGCGCCAACCCACGTGCTCGAGCGCGAGCGGGACCATCACCGCACCGAACACCGTGAAGATGAGGAGGGTCAGTAGCTGTCCCTCAGCCTCGGCGAACTCGTAGAGACAACTACAGATTGCCCGCGACGTGTTCCCGAGCGTGAGTCCCGCCGTGAAGGCGGCGATGAAGCCGTTCCCTCCCACCAGCTCGGCAACGGCGAAGGCGAGCAGTGAGAGCCCCAACGCGGAGAGATCCTGAAACGAGCGGTTGATCCAGCCGGTGCGCGACCCGCGCTCCACCAGCTTGCCTCCGAAATACCCGACGGCGATTCCCACCAACGGCCCCAGGATCAGTTGGAGCGCTGCAAATCGAATCCAGTAGCTGGTCGGCGCGACCTGCTCGGCGGCGCCGGCGAATGAGAGGAAAAGCAGGAAGACCGGAAGCGCAATGCCGTCGTTGAGACCGCTTTCCACGTTCAACGCCTGGCGGATCCGCACGGGAACCTCCTGGATGCTGACCACCGCTTGGCCGAGGGCGGCGTCAGTCGGCGCCAGCATGGCCGCCAGGACCGCTGCTTCCCACAGCCCGAAGTCGAACAGGGCAACCGCCAGGAGGCCGCCGAGGACGATGCACATTGGAAGCCCGATTGTGAGTAGTCGGACGGGCAGGTCGTGCTCTCGCCTGAGTAGGCCAAGGTCGATCTGCGACGCGTCGGTGAACAAGACCAGCACGAGGGTGAGTTCGGCCAGCGTCTGGATCAACGGATCTTCCATCTCCAGCTCGACCACGCCCAAGCCTCGCGCGACCACGAAGCCGAACGTCACGAATACCATCGGTGCCGTGACGATACTCCGCTGAACTCGCCCGGAGATCAGCGCGAATCCGAGGATCCCAATAGCGATGACGAGGAAGGAGAGACTTTCCATTCAGCGTGGAGCTAGCTGGCCCCGTGCCGTTCGGGACAATCGTCTTGGCTGGCTGCCTTCGCCTCCTCGATGAGCCGCTTCAGATTGGTGGGAAAGGGGTGCTCCTTCAGCAGGTTGGCCATGTACACCATGTTGTGCGCCATGTAGCGAGCGGTCTTGTTGGTATACATGTGCTTGTCGCCTCCCGCCTGGATGTAACTGGGGCCGGGTCCCGCATCTCCAACCCAATAGCAGTCGGCGTTGGGCGGCACGACACAGCCGAGGTGTGAGAGGTTGAATAGCGTGTTGGCAGCGGCGTCGTGGGCGCCGTCCTCGTTCCCGGTCACGATCACGCCAGCCACCTTGTTGTAGAGCGGGAACTGACCGGTCGCCGGGTCACCCTCGGCATACGTGCCGTCCAACCGCTCGATGACGAGCTGCGCTACTGCGGACCGCACGCCGAACCAGATTGGCGTTCCAATGATGACAATGTCGGCGTCGATGAGCTTTTTCAGGATCGCTGGCCATTCGTCGCCGTCACCCTCGTTCGACGCAACCCCGAATGGAACGTTGTGATCGACAACCCGAATGATCTCGGACGCCACGCCCATGGGCTCCATGAGTCCAACGACCTTGTCGATGAGCGCGCGTGTGTTCGAGACCTCGGGTGATTTCTTGAGGGTGCAATTCAAGATGACGGCCTTCAGTGCCATGAGATCGCCTCCGGGTCTAGGTGCTAGGTGGTTAGGTTTAGGTGCTAGGGGTTGTGCGGGCTTCAGCGTACGGGACTCTCGATGCTAGCCGCCCCGCTGGCACCTCTCTCAGTCCGCTCCCAGCAAGTCCGCAAGGCCCCCAAGGTTCGCCACCTCCGCGTCAGGCCGAGCGGCGCCGCTCGCCCGCTCGTGCTTCCGGTTCACCCACGCAACCGGAATGTCCAGGGCCACGGAAGGCTCCACATCGTGAAAATAGCTCTGTGCGGCGTGCAGCCAGCGGACACCTTCGAGATGTTTCTGGGCCTCGAGGAAATGCGCGTGTCCCGGTTTGTACGAGCGAAGCTGCTGCGCCGTGATCAAGAGATCAAATGAGGAGGTGAAGTGCCGAAGCGTACGCTCGAGTAGGTCGTCGTCGATGTTCGAGAGAATCCCCAGCTTGATGCCGGCTCGCTGAAGGCGCTCCAGGGCTGCGTTGGTATCTGAGAAAGGGGCCCATTGGGCGACGCTCTCAGCCAGGAAGCCCGCCCTGGCGGGATCCAACGACCATTCCAGTCGCGCCGCCATGGCACGTGTAACCTCAGTCAGCACCTCACGATAGGGCTTGTACGGTCCTGCCTGAACCTGGGGCTCGATCTCCGCGTGGAGCGCGAGGATGCGCTCTCGGTCGACGTCCGGTCCCAACGCCCGAAATTCCTTTGAGAAGGCCTCCGCTATGCCGGTTTCCCAATCGATGAGCGTGCCGTAGCAATCGAACGTGATGTACTCGAAGTCGTGTCTCATGGGGTGTGGGATCCATACATCAGGTCGTGCCCAACGCTCGAGCCCTCGCCGGCTCACACGGCATGAAGGGCAAGGACGAAATAAAGGGAATCGGCGTTCGTACTCTCCAAGCCGTCTGGCGTTCTGCAACGCCAAGCACGCCTGGGGGATCAGGAAGTTATCCGCGGTACGCCCTCATGCCAGACGCTCCATGTGGCAAATGGCACACTTGGTCTGTCACGTGCTCCACAAGACTCACGAGTAGGGCGAGGGATAGATCCCACTGGGTCTTCGCAGCTCCAGGGGGCAATCACACGCGTTGCGCCGTGGAGGGGTGAACGACGCTCGCAAACCACCCGAGTTCCAGGGGTCCATGCAGTCCTACGTGCGGTTGCTGATGGCCTGATTATTGAGGTACATGACGATCAAGATGGGGCCTGGTCAGACGCGCCGCGTGCAATATCGTCGGTCCCAGACGTCGCGTAGCCGACCAGGAAAGTGAAGATGATCGCCGGCACCGTGGGCCGCACCGTACAGCGCAGTCTGACGCCGCCGGCGTGCCATAGAAGGGACGAGAATCGCTATCCGTTGTCCGTTGCAGGTCGACCGTCAACCATTGTGATAACGCCCGCTGTCGTGCGGCGCGATACTTAACAAACGAGAACGGCTCGCCGACGGCGGACAACGGAAAGTGACTCGCTCAGAATACACGTCGAATTGCCGCCCTCTCCTCGCGTGCCGAGGCAGGAGCGCTTCCATAAGCGGGAGGATCGTTATCCGTTGTCCCTTGCCGGTTGACCGTCAATCATTCTGATATCTGTCTTCGCCGTCGCGCGTGACTAACGAAAAACAAGTAGGCGACTCGGCGATGGACAACGGACGACGAACTCCTACGTATTCCTCTTGAATCGCCGTGCCTTGAGCTCGTAGCGCGGGAGAACCCCCGGCTCGACGGGCAGGACCTGGGGACGGAGGTTGAGCCGGCGATTCACGCGGTCCGCCAGTGACTGCGCAACGGCGTCGCCGGGCGCTCCGTTCACCTCGATCCTCATGACCAACTCCGCCATCTCCCGATGCTGTCCCACGGAGACCTCGAACTCCTCGATCTCGGCAAACTCCCGAATGATGTTCTCGATGGCAGAGGGGAAGACGTTGATCCCTCGGACGATCATCATATCATCGATACGACCCAAGACGCCCCCCCGCAAAACCGCAAGCTCCCGCCCGCAGGGGCACCCACTCGTTAGCAGCTCCACGAGATCGCCCGTACGGTAGCGAATGGCAGGACTTCCGAGTCGACCGAGGTTTGTGAGGATCAGCTCGCCCCGCTGCACGCTGTCGGCCTGAACCGGAGCGGGCTCCAGGGTCTCGGGGTCGATCACTTCCGCCACGAACTCCAGCTCGTTGATGTGCATGTGGTTCTCGACGCCACACCCGAACCCCCACGCCCCGATCTCCGTGGCCCCGGCGTGGTCGACGCACCGAGCTCCCCAGTGAGACTCGATGCGGGCCTTCACATTGGGAACGCTCGCACCAGGTTCGCCGGCATGGATGGTGGTTCGCACTGCGCTCGCCGCCAGGTCGATCCCCTCCTCTCGAGCGACGTCGGCCATGCGGAGAGCATAGGTGGGCGTGCAGACCACGACGGTGGCGTCGCTGTCGATCAAGGTCTCGATGCGCTGATGGGTGCTGAGTCCGCCCCCGGCCAGCATCATCACGCCAAGCTGTTGGCCTGCCTCGAAGGCGGTCCAGAATCCGATGAAGGGACCGAAGGAAAAGGCGACGAACACGCGGTCCTTGTCCGTTACCTCCGCGGCGCGGTAGACCTCCTTCCAGCAGTCGAGCCACCATTGCCAGCTCTCCGCCGTGTCCAGCCACCGAAGCGGGCGGCCCGTTGTCCCCGAGGTGAGGTGGATGCGCGTATACTCACCGGCGGGAAAGGTGAGGTTGGTTCCGTACGGCGGGTTGCGTTCCTGATCGTCCACCAGTTCCGCCTTGAGGGTGAAGGGAATGCGACTCAATTGACTGAGGCTCGGTGGATGCTCCGCCGTGAATCCCGCCACCGTGCACTTCGCCCGGCAGAAAGTGTTGGCGGCCAGAATCCGCCGCATCATGAGGTTGAACTTGAAGGCCTGCTCGGCGTTGATCTGCTGGCGCGTGAGTGTTGGACCTTCTGGCACGTGGACTATCTCCGGGTTCTGTGAGCCGCGCTCCCGAGCCCCTTTTCGGGCCCGTCTCGCTCAAAGTATACCTCCGGACCATGGCGATCGGCAGCGAACCTGGACAACTTGCACCGGCACGCCGCCTCAGACGCTCCCAGGAGTGACTATGGATTCCCGAGAAACTGGGACCAGTGACACGATGACGCGTCTGGCGCGACCGCGCTCGTGGCTCAAATGGGGCGTCGCCTTCATCGTGATCTTTGTCCTCTCACTCGACTTCTGGTGGTGGGATGTCCCGCAGCCGTTTGGGCCCTTTCGGCTCCCCCGATGGATCTACTATTTCGTCCTCCTCCAGTTCTTGCTGGCAGGGGCGGTGCACCTCTTCGGCCGTCGCTACTGGCAGGGCGAAGGTGACGATGCCGACCGTGATGACCGATGATCGCCTACGTGATCGTTGCCACCTACATCCTCGCGACGATCGGGATCGGAATCGTTGCGTATCACTACGGGAAGAACACGCCCGACGACTACTTCCTGGCTAACCGTCGGGTCGGTGCGTTCGTTCTGTTCTTCACGCTCATCGCCACCAACTTCAGCGCGTTCTTCTTTCTCGGGTTTGCGGGAGCCGGATACCGCATCGGGTACAGCTACTATGGGATCATATCCTTCGGCACGGCGCTGGTAGCGCTCCCCTTCTTCTTCATTGGGAACCGGGCATGGCTCTTAGGGAAAGTGAAAGGGTACATCACGCCGCCGGAATTGATCGGCGATCGGCTGAACAGCCGACCGCTCCAAGTGGTGTTCCTCGGCGTCATGGTGTTTTTCACCGTCCCCTACCTCGCGTTGCAGCCAATCGGCGCCGGGTACCTGTTGTCAAAGCTCACGGGCGACGCCATCCCATACTTCTGGGGTGCCGTGCTGCTCACCGCGTTCATGGTGCTCTATGTGTTCTTGGGTGGGATGCGAAGCGTCGCCATCACGGACGTGTTCCAGGGTCTGCTTATGTTCGTCCTCACCGTGCTGGCGGTGGCGTATATCGCGAATGCTCTTGGAGGCCTCACGGAGGCGAACACGAAGGTGCAGGTGGTGCGGCCCGAGTTGTTCAGTAGGGAAGGTGCGGGAGGGTTTTTCACACCGCGGCGGTGGTTCAGCTTCATGCTGCTGTTTGCCCTCGCCGTTCCGATGTTCCCGCAGGTCTTCATGCGATTCTTCATACCCGGCTCGGCCCGATCCCTCCAGGTGGCCGCGACGCTGTATCCCCTGATTACGGCCACCTTGTTCGTGGGCCCTGTCATCATCGGCGTGTTGGGGCATCTCACCTTCCCGGGACTCGAAGGGAACGACTCGGACCAGATCCTGCCTATGATGCTGGCCGCCCACGCTCCGACGTGGCTTTCTGCTCTCGTGACCGTCGGAGCCTTGGCCGCGTTCATGTCGACCATGGACTCGCAACTCCTGGCCCTCAGCTCGATGCTCACACGGGATATCTACGTCGGCTTCGTGGACCGTAAGGCGTCCGTCGCTACCCAGGTGAACCTGGGACGAGGCCTGGTTGTCGTCCTGTCCATCGCGGGACTCATCATCGCCTATCAACCGCCGGCAACGATCTTCGCCATCGCGACCGAAGCCTTTACCGGACTCGCCATTCTCTTCCCGACGACGGTGGCCGTTCTGTACTGGAGGCGGGTCACCTCTGGAGCGTGCATTGCGTCCATCGGAGTCGGTCAGGTGCTGCTCTTCGGGTACCACTACGAGATCGTTCCGGCGAGAATGACGTTTGGCTTTCTGCCGCTCGTCCCCATTCTGGTCGCAACGTCGCTGGTTCTTCTGGTGCTGGGTCTCGTGCAGGGTCGCGCGTCCCGCCAGCAGCCCGAACGCGTTGCGGCATCTGCTGGCGACACCCAGCCATCGTGAGCCGCCCCTCGGTGCATCTGGGAGGTCCGCTCCTCGAGGCTCGCTTCGTGGACCGCCCCAATCGTTTCGTGGTGCGGGCCAGCGTACAGGGGAGACGGCGGTCGATGCGAGCTCACCTCCCGGATCCCGGTCGGCTCAATGAGCTTCTCGTGCCCGGACGTCGCGTGTGGCTGCGAAGCGAGCCCAGAAACCCCAACCGGAAAACCCGCTGGACCGCCGTGTTGGTAGAGACGCCCGGAACCGACGCCCTCGTGTCGATCGACACCACCTTACCTAATCGGCTGATTGCGGCAGCCCTGAGTGCCGATGCGTTACCTGAGCTTGCCGGATGGCGACTCGAGCGACGGGAAGTGCAGCTCGGCGACTCGCGGATCGACTTCCTGATGGCGCGCGGGCAGCGGCGGCTCGCCCTCGAAGTGAAGAGCGTGACATTGGTGGAGGACGGTATCGCACGCTTTCCCGATGCTATCACCGCGCGCGGTACCCGGCACGTGCTCGAGCTGGCCCGTATCAGCAGGCGGCGCGACTGGAGTGCGGCCGTTCTCTTTCTGCTCCAACGGCCGGATGCAACCCGAATCCTCACCGCTCACGAGATCGATCCGACATTCGCACACGCCCTCGCGGAGGCGAAACGGTCTGGCGTACGCATCCTCGGGCGCCGCTGCCACGTGTCCCTGGATCGGGTTAGCCTCGGAGCCGCTGTGCCGGCGGGATGACAAGGGAGCTTCTTGGCGGTGTTTGCAGCCGCTAGCGTCGAACTTCGAATGAGTTGATCAGGCCTTCCGCGGCCTCGCTTGTACGAATCCCCGGGCGGCGACACGGTCATCGGGTTTTTCCGCTTTCTGAACTGGGTGGGGGCCGCGGAATTTCAGCCTGCCGATTCTCGACCGCGGCAGTCGGTGGGGCAGGCTACTCTAGCGGTCCGGCTCCGCGGATGGCGATGGCCCGCTCGCTTTCACCCGCTACGGTATTTCTGCGAACCAGGAATTCACCCGTCCTCCCGTCCTCGAGCTGCAGGATATACCGCTCGCCAGCCACCAGGCTGCTCAGGTGTGCCACGGTGATGGTGCCGTACCAATCGTCGCGCTTCGTCTCCGCGAGCATGACCGTGACGTCTCGGGCAATGGGGTTCCCGTCTTCCTGGCAGATGGTGCATCGAAAAAACGGCACG
>JBDHDH010000094.1:0-16628 GCA_039591615.1 Gemmatimonadota bacterium | reverse complement strand
GCTCACCCGTCGAACCGGTAGCCAACGCCGCGAATTCCCAGTCGGCTGCCACGGTCTGTTTAGTCGTACAGGCAGGTATGCAGCCGCGTCTCACAAAGGCCAAGAGCCCCGCAGCGCAGTTGCAGGCTGCGGGGCTTCGTGCCGGAGTGCTATCTCTCTTTTGGCAGGAAATCACTGATCAGCCAGAACTCCGCTTCCCCACCGCTCGACGCCACGAAGGCGATTTTCTCGCCATCGGGCGACCAGCTGAAGTCACCATGTTCTGTGCCCTCAGGTAGACCCGTGCGCAGCGCAACGGGCTCGCCCTGATCCGCCGAGGTCACCCAGATCTTGCCGGCAGCGCTGTAGGCGATGTTGCTTCCATCCGGTGACCATACGAGCTGACTGTGCCAGTCTGTTTCCGGTGCACTGAAGAGCACTACGGACTGGCCGCCCTGTACCGGTATCGTCTTGATCGTGCCGCCGGAGAAGAACGCGATCCGCTCACCGTCCGGGGAAAAGGCGATGGCGCCGCCGCCGACGCTGTCCGATTCAACTGTGAGTTGCCTCACCTCGCCGCCTTCGGCGGGAACCAGGAAAATGGCGCCGATATCTTCGCCTTCAGACAGTCCGAGCCGGTCCATGAACGCGATCCACGCTCCGTCGGGCGACCAGCAAGGATAGCCCTCACGCGAAGCATCGCTGGTCAGCCGAGCCGGACGCTCGCCATCCAGCGGGATAACCCAGACGTCGGAGCCTTCCTGAGGGTTCCATGGCGCCTGATACCCGCTAAAAACGATCTTCTCGCCGTCCGGCGAGACGTTGAAACCAGCGCCCGGCACCACAGACACGAGTGACCGATCGGATCGCACGGAGACTTCGACGACGTCACCGCCTGTTGCCGGAGTGAACCCAATCGAGACCCGTTCAGGGCTTTCGTGGAACGATCTGAAATAGATGCGTTCTCCATCAACGGACCACCTGGGGTACCATGCATATCCAAGGGGGGTGGTTTGCACGGCCTTACCTCCCGACGCCGGCACCGTGTAGACGGCCGTATGACCCTGCGAAGCGATGAAGACCCCAAGCTTGTTGTCCGGCGTCCAGCCCGCCAGAATATTCCAACTCGACCGCGGAAGCCCGATCTTCATCGGTTCTCCCGCGCTCGATCGGTCAGCTGAAAGCGGGTATACCCAAATCTCCCTGCTGTCGCTGTCGCGTCCTGGCTCGTGATGAGCGGCGATGAACCGGCCATCAGGAGACCATACGGGCCCCCGTAGCCGACCGCTGATGTTCGCGAGCTTGGCCGGCGCGCCACCTGCCGCCGGGACGACCCAGAGATCACTGTTCTGCAAATCATGGGCCTCACGATAGCCTACATAGGCGACGTGTACGCCGTCAGCGGAGAAGGCGGGCATGCTGGCCCAGCCGGACGATAACGGTCTCGGGTCTCGTCCGGCCGAGGAGACAACGTAGACATAGCGATGATAAGGGTGGCGTGGCCGGAACGAGCCAACCTCGACCGCCGAGAACGCTACCTGTTGTCCATCCGGCGAAAGCCCCAGGCGATGGGTCCATACGACCCCCGTCCCACGATCGGGCATGTCGATCGCGCGAGGCTCACCACCGGTCGCCGAAATGATGTAGGCGGCGGCCCAATCATCGGCCGAGCTGTTGACCGCAATCCATTCTCCGTCCGCCGACCACGACAGTAGACTCCCGAGATCCCAGACTTCTGGCACCTCGGCGATGCGAACGGGTTCACCGGCGATGGTTGGATCCACGTTCCCGTGCAGCGGCGTCACCCAACCGTTCTGCGGCTTGCTGGCGATCTCGATCTTGGTGAACGTGGGCTGGCGACGTAGCTCGGCCAGTTGTTGGGTCAGATCCGCCAACCGCTCCTCCGCCAAAGCGACTTCATCACGCTGCTCGGGAAAGTTGTCGATCACATCTCTGTACGCCTGCCGCGCTTCAGCGAAGCCGAGCTTCTCGTAACACAAGCCCACGTGAAGCTGCGCCTTCGCCGCAATCTCGCGAACGGCCGAATAGTCCTCGACCACCTCTCTGTAGAGCCGAATGGCCCGCTCGAGATCACCCTCGACCTGCTCGACGTGCAGCGCCTGCTGGAGTGCCACCTCGGCCTCGCGTTGCTGTGCGGCCGCGGATGACGTGGCCACGATCGCGACCAGCGTCAGCGCCATGAGTAGCGACGCGATTCTCTTGTACGACATTTCGATACCCTCTGTGGTCAAACTCACCGCCAAGCTAGGCTCGCACGGCCCTCGTCGGATCGTCGAGCCGCGGTGAGCGTGCGAAGCGTGCGCAAAGGGCTTGTCATGAGATTCTGACACAACCGCTCACCCGTCGAACCGGTAGCCCACGCCGCGGACACCCACGATGAACCTGGGCTCGACCGGATCCGGCTCGACCTTCTGCCGCAGGTTGGCGACGTGCGTGTCGACCACCCGCGGTGTGATCGCCGTGCCCTCCCCCCACACCTCATCCGTGATCTCCTGCCGGCTCAGCACCCGGCGGCGGTTCCGCACGAATGCTGACAAGAGCCTGAGCTCCGTCGGGGTGACGTGCACGACATTGCCACCTCGGCGCAGCTCGAACCGCACGAAATCGACCTCGACATCCCCGAACCGATACACGTCGGGTGTGTCGTTCACGGTGCGTCGCAACACCGCCTTGATGCGCGCACGTAGCTCCGCCGGGCTGAACGGTTTGGTCACATAGTCGTCGGCACCAACCTCGAGACCGAGCACCTTCTCGGCATCGTGTGTCTTGGCGGTGAGCATGATGATCGGGATCTTGGAACCGCCTCGCCTGAGCTCGCGACAGACCTCGAAGCCGTCCTTCTTGGGAAGCATGATGTCCAGCAGGACGAGGTCGAAGGCTCCATCTCGAGCGCGCGTCACACCCGCTTCCCCATCCTTCACGATCTCGATCTCGTAGCCCTCCAACGTCAGATCGTCCTCGAGTCCGAGCGCGATCGCCGGATCGTCCTCCACCACCAGAATGCGGGCCATCAATCACTCCTCGACCGGAAGCAGAATCGTGAATCTGCTACCCTGCCCTACTTCACTCTCCACCCGTATGTCTCCTCCGTGTGCCTCGACGATGTGCTTGACCATCGCCAGCCCGATGCCCGTCCCCTTGGTGCCGCGTCCACCCGAGCAGGTACCGCGGACGAATTTCGCGAAAATTGCGTCGCGCTCGGCCGGTGGGATACCGACGCCCTCGTCGCGCACGGCGATCGCCACGCGCTCTTGAACCTGCGACACGTTCACCCAAACCGCCTTACGATCCGGTGAATACTTGACGGCGTTGTCCAGCAGGTTCCATACGGCGCGGCCAAGCGCCTCGGAGTCGGCCCGTACCGTTGACGCCGTTGCATCGGTGGTCACCTCCACGTGATAGCCACTTTCGCCCAGCTCGGCCTCGAAGTCCTTCACGATCCTTCGCACCAGAACGCTTGGTGTCACACGCTCCCAGCTGAACTCCAGCGCCCCCGCTTCCATTCTCCCGAAGTCCAGGAGCCCTTCGACCAAGCGGTGCAGCCGCCCACTCTCCCGTTCCATGATTTCGTAGTACTTCGCGCGTCGTTCATCCGACACCACGCGGCCGCTCGACAGGAGCTCCGCGAGCTGCCTGAGCGACGTCAAGGGCGTCCGGAACTCGTGTGAGACGGCGGCTACGAAGTCCGACTGCAGCCGCGCGACTTCGAGCTCGCGGCTCACGCCGCGAATGACCGCGTAGAGTCCGAGGGAGAGCAGCAACGCCAGCGCCACTGCTCCGAACAGCATGAGCCGACGACGCTCTCCCAGTTCCGCCGTATCGGCGCTCGGGTCGGCACTCCACAAGCGCAACGTCCACGGCAGGCGTGTTTCCGCCACACTCCGGATGATCTGCACGCGATCGGTTCTCGCCGCACTGGAGACGAGTCTGTTCCCGACCGCATCTGTCATCTCGAGATCCACGTTCTCGCGCGCCAACACCGTCGCGAGCGGCCCTCGCCAGTCGGTTTCCAGGTGACCCGGGCCACCGACCAGTGCCACCTCGCGGTCCGGCCCGCCGCGCCACACGACGAGCACCGCCGGGTCGCTGATGCTCCGAATCTCACGTCCCGCGGCACTCCGCGACTGGCGTGTTTCCCACAACCACTCCACTGCTTCGGCGACAGCGAGTGCCGCTTCATACTGATGCGGAGCGGAATCCCGCACGGAGGGTGAAGACCACTGTGCCGCGCGGTCTGTGTAGAAGCGGTATGACCCGGACATGAGTCGCCAGCGACAGGACTGAAGATCGAGAAACAGCGAATCGGCTTCCCGTCGGAGATCGTCACTGCGGTTGAGTTCTTCCAACAGGGATAGGCGCGCATGACGCGCGACTAATTCACTGGGCACGCCACCCAGCGCGGTCGATCCCAGTTGTGCCAAGGCGGCGTACGAGGCGAGTGCACGATCGCGCTGTCCCGCCTTACGCTCGACCCGAGCCAACCGCAGCAGCGCACCGGCGCGGCGTGACGAGTCATGCGCCCTGGCAAGCCGACGGTATGCCTGAGCGGCACCAGCATAGTCGCGCGCGCGAAACTCGAGTGCCTCGCCTTCGGCAAACACCCGAGCCGGTACTTCGGCCGGCGTGGGCAACACTGGGTAATAGAAGAGGCGGCCGGCGGGAAAGGCATGGACTTGGTCCTCGCCGAGCACGACGAGCACCGCGTCATGGCTCAAGTCCGAGGCAAACCGCGCTGCGTCACTCGGAACATCAGTTGGAGATGTTGCGGCGAGCTGGGTGAGGGCCTCTTCAGTCTCCGCCAATCGGCCGCGCAGCTCCGCGGCAACCAGATCCGCCGCACGATACAAGCGGTCCTCGACTCGCTGGCGCTCCAGAGCTCGATCCTGCTCCCACAGTCGCCAGCCGAGCCACCCTAACACCGCCACCAACCCAAGTGTGATCCCGAGAAACAGAACCACGAGGTGCCGCGGTGGTCGGAGCCACGCGCTGACCGGCATCGGCCCTCCAGGGGCTGCACCTCACCAGTAGTATCGGGCGCGAGACTACCGAGCGCCAGACTGGTGCATGGTATACATAACATTCTACGGAACCGTGGCAACGCACGGGTGAGCAGTCGGCTAAGGGTCTGTCAGGAGGCCCTGACAGAAGAGGCTGAAGGGGCAGGAGATAGGACTGCGGCGGAAGTGCTGACGGCTGAAGACGGAGTGGGGAGGTGAGTTCCAACCACCAGGCATTCTGGATGACGAGCTCCACCTCCCGCCTTCTGCTGATGGTATGCGGTGTGAACTGGAAGTCGGCACCTCCGACGTTAAGCGCAGCTACACCTCGGAAATCGGCCCTCCGACGAAAGCTCTACTCGTCAGGGATGCCTCAGCCTCACCAACGACGTACCGGAATCTGGTCCACCGCCCAGATGCGTAATATGCAGCAGAAAACTGCTGACAATTCAGCTAGACGCGGGTCCCCTTAGAGACTGGGAGGCCGAGTGAACTGGTGGCTCCCCGCCCTTTATAGGGACTCCTCCTTCACCTGCTACGGCGGGGCTCACCCTGCGTGGTCACCGCGCACCGGATGGCGCACTCTTTCCACCTGTGGCTGGACCGCCCGGCTGAGCGCGGCTTATCGATCTGCGAATCGGCCGCCAGTCGTTGGGGTTCAGGGTATGAGCACGTCGCAAGAGGCTCAGTGCTGTATCCACCTGGCCACACCCCAACACCTGCCCTGCCAGCCTTCGAAGCGCGGCCCCCCGCTGCGCGTCGCTGAAGCGCTCGCTTGCTGCCGCGGCTGTCACCAGATCGGCTTGCTGTGGATCCCGCCCGAAGCTCGACTGCTACCAGCTCCCGGACCATGAGGCGCTGCGGAGCGCGCTCGAAATTAGGCCCAGAATTAGGACCACCCCGACAACGACGGGGGGTGCGCGCATCAAGTGCTCCAGTGGGCGTGGGCTGCTGTCCTTCAGCGGCGCATGGGATGCAAGAGTTTCGTATTAAAACACCACGTTCCGGCCCACGACCGCACGCCCCGGCCGCGCACCTTCGACGTTATCTCCATCCCGCACGACGAAGACGCCGTTGACCAGCACGTGCGTCACCCCGATCGACGGAGATAGATCCTCCTCGAACGTTGCAGTGTCGAGGATGCGGGCGGGATCAAAGACGGTGATGTCCGCGTCGCTCCCAACCTGCACGCGGCCCTTCCGGCGCATCTGCGGGGATACCGCCTCGAGCCGCTGCGCTGGCATGAGCGTGACGCGTGCCAGAGCATCCATGAGCGGCATGAGCCGTTGCTCTCGCACGTAGCGTCCCAAGAACCTCGAGAAGGTTCCCGCGCTGCGGGGGTGAGCCCCGGGCGCGTAGGGCATCCCGTCGGACGCCACCATGACGAACGGCGTCTGTAGGGCCTTTTCGATCCACTCGGGCTTCATCATATGGATGATGACGACGCCTCCCTCCTCCCGATACTTTCTGAACGTCTCCGCCGTGAGTCGCTCGCCGGTGTCCTGCCATTGCAGGTCGCCGTAGGAGATCTGCAGTCGATCCTGCCACCCCACGTCGAAGATGGCCGACTCCAATAGCGTCGACGCAGCGGTGTAGGGGTACGCCTCGGTCGTCACGTCGATCCCGCGAGCCTGGGCACTTCCGATGAGATCGAGCACCGGGCCGATGTTCCAGAGACTCGAGCTGTTGACGTGTACGATGTGGAGTGGTGCCCCGGTGGCCGCGGCGTTGGCGATCACCTCTTGCATGGCGGCGATGCTCATCTCCCGCACATGCGTGAAGATCGGTGTCTGCCACTCGGCGGCCATCTGGAATACCCGGAAGATCTCCTCGTGGGTCGCACCCGGGTAATACTGATGTGCCATCCCGATGCCGAGTGCTCCCTGGGAGAGGCCGCCGTCGAGGCGCTCGCGCAGCGCGCCCATTTGATCGGGTGAAAGCGAGTCGTACGCGCCGGCGGCGGCCGCGGTGTACAACTCCAGGAGTCTGTCTTCGTCGTATTCGTCGTGTTCGGCGAGGAGCGCTTCGGCCCGCGCGACGGCCTCCGCATGGTGCGGCATGATCCAGGTTCGCGCGGCCATATGGGAGATCGTGGTGCCGTAGTTGAGCACTGAGCCGGCCCCACGGGTCTCGAGAAAGGCCGCGACGTCGGGTACCCCGTCTTCCAACTCCAACGCGGTGGTGACCCCGTCGCGGGCCTGGAACTCATTACCCCGGTTGCTCTGACCATGCGCGTGTAGATCGATGAACCCGGGGGCGATCACCAGGCCCGAGGCATTGATTTCCGCGTCACCCGCGAGGGGTTCTTCCGAAATCGCAGCAATCACGCTGCCACGAATCCCCACATTGCGGACTGCATCGAGCCCGGTCTCTGGATCCATGACGCGGCCGTTGCGGAGTACGATGTCGTAGCGCTCTTGGCCAGCCAGCGGCAGCACGAGCATTACCGACGCGGCGAGGACGAAAGCCACGTGGCCCGCCCAGCGGATGGAGGACCATTGCGACCGCTCGGCTAACGTTTCCGGCCTCGGTCGTCGCAAAACGTCATGATGCGTGCTCATGTATCCTTCCGTTGCTGGGTAAATGATCCGGTCCGAGTTTACCTCGGTGGCCACGCGACCGGAAGAACGACGCTGCGGTAGAGCGGCAGCCCGGCGCTGGAGTCGCCACCAAACCTTCGGACTCGAGAATGATATGTCTTGCGTGCAAATCAAGAAGGTCGTCGTTGCTCTTGTCTACCGCCCTCATCACAACGTGACCCCGAGTGTGGGTCGTCTTCCAACGCGCTCGCGACAGTATCTGAGGTGGGAAAACGGTATAGGATGTAGCATGTTTTACCCCAGTTTTTACCCCACCCTGCTTGGCTTTCCCTCACTGCCGTGACCAGCGGCCAGCCACTCGAGTCCGTCTCACTCCATCACCAATCGCGCGACCGCTAGCGGCCACCCGCCACGGTTTGGGCACCGATCCCCGAGACCTGAATCCCAAAGACCTCAAGGTTGCCGAGCGGACAAGCTACCCATACTAAGGTGTTGCCGGAAATGGCGAGATCACGTCCGGAAGTAATGCCTGTGACGAGGAGCCTAGTTGTGTAATGCGTGGTGGTCAACTTCGCCTTGGCCCATCTCAGGCGGGCGGTCGAAGTCGATCCTCGCAGTGGTGATGGCGCCACCCCGCCCCAAATTCGAGACGTGAAAAAAGGGAAACAACCCACCGGGCCGTATGGTCACCCATTGGCCGCCCGGGCGCCACGGCGCGCTGAACGGCCCGCAGGGCGGGCGGCAGATCGGATCTTCTTCCATCAGGCAGACGGGCCCAGGCTGAGCGAGCTCGTGGGAGAAGAGATCGAACGCTTTAACGATGATCTCTATGATGAGTACGCAAGGCTGTTTCGCGAGCACCCGTTCTATGTGGCTCCGGATGTGACCGACTGGCTGCGCGATCTGTTGGAGCAACAGAGCTTCAAGGAGATCTTTCAGCTCGACGGATAACGAACAGGTAGGAGAGAAATGCCGTGGCACTGAGTGCATTCGACGACAAGGAAAAGCAGCCAGAGACGGAGGAGCTTGCAGCGGTGCTCGGAAGATCGGGCAAGGCCTGGGAGCGTCTCGTCGCGCACCTGGCGGAGGCGTACTCGCCACTCACTGAAAAGTGGGGATTTTCCGGAGAGAAATGGGGGTGGTCCCTGCGTCTGATCCAGAAGAAGCGGACCATCCTCTACATGACGCCCGCGAAGAAGTTCTTCTATGTCGGCTTTGCTCTGGGCGAAAAGGCGGTCAAGAAGGCGGTGCAGGCCGGCCTTTCCCATACGGTTCTGGAGGTTATCGAGAAGGCACCGAAGTACGCTGAGGGACGGGGGGTGCGGCTCGAGGTGCGAGTTATAGCCGACCTCGTGCCGGTCGAGCGTATCGCTGAGGCCAAGATGAGCACGTAGCAGCTCGACAAGTCCGGCCAGGTTGGCCGTAAGCCGACCGTCGGAGTCTTCTCGTGAGCTGCTACCGACCGTTTCCGCGCGCCGCCGGTCGCCACACGACGCCAGCGGCTTCGTTCCCCAGTCCGTCCTGCCGCATGAGCTCCTCAATCGCTGCCGCGGCGCGCGGCGCGCCCGCAGATAGGACCACGGGATCGCCCGCCGTGACCAACACGTCGTCCTCAATGCGGACGCCGATGTTCCACCACCTGGGATCGACGTCGGGAGCCGGGCTGATGTAAATGCCGGGCTCCACCGTGATGACGGTGCCCGGGAGCAACGGTCCCCACGTGCCCACATCGTGGACGTACAATCCCACATAGTGGCTCGTGCCGTGCATGAAGAAACGACGGGCCCCTCGGTCGTCATCCACCAATCCAAGTGACTGAAGCCCGTCGGACACGACACGAAACGCTGCATCGTGCACGCCACCAAACAGTAGCCCAGTCCGTGCAGCGGCTATTCCCGCCTCTTGCGCCGCTAGAACGATGTCGTAGATACGCCGCTGCTGTGGCGTGAATCGACCGCTCACGGGAACCGTACGCGTGACATCTGCAGAGTAGCCGTGATACTCGGCTCCGATGTCCATGACGACGACATCGCCTTCCTGCATCTGCCGGCGATTGCTCTCGTAGTGCAAGACGACCGAGTTCTCCCCGCTCCCGATGATACTCGGAAACCCGGGCGCCTCGGCGCCATTGCGGCGAAAGACGTACTCCACGAGCGCCTCCACCTCGTACTCGTACATGCCCGGCACTATCGATTTCATCGCTTCCCGATGAGCGGCAGTCGTGATATCGATGGCCCGCCGCAGGAGCGCGAGTTCTTCGTCGGCCTTGACCGCGCGCAGCTCGTCGAGTCGCGCCCGAAGGCTTATGCCGTCAGCGTACTTTGCGTCGAGGTGTTCCCTCTTCCACGCGAGCCATTCGTCGACGGTGGTCGATCCGGCGAACCGGTCGACTATCTCCGCCAACGCCGATCCGTCGAACACGTCCCGGCCGATGCGCTCCAGCAGCATCTGGTTCTGGCGCAGCATGTCTTCGGTCTTTGTCCTGAAGATACGGCTCGCCATGGTCCGGACCATCGGGGACCCTTCCACCTCGAGAAGCCTGCCATGTGCGCGCACGAGTGCGAGCTGGCGATTGAGGGGGGAGTTCTCGTCGACACCGGTAGGTAGCGGCAGGTGGTAGAGCCTGTGGGTCTCGTCGGCCAGCAACGAAGTCATGATGTCATCGTAGCGCTCGAGACCCAGCACCTTCTCGATGCCGAGCTCCACCGCAGCCCGCTCGGGGCCGAACAACCGGCCGGTCCACATCTCCGTCGCCGGGTTGCGCTGCGGCGCAAGGAGGAGCTCGGTCACGGTTTGTCCACCCACGTCGATGCCACCGGGAGACAAGAGCAATACGGAGTTTTGTTCGTGCGTTCCGGTGAGGTAATAGAGATCGCTCGACTGCCGATACTCGTAGTCGACATCGTTCTCGCGGTTGCGGGACGGTGCACTGAACACCAGGGCCACGGCGTGGGATGGGAGCCCGGCCAACACCGAGTCCCGGCGGCTCTTGTGGAATTCGGGGGAGAGCCTATCCCGATCGTAGATGACGGGCGCCTCGGCAATCGCCGGTGACTGAGCTGTTATCCGAGCCGGGTGTCCAAGCGCCAAGGCCCACATCGCTCCTACGAGAAGGCCTCGTATCAGATCCAACTTGCGCATGCTTTTCATCCTATTTGTCGCGAACGTCGCTCTCTCCAAATGAGCTGCGCGCTGTGCCAACGGACAGGCCATTGCCCCGCGGCATCACCAAAGGTAATCGGTGAGCACGATGACTGACCAATCCAAGGCGCCCCCCTCGTCAACCTGGCGGCGCATAGAGTTGCACGACCTTCGCTTTGCCGTAGTGGGAGCTGTTGGGGAACGTCATAGCATGACCTCCAGCACTCGAGGCTTCCGCCAAGGTGGTCCTGTACGTGCTGCGCATCCCACCTCACGTATCCCTCCACCGCGAAGTCTTCACAGATGTCGGTCAGATGGTGCCTCCCCGAAGCGGCGGGCGGCAGCGCTGCTGCATGTGCCGTTTGCAGGGTGCTGACCTCGGGCGGGGAACAGGCTCGGGTTTGTCAAAAATCGGGCGCTCGCCTGCTAGTACTATTCATTAATGATGGAGGCACCGGAACCAGGGACGGTGGCCTGCCGCTGCCCGCCCGGGAATGTCGAAGGCCGGAGGTCCGGCGACTGTGCCTTTTCTCGGTCGCGAGGCCCTCGTCGCCAATAAGCGCGCGATTGGGCGACCGAAGGACAAGGCGGACCTCGAGGCGCTCGGCGAGGTCGACGCCTAACGCGATTCCCACGTCGGATCGATCTCCTGTAAGATCGGGACCCCGGGGGCTAACGGGAGGGTAAGGTCTCGTATTACGTTTCGACGGATCCCACGATTCCGACAACCCGCAGCACCTGTGTGGGCATCATTCACCGTGGCTGGATGGCCGCAATCTTGCATCGCCCACATCGATATTGATGGTCGGACCTGGATCCACGAAACGCGAGAACGAGCATCTCACGGAGGCCAAGCCGTTGTCATGAGCAACACCGAAACGCACATCTCCTCAGCGAGGGCACAGGCCTTCCTCGATACCGTCGAAAGTCCCAAGTACGAGCGCCGGAGCGTGAACGGCCTCAAGCCGTTCCTGGACGAACGCGTACCCGACGACATGCGCGGGTTCTACTCGGAAGCAGAACTCGCGGCGCTACGCGAGCTGCGGGGCACCGAGCGGGACGTCGAGGCGCGGATGCCGGTGAAGATGACCCGGCATTACTTCGACATGGCGCGGCACAGCCGACCGCTCAGACGTCTGGTGAAGGCGAGCCCTGACGAAACGCGGAGCCTCGCGGGCGCGGAGGACCCAGGGTATCAGATGGATTACAGCCCGGTCGAGGGAATGCTCCACAAGTACGAGATGGGCCTGCTTTACGTCACCTCGACGTGTTCGGCCCACTGTCGGTTCTGCTACCGGGAGGAGTTGATCGGCCGCAAAGAAGTCGAACGCCAGGACGGGACCGTGGCCAAAAAGGGACTCGCCAAGATCAAGGATGTCACGGACTACGTCCGCGCGCACAACCAACTCGTCGACCAGAACGGAGGTCGCCACCCGGAATCGGGCCGCGAGCGGCTGCGTGAGATCCTGTTGTCAGGCGGTGACCCGCTCGTGCTGCCGAACCGAAAAATCGCGGAATGGCTCTCCGCCCTTGCTGAGGCCGGCATCGAGTCGATCCGGATCGGGACGAAGGAGATGGCATTCTTCCCGGACCGATTCGACGACACCTTCCTGGCGATGCTCGAGCGGTTCCACGCCACGTACCCGGACACGGGCCTTCGCATGATGGTGCACTTCAATCACCCCGATGAGTTCCTCGTGAAAGACGCCGATGGGAGCTACGTCGAGAACCCCAACGGATCGCTCAGATGGAACGATTCGGCGAAAGGTGCGATGGAGGGAGTCACGGGTCTGGGGTGGGTGACCGTCGAAAATCAGTCTCCGATCATCAAGGGCATCAACGACGACGCCGATGCGCTGCGCATCATGCAGCGGGCCCTGAAACGGGTCGGCGCCGAAAACCACTACTTCTTCTGCGGCCGCGACATCGTCGCGCACGAGGCGTTCAACGTGCCGATCGAAACCGCGTGGCACACGTTGAACGAATCCCAGAAGGGGCTGTCCGGGGTGGAGACGCACGCCCGACTCTCGATCACCCATTACAAGGGAAAGACCGAGGTCGCCGCCGTGACCAACGGGCCGATTCCAGGCGTGCCGGGGACCGAGAATGGTGTCGTGATTTTCAAGATCCTCCGGAACGCCGCGAGCGCGCCCGATCGTGGTAAGGTGTGCATCGTCGCACGAAACCCGGAAGCAATCTGGTTCAACGGGTACGAGGACCGCGTCATCTATGACGAGGCTGGGCTGTACGACTACGCTCGGGTGCAGGCCATGAGCGCGGCGGCAGTGGTTGGGGGCGGTGCGGACGCCGAGTCCAAAGCCGCCTCGTAGCACCACGCGACACTGGGGGAGTGCCGTGATCAACAAAGAGGTCGCAAGCGTTGCCGAGGCGGTCGCCGATGTGTTCGACGGCGCCACCGTGATGATCGGAGGATTCGGCGAGGCGGGCAGCCCGATCGAGCTCATCCACGCGCTCATCGACCAGGGAGCAAGCGACCTGACGGTCGTCAACAACAACACGGGAACTGGCGAGATCGGCCTAGCAGCGCTGATCAAAGCCGGGCGGGTCTCGAAGATGATTTGCTCGTACCCGCGCTCGGCGAACTCGACTGTATTCCCGGAGCTGTATCGGAGTGGGCGGACGGCGCTCGAACTCGTGCCGCAGGGCACGCTGGCCGAGCGGATTCGGGCGGGGGGCGCGGGGATTCCGGCCTTCTACACGCCCACCGCCGTGGGCACTCCCTTGGAGGAGGGGCTGGAGCGCCGCACCTTCAATGGCCGCGACTACCTCCTGGTCTATGGTTTGACGGCTGACTTCGCGCTCATAAAGGGACGGTCCGCGGATCGACATGGCAACGTCGTCTACAACAAGACGGCCCGGAACTTCGGTCCGCTCATGGCCACGGCGGCGACGACGACCATCGTGCAGGCGGCCTCCGTCGTTCCGGCCGGCGAGCTGGACCCCGAGGTCATCGTGACGCCGGGTATCTTCGTGAACCGTGTGGTCGCGGTCGCCAATCCGGCACACGAGTCGGAACTCGTCGCCGCGGGGGCCTCGTACCCGTGAGCGAGCTGAGCACCAAGGTCGGCCTTACGAGAGACCAGATGGCGCAGCGCTGCGCGCTCGACATTCGCGACGGCTCATACGTCAACCTCGGTATTGGCATACCCGAGCTGGTCGCCGCGTACGTACCGGAAGGTCGTGAGGTGATCTACCACACCGAGAACGGATTGCTCGGTATGGGTCCTTCGCCGGAACCGGGTGCGGGCGACCCGGAGCTGATCAATGCCGGCAAGAGCCAGGTAACGGCCAACCCCGGGGCGGCGTATTTCAACCATGCGGACAGCTTTGCGATGATCCGCGGCGGGCATCTCGACGTGTGTGTCCTCGGTGCTCTCCAGGTCTCGGCGAAAGGCGACCTGGCGAACTGGTCCACGGGCGCACCGGATGCCGTCCCGGCGGTGGGAGGCGCCATGGACCTGGTCGCCGGTGTGAAGACGGTCTACGTCATCACCCAACACACCACCCGGGACGGCGACGCCAAGCTCGTTGAAATCTGCACGTTTCCGCTGACCGGACTTGGCGTCGTGGATCGTATCTACACCGACCTTGCGGTGATTGACGTCGTCGAAGAAGGCTTCCAAGTCGTGGAGTTGAGCCCGGGCGTGAGCTTCGAGTATGTGCAGGAGCGAACCGAGGCCGAGCTGTTACCGGCGGGCGCGCGAACGCACGCCAGGAACCGAAACCGTGAGTGACATCCAAACTGCCTCGGCCAGCGCCGAGCTGTATGCACGGGCGCTCGAGATGTTGCCGGGTGGGGTGAGTCGCAACACCGTGCTGCGCAAGCCCTACCCGCTGTATGCCGACCACGCTTCCGGCTGTCGCGTGACCGATATCGAGGGTGTCGAGCGTATCGACTTCGCCAACAACATGGCATCGTTGATCCACGGACACGCGCATCCAGCCGTGGTCGCCGCGGTCACAGAGCAGTTGCAGAAAGGCACCGCGTTTTCGGAGGCCACCGAAATCGAGGTGCGGTACGCCGAACATCTTCTCGGCCGGAACGCCGCGTTCGAGAAGCTCAGGTTCGTGAATTCCGGCACCGAAGCGGTGATGGGTGCGCTCAAGGCTGCGCGCGCGTTCACCGGCCGGCCCAAGATTGCCAAGGTCGAGGGGGCGTATCACGGGCTGTACGACTACGCCGAGGTGAGCCAGACCGCCAACCCCGGGAATTGGGGCGACGTCGACGCTCCGTGTAGTGTGCCGGTGGCCTACGGAACGCCCGCGGGCGCGTTGGCCGACGTCGTGGTGCTTCCCTTCAACGATATCGACCGGGCCCTGGCTCTTCTCGACCAGCACAAAGGCGAGCTGGCGTGTGTGCTGATGGACCTCATGCCGCACCGTGTCGGGTTGCGTCCGGCCGACCCCCCCTTCGTGACGGCGATCCGTGAGTGGACCGAGGCCGACGGTGCATTGCTAGTGCTGGACGAGGTGATCACGTTCCGCGTCCGGGTGGGCGGTGCGCAGAGCTGGTACCACCTGACCCCCGACCTGACCGTGTTGGGCAAGTTCATTGGCGGCGGCTTCCCCGTGGGCGCCATCGTGGGGAAGGCCGACGTGATGGACGTCATGAATCCACTCGCCGACCGCGTGCCGTTCCCCCACTCGGGCACGTTTTCGGCGAACCCCATCACGATGACGGCAGGCCTGACCGCCTTGGAGCTGTTCGACGAGGCGGCAGTGGAGCAGGTGAACCGCTTGGCAAGCCGTGCACGGCAGGGCATCGAGGAAGCCATTCGCTGCACGGGAATACGGGCTTGTGTGACCGGCGGTGGCTCGTTGTTCAGGGTGCACTTCAAGGAATCACCACCGACGAACTACCGCGAGGCGTTTGCCACCCCCGAGGAAGGTCGTCAGCTGACACAGCTGCTGGACCACCTCTTCGACCAGGGCTTCCTGATGATCAACACCTGTACGGCGGCGTTATCGACGGTGATGGGCGAGGCGGAGATCGACGCGCTCGTGTCTGCGCTGGAGAGCGGCTTCGGGAAGCTCCGCAACGCGTTCGGCCGCGGATAGGCACGGAAACGCTTTGTTAGGCACGGCCGCGCTGCTCGTGCTGGCGAATCGTGCCGCGCGTGTCTCGCCCGTGATCGCGCTTCGTGCGGGGTGAGAAGGGCTAGAAGGGCCCAGCCGCCCCGTCCGATCGCGAACCTCTAGCCGACACACCGTTCGATCTCCATCTTGGTCGCCATGACCAACCTCCGAGAGGCCTGATCATGATCCCACGTGCTGTCTCAGTCTTCGCAGTTTGCGCGTTGTTGGCCTGTGCGCCAGAGGAGGCAGCCCGACCGAATATCCTCTTCATCTTTGCCGACGATCACGCGTCGCATGCGATCAGTGCCTATGGCTCGGTGATCAACGAAACGCCGAATATCGATAGACTGGCTCAGGAGGGCATGCTGTTCCGAAATGCCTTCGTCACCAATTCCATCTGCGCCCCCAGCCGCGCCACCATCCTGACCGGCCAATACGGACACCTCAACGGGGTTCCGACCAATCGGGAGGAACTCCACCCCACAACGACCACCTTCCCCAAGCTCCTGCGCCGCGCCGGGTATCAGACGGCCATCGTCGGCAAGTGGCACCTGAAGAGTCGACCGGAGGGGTTCGATCACTACGAAGTGCTGCGCGGGCAGGGCCCCTATTACAACCCCTGGTTGTACACCCCGGACGACAGCGTGGGTCATACCGGGTACACGACCGACATCATTACGGATCGGGTGTTGGATTGGCTACGGCGCTCGCGCGATCCCGATCGACCCTTCGTGCTGATGTATCAGCACAAAGCCCCGCACCGCGGTTGGGATCCCGGTCCCGATCATCTGACGCTGTACGACGACACGACGATTCCGGAGCCGGAGACGCTCTTCGACGATTACGTCGGCCG
>JBDHDH010000093.1:0-27150 GCA_039591615.1 Gemmatimonadota bacterium | reverse complement strand
GCGCCGCTGATCGTCTTCGACAGGAATCTGCCGCACCCGCTTCCAGTCCATCACCAGCGCTGCGAGATCCACAACTTCGTCTTCCTTCACTGTAAAGAGGTCCGTCGTCATGAATTGCTCGACCCTGAGGTAGTTATACCGCCAGCCGCCGCCATCCCCGATGGTGGCCGGAACCCATTCGTGCGCCGGGATCCCCGCCTGCTGCTGACGGGCGGTCGATGCGGTGAGCGCGGCCATCCGCTCCGAGCGGGTTCCGGAGCGTCCCATTCCAGCCAGGGAGTTCTCGAGCCACCACGCTCCGGTATGCCCACTGCGCACCCGAGCCTCGATGATGCCGAGATACCGATTGCGTTCGTCGGACTCGATCCCCGCGTGTTCCAGGCCCTGGTGGGCCACCGGAAGGAGTTCTTCGAGGATCAGCTCTGGGGCACTGACCGCCGGACCACCCATCCACGTGAAGCCTGCTTTCAGGCCACGGCGAGCTGCCGCGACAAAGTTAGCGCGGGCGTCGTCGAAGTCCATCCGGCGCCGCACGTCGCCCCAGTCCTCGAGGCCGCCGAGCATCAGACCGATCCAGAACGCCGAGTTGGCCACCTCATCCGCGACGCTGGGGCCGGCGGGGAGAACGCGGCACTCGATGCGCAAGTGGGGTTTTCCGTTGGTGACCCCGTAACACGGTCGGTTCCACTGATATACGGTGCTGTTGTACAACTGCAGCGCCCGCAGGTCAGGCACGCCGCCCTCCTCCAAGACTTGGAAGGGATCCTGATCAATTTCCGCGCCAAGCAGCGCTGGGATACGGGCGATGTCCTCGTGGAAGAGTTCCACGACCGAGGAGTTGGTCCACCCCTCTCCAAACCGCACGCGAGGCGTGACGTCCCGCAAATGCGGTGTTGCCCCCCGTGTGTCGATGGATCGCTGAAAGAGGGCGATTCGTGTTTCGGCCCAGAGCCGCTTGCCGAAGAGGAGCGGCGAGTTCACCGCCGCCGAGAGCACCGGTGCCGCGATCGCCTGGGCGATGTTGTGAAGGTGGGCGAACTCCGAGGGTTCCACCTGCAGGTGCAGCTGGAAGCTCGTGTTACACCCCTCGAACATGACCGAGTCGTGCTGGATGTGGAGTTCGTCCGTCCCTTGGATGTAGATCTGGTAGCGGCCGCTCCCGGTGCGCCGCAGCGCCTCATTCAGCGCGTAATACCGATCCCGGGGAGTCATGTTCTCGAGGCTGAGATCGGACTTGCTGAGGGTTGGCAGAATGCCGGTCAGAACGACTTCGGCGCGGTGCTCGTGCGCTCGGTCCCGAACGAGCCCGATGAGTCGGGTCAGCATATCCTCCAGCCGTCGGAAACACCCCGCCTCCAGGACCAGCGGATCCAGGTTCATTTCGAGATTGAAGAGGGCGAGCTCGGTCGTGAGTTCCTTCTGCTCGAGCTGCTCGAGCACCTGAGTCGCCACCGAAGCGGGCCGCCAGCCCCGGTTTACGAGAAAGACTTCCTGTTCGGCACCCATGCGCCGAATCTCCGTCTCGAACATCCCCTCCCGGATCATGTGATCGAGCGCGCGAACATCGGTGAGCAGAGCCCGAGTGAAAGCCCGGAATTGCTGTGGTGCGAGGTCAGGCGTGACGTCGTGGCGGCCCATGGGCGTGCCCGTCGTGGGTCGGTGGGGAGGTCAACGGTACGTGAGGAAGATGCAGAGGTTGATGAAACAGCCCCGAGGTTCTTTCAAGAAATACTACCGAAACAGAACGCGACTGGTAAGGGCCCACACCGGGTGTGCAGCTCGTGCATCGCGTTTCCGCCCACGAGCGCGAGGTGCACCGAGAGGATCCGCATGGAGAGATGCATGACTACGTTTGAGATGTGGCGGGAGCGTGAAGGAGCCCTTCGGACGGCGGTTTCGGTGAGCGACGAACGACCGGGCGCGTCCGGATCTCCCGCGAGGGAAGCGGGTCGGAGAGGCTGGCACACCACCAGATCTAGCGTGCTCCTCTATACCATCGGTCACTCGGAACGGCACCGCTTGCACCCTCTTGCCCGCCGCGGCCGCGGGGGGGCGCTGGTTTATCCAAAACCGCTGGCGGAACAGACCCGGCTCTTCGAAACATGACTGCAAGGAAAACAGAACGCCCCGGCCGACGGACCGGGGCGAGGGGATCGGCGGGGCGTTTCCCTAGCCTTCCCTGCCTTGTGCTACCTGGCGTTCCTCGCCGGTTTCGAAGAACTCTCGGTTCTTGGCAATGTAGTCAGTCCACTGCTCGGGGAGGTCTTCTTCCGGAAAGATGGCCGTGACTGGGCATTCGGGTTCGCACGCGCCACAGTCGATGCACTCTTCGGGATGGATATACAGCATGTCCGGCCCTTCATAGATGCAGTCGACCGGACAGACGTCGACGCAACCTCTGTCCTTCACGTCGATGCAGGGCTCGGCGATTATATACGTCATCTGCTCTCCTACTGCGGACTTTCTCGGTCTACGGGCGCAATGTGCCCCGCCTCGGAGTAGCTGTCAAGGCACTTCCCGCGTGTTGCCTGCGGTCGGAGGCCACGTCATCTTGCGACGATGCGTATCGTTGCATTGTTGGCCAGCGGGACGGAGATCGTATACGGTCTCGGCTTGGGTGAGCAGCTCGTCGGGATCTCGCATGAATGCGATTATCCTCCCGCGGCGCTCACCAAGCCGCGCGTCAGTCGATCGCGTTTCGACCCCGCCGCGATGAGTAGTGTGGAGATCGACTGCGCCGTGCGCGATGCGATGGAGCAGCACGGCGCCGTGTACGAGCTCGACGAGCAGTGTCTCCGGGACCTCGAGCCCGACCTCCTCCTCAGCCAGGCCGTTTGCGATGTGTGTGCCGTTCCGACCTCCCTCGCGGAGAAGGCGTCACAGGCGCTGGGCGGCGGGGCGCAGGTGTTGTCCCTGGACGCGCACGATGTGGGGGGAATACTCGCGTGCATCCAACAGGTGGCGGGAGCCGCGGGTGTGGAGGATCGAGGGGCACGCCTGGTTGCTTCGCTCGAGGCCCGCATGGCGGCCGTTGCGATGTTCAGCGCCGATCTCCAGCGCCCGCGGGTTCTCGCGGTGGAGTGGCTGGCCCCGCCGTTTGTGCCGGGGCACTGGACGCCCGAGATGATTCATCTAGCTGGAGGTGAGCCCATTGTGGGGGAGGTCGGTCGTCCCTCGACGCAGGTATCTTGGGACGAGCTCTCGGGTCTGGATCCCGATATTCTCGTCGTCATGCCCTGTGGATATGATCTGGATCAGGCTCGCGCTGATGCCGATCGACATGCCGAGCGGCTCGTGTCGATTGCGGAGCGGGCCGTGGACGCAGGTCGCGCTTACGTGGTGAACGGATCGGCGTACTTCAACCGATCGGGCCCCAGGATCGTGGACGGAATCGAGATCTTGGGAGCGTTGTTCCACCCCGCGCGCTTCCCGGATGCCGAGCTGGAGGGGTGTGCCGCGCCGTGGGTGGCGGCGCCCCGACGGCCCAGCATGCGAGGAGATTCGTGACGGAAAACCAGACAAGAAGAAGAAAGGAGTGGCATCTTGCGATACAACCCAGTTCTCGTGCAGCCGATGCGTGAGGAGCTCACGAGGATCGGCTTTGAGGAACTCAGCACGCCGGAGGAAGTCGATCGAGTGCTGGGACGGAAAGACGGCACGGTCCTAGTCGTAGTGAATTCCGTTTGCGGCTGCGCCGCCGGAAAGGCCCGCCCCGGGGTTGCCTTGGCACTGAGGCGTCGGGTGGTTCCCGATCACCTCGCGACGGTGTTCGCGGGCAAATTGCACTGTTCAAGGGAGGTGATTTGGTCCATTTGCTCGAGCGAAAGGACATCGAGGGGTGCGACGCCGAGGAGATCGCGGCGGACCTTGCGGCAGCGTTCGACCATCATTGCGGTTCCCCGGACTAGCGGGCCGAGGACGGAGGGGCGGCGGTGGTGCTTCTCGATCCTGACGCTCGCCCAATCATCGGTCATCGCGGAGCGGCCGGCGAATGTCCGGAGAACACGATTCTGTCGTTCCAGCAGGCGGTCGCACAGGACGCCGATGGGCTGGAGCTCGACGTCCGGATCAGCGCCGACGGGGTACCGGTCGTCATCCACGATGCGACGGTCGATCGGACAACGGATGGTCGAGGCGAGGTCCGCGCCCTTCCGGTGTGCGACCTGGAACGGCTGGACGCCGGGAATGGGCAGCACGTTCCGCGGCTGCTCGAGGTGCTGGAGACGTTTCCCGACACGGCCCTCATCGTCGAGGTGAAGGAGCGGGCGGCGGCAGCTCCCGTGGCCGATCTGTTGCGACGGTGCAGTGCGGTGGGGCGGGTGCTGGTGGGTTCATTCGAGATGGCTGCGCTGGGGCCGTTTCCGGCGGCGGAATTCGCTCGGGCGGCCGCACGAACACAGGTGGCGGTGTTTTGGGGGTTGTCTCGGGTGGGGTTGGCGGCGCGTGCCCGGGGCTACGCAGCCTTTGCGGTTCCCGTTCGCCATGGTTCCCTCGCGGTGGTGGATAGGAGATTCATCAGTGCCGCGCGACGGCGGGGGAAGCCGCTCCACGTGTGGACGGTGAATGACTCGTCGGTCGCGAAATGGCTACGGTCCCTCGGAGTCTCCGGAATCATTACAGACTATCCGGGACGGATCCGTCGAGCGCTGTCGTCCTAAACCAGCTACGCTCTCGTGTGAGGTGCAATGGCTCATTGCGAACGGTTTACAGTCCGCGTCGGCTCACTGTCGATCCTGGTTCTGTTCCTCGGAGTCAGTCCGTTGCAGGCCCAGGCTGGGTCCCCGATGTGCGATTCCGACAACGCCGGGCTCGTCCTACCGGAGGGGTTCTGCGCACTGATCGTCGCCGATGATGTCGGTCCCGCCCGTCATCTCACGGTCGCGGAGAACGGTGACGTCATCGTGGCCGTGACCGCGCGGCGCGGCGCGGACAGCGACGGTGGTGTGCTGGTGCTTCGGGATGCCGACGGTGACGGGCGAGCCGATCGCCGGGAGCGGTTCGGAGGCGGTGTTGGTCATGATGTGGAGCTCCGAGACGGCTACCTCTACTACTCGACCCAGGACGCCGTCCTGCGATACCCGTGGGGCGAGGGTGTGGTGCGGCCAGACGGAGCTGCTGACACGATCGTTCGAGACTTGCCGGCCACGCGGAGTCACCGCGCCAAGAGCGTCGCGTTCGGGCCCGACGGAGCCCTGTACGTCAACGTTGGGTCACCGTCCAACAGCTGCCAGGTTCAAGATCGAGCGGCGAGCTCCCCGGGCCAGGACCCGTGTCCGGAGCTCGAGACCCGTGCTGGGATCTGGCGATTCGATCCGGATCGGGTGAACCAGCGCCAGGGAGATGGCCGTCGTTACGCCACGGGCCTGCGCAATACGGTCGCCCTGGCAGCGCACCCGGCGGACGGCACACTGCACGGCGTGGTGCACGGACGCGATCAACTTGCCGCGAACTGGGGCGAGTTGTTCACAGACGCCGAAAGCGCGGAAAAACCAGCTGAAGAGTTCGTCCGGATGCAGGAGGCCGATCACTTCGGGTGGCCGTATTGCTATTACGATTCGGAGCTCGGTCGGAAAGTCCTTGCTCCCGAGTACGGTGGCGATGGTGAGATGATTGGGCGCTGCGGTGTGATGAAAGACCCCCTCATCGGTTTCCCCGCCCACTGGGCACCGAACGGCCTGGCGTTCTACACGGGCTCGCAGTTTCCGGACAAGTACCGGGGCGGTGCCTTCATAGCCTTTCACGGATCGTGGAATCGGGCGCCCCTCCCGCAGGGTGGGTACAACCTCGTCTTCGTGCCATTTGTCGACGGGGAGCCCGCAGGCGAGTGGGAGGTGTTCGCCGAGGGGTTTGCAGGGGGAACGAAAGATCCTCGGGGAGCGGCGCATCGCCCGGTGGGTGTGGCACAGGGACCAGACGGCTCGCTGTACGTCAGTGACGACCGCGGCGGGCGGATCTATCGCATCCTCTATCGGGGTGGGTAGGAGGCCATACGATATCGACCGGTTGGCTGTTGCTGCTGGCCGGCTTCGGCGTCGGGGTCGCGGTCGCGGTGCTCGCAGTGGCGGTATTGAGGTTCGGGGGGCGGAAGGAAGAGCCCACCAAGGCGGGGCCCGACGACGTCCTCTCCTGGGCCGGTGAGCAGGAGGAGCCGCCCCGCGAGCTCCTCTCCGCGTGGGTCGAGTTCCTGAAGGATGATCTCGCCCGAGCGGCGAATGCCCTCAATAATCGACTCAACGTCATCGCCCGGCTCGCTGAAAACCTGGCGGAGGTCAGGCTTACCCGAGAGGAGAAGGCTGACGCCCAACAGATCCTCAGCGAGGTCCAGCGGGCGGCCAAGATCACGCAGGGGTTGCTCCGGCGGGTGACCGGGCTCGCACCGGGCGAGGTGCCAGCCGCCTATCGCGAACTAGAGGTCTCTCCGCCGGCGCGGCCGGTCCATATCCTGGTCGTGGAGGACGACGCGGCGAACCGTAGCGTGATCACCAAGCTGTTCACGAAGCTCGGTCATCGCGTGACCGCGGTGAGTGACGGATACGAGGCGTTCCATTTCCTGCAAGGGACGCGAGTGGACTGCATCGTTTGCGATCTTCATATGTCCAGCGTGGGCGGTCGCACGCTCTTCGAACAAGTGGAGGAGCTGATGCCGCCGCTCTCTCGGCGCTTCGTCTTTGCAACCGGCGATTTCACGCGTCCTTCGTCGCGTGAGTTTCTGGAGCAGTCGGGTTGTCCCATCGTTGCGAAGCCCTACGCCGTGGAGGAATTGCTCGGGGCGGTCTGGAGCGTGTTGTCGAAGCTTCCGGTGGAGAAGGACGAGTGAGCTCAATTAGCCCCGCGGAACCTGACGGGCATCGCAATCATGGTGGCATCGCGCACGTCTCACACGGTCAGGTGATGATCACCGCGACCTCGCTGGCCGTTATGTTTCCGTGGATACCGCAGCTCGGCAGGCTCTCAATGTGAGCAAGCAGGATCCGCAGAGACTTGCGCAGCTCGACCGGCCGCGTAGAGACGCTGCGGATGTATCGGAGCGAACCTGCCGAGCTCTTCGATCCCCATGGCGGCGGGAAAACACTCGACGATTAGGCGTTCACATGGCGGCAATGGAGATACCTCCGCGCTCTCACGGTGCCGGCGGGTTCTTGGTCCGGCTCCTGGGCTACTATCTGCTCGTCACCATCGTTCTGGTGGTGCTCGTCCGGCTGTTTCCCGGATTCGCAGAGATGCTCTCGATCGACTTCGAGGCAGCATCGGGAGGGGGGTTTGGGCCGGAGGCATTGCGGCCACCGAGTGTCCTGAGCCCGGCGATCAGTCCCACACTGAACACCGTGTTGGTGGTGGCACTCGCCTTGGTCGGGGGACTCATCTTTGCGATCCCCGTGGCGTGGACGTACACGGAAACGAAGCGCGACGAGGGGTTCGACAAGTCCATCGTGCAACTAATCATCATGCTTCCTCTTGCCGTTGGCGGCGTGGTGCTGTTGGTGCGCGGAGAGCTGGCCCTGGCGTTCGCCCTTGCCGGAATCGTCGCAGCCGTCCGTTTCCGCACGACATTCAAGGACGTGAAGGACGCGGTCTTTGCCTTCGTGGTGATCGGGATCGGGCTCGCGTCGGGCATGCAGGCGCTGTTGCTGGCGGAGGTCTTTTCCCTCGTGTTCTGCTTGGTCGTATTGGCATTGTGGTACTTCGAGGTGGGGGCGGTGCGTTCGGACGTGGTCCAGTCGACGGGGCCCATGACCCTCTCACAGGCATTGACGCCCGGGGATGCCGAAAGGCCGATCCTCGTGGGCGATCCGGTGCTCATGGCGCCGCTGTCGGATGACGAGCTGGAGGCGGCTCGGGAGCGGGTGAGCCGGCTCGAGCACTACGTGCGGGCGGACGCGCTGCGGGACAAACAGAAGTACAAGCACCTGCTCTTGGTGTACGCCACCGATGCCGAGGAAGCGGAGGAGCGGATCGAGGATCTCTTGGAGCAGTATGCGAAGCGGTGGCGCCTGGTCGAAACGGTGGAGGGCCGAAGCGGGATACACGTCCTCGAGTATCTGGTTCGGTTCAAGAAGAGCGCCGAGGTCGGCGAATTGTTGGATCGCCTGCATCGCGAAGACGAAGAGCTGATCAGGGCCATCGAGCTCAAGTCGATGAAGGGGGTGCGGCGGCGAGTATCATGACGCAGCCGTGCTCGTGGTTAGTCCAGACGGTCGCGCTCCTCGGGTCGCTGGCAGCGCTGATGACGTGTGGTGGTCGGCCCGCCCCGGCCCCGCCCGCCCAACCCGCCAGCACGCCTGAGGTGGATTTGTCCATCTTCTTGATTGGCGATGCGGGGGAGCCGGCAAGTGGTTTCGAGCCGGTGCTCGCGGCCCTTCGGCGGGAGGTTGGGCAGGACCCGGCTCGGTCGGTCGTCGTGTATCTCGGTGACAATCTGTACCCCAAGGGACTCCCCGACTCGACCCACAACCGCTACACCGAGTATGCTCGTCGACTCGACGAGCAGGTCGCCGTCGCCAGCGAGACCGACGCTCGGGCGTTCTTCGTGGCAGGCAATCATGATTGGGGGTACGGGCTCGAGGGGGTCGTGCGCCAGCAGCGGTTTGTCGAGGAGCGAGGAGATGGTGCCGTCTGGTTCCTCCCTCGGCCGGGGTGCCCTGGCCCCGACGTGCGAGACCTGGGACGCACGGTCCGTCTCGTGCTGTTGGACACGCAGTGGTGGTTCCATGATGACCCGAAGCCCGCAGCGCCGGACACGATCTGTTCGCGCTCGACCGTTGGGGGGGTGGTCGACTCGATCCGTGCGGTGTTGCGAAGCGCTGGCGATCGCCGGGCCGTGGTGGTGGCTCACCACCCCTTGGAATCCGGTGGGCCGCACGGAGGTCACTTCGGGTGGAAGTGGCACATCTTCCCCCTCCGCACAATCTCACGGTGGTTGTGGGTTCCGCTGCCGGTGATAGGCTCTGCCTATCCCGTCTCACGCCAACTCGGAATCGTCGATCAAGATCTCACGTCCTCGGTGTACGAAACACTGCGTCACTCGCTTCGGAGCGCGTTCGCCGAGCATCCACCGCTGGTCTATGCCACGGGGCACGAGCACAATCTCCAGGTCATCGGCGACGCGGCGGCGCAGTACTTGGTCGTGAGTGGGGCCGGGATCTTCGGTCACGCGAACCCGGTGGCGTGGCTGGACGGTACCCGATTCGCAGCGTCGGCGGAGGGGTTCGTGCGGCTCGACTTTGTGGGCAATGGACAGGCTCGCCTCGGAGTTATCATCGTAGACGAAGAGGGGCGGGGGGAGGAAGCCTTCTCGACGTGGATCAATTGAGATGGGCGAGCCCACCCAGCGAGTGACGTGGTCGGGGGTGGCCCGTTCTTTCGGGGCCACAGTCGGGATCGTCGCGGCGATCGGACTGATGCCCAGCGCCTCCAAGGCGCAGGACTCGTCCGCCGAGGAGGAAAGTCGCGCGATCGTCCCGGGCCAGGAGTACGCCGCAGGGTGGTTCCATCGCGCCCTCTTTGGAACCCACTACCGTGATCTCTGGACCGCTCCGATCGAGGTGCCGGTCTTAGATCTCGCCACGTACGAGGGCGGGCTCACGCCGCTCAGGCGCGGTGGATTCGGTCAGACCACCTCACTGCACCTCACGAGCGGGGACGCTCGGCGCTTTGTGTTTCGATCGGTGAACAAGGACCCGTCCGCGGGGCTCCCCTCCCTGCTGCGCGGAACCTTCGTCGACGACATCGTGCAGGACCAGATCAGCGCACTCCATCCCGATGCGGCGCTGGTTGTCTCACCGCTGTTGGAGGCGGTGGGGGTGCTCCACGCCGTCCCCCGGCTATTTGTGATGCCCGATGATCCTGCGCTCGGAGAATTCCGCGCCGAGTTTGCCGGGATGCTGGCCATGTTGGAGGAGCGACCCGACGAGGCGGAGGATGACCGACCCGGCTTTGCGGAATCGAAGAAGATCGTCGGCACGGTGCGGTTGTTCGATCGTCTCGAGGGCAGCCCCAAACATCGGGTGGATGCGAAGGACTTCCTGGCAGCCCGCTTGATGGATCTCTTCTTAGGCGACCGCGACCGGCACGCCGACCAATGGCGTTGGGCCCGGTTCCCCGACGGGGACGACGCATTCAAGTGGCGGCCCATCCCCCGCGACCGCGACCAGGCGTTTTTCGCCCTGGGCGGGTTTTTTACGTGGCTGTCGCGGTTCTGGACTCCGCAGTTCGTGGCGTTCGGTGACGGCTATCCAAATCTGGTGTGGGCGACGTGGAACGGTCGGGGGCTCGATCGCCGGCTGTTGGTGGACTTGGAGAAATCGGCGTGGGATTCCGTCGTGGTGGAGGTGGAGGGGAAGCTCACTGACTCCGTCATCGAGGCAGCGGTTCGCCGCATGCCGGCCGCGCACTACGCGCTGGCTGGGCCCGAGCTCGAGCGCCTCCTCACGCTCCGTCGGGACAAGCTCCGCGAGTTGGCGAACGACTATTACCACCTCCTGGCGGAGCACGTCGACATTCACGCAACGGACAAGGACGAGATCGCCCATGTAACCCGGTTGGATGAGGATGTCGAAGTGCGCGTGTACCGGGCACGAAAAGACGAAGATATCTCGGAGGAGGACCGCTATCTTCGCCGGCTGTTCCACCGCGACGAGACCAGCGAGATCCGACTCTTCCTGCACGGCGGCGACGATCGCGTCGTGGTCCGAGGGGATGTGGAGCAGAGCATCGTGCTGCACATCGTCGGCGGCGGTGGTGACGATGTCCTCATCGATTCCTCGAGCGTTCGAGGCGCGCGGCGGCAGACGCGCTTTTACGACTCGCGCGGGGACAACGAGTTCGTCGCTGGGTCGCGCACCACCGTCGATCAGCGGGAGTTGACCAGGGACGTCGAAACGGAGCGCTTCGCGGCACCGGAACCCACCGGGCCTTTCGGTCTGCATTCGCGGAATTGGGGGCAGTGGTGGCGGCCGGTGATCTGGACCGGGTGGGAGCCCGATGTGGGCTTGTTCCTTGGTGGAGGTACCGCGGTGTACACATATGGCTTTCGGAAGGTGCCGTACAAGTACCGTCTAACGGTACGAGGTGGTTACGCGTTCGGTGCGGGCCGGGCCCGGGTAGAGGTTCGGCTGGAGTCACCCTCTCTCGCTCACAAACTGGAGGGGGCCATCGTGGCGGGGGGCTCCGGCATCGAGGTCGTGAACTTCTTCGGGTTCGGGAACGAGACCCCGGAGTCTGACGACGATTTCGTTCGCGTGCGACAGGAACAGTACATACTGGAGCCCAGGCTCACGCTGCGGCTTATGGGCCGCGCCAGTCGGGGAGCGATCATGGGCGGTGAGGCGTCGGACACGGCGCCGGTACCGACGCTGACTCTCACTGTTGGTCCGCTCGTCCAGGTTGCACGGACGCAGCTCGACTCCACGCGGCTGATCGGCCAGCTGCAGCCGCCCGGGGTCGATACCTTCGGCCAGGTGGGGATGTCGATGGGGCTGCAGTACGACTCCCGCGATCGCCTCATTGCCGCGACCAGAGGGGTCTTCTTCCACACGGGCGGTGAACTCTACCCGCCGTTGCTCACGGTGGCATCAACGTACGGCAAGCTGAAGGGAGAGCTGCGGACGTACCTGACCCCGGGAGCGGGCGATCGGGCACCGACCCTTGCGTTGCGGGTTGGGGGTGAGAGGGTGTGGGGTGATTTTCCCTTCTTCGAGGCGGCCTTTCTCGGTGGCTCCAGTACCGTTCGTGGGTTCAGCAACCAGCGGTTCGCCGGGGACGGTGCTGTGTACGGCGGTGGGGAGATCCGGCTGCCAGTGGGGAGAACGGCGATCATCGTCCCGGGGGAATTTGGTGTGCTAGGTTTTGCCGACGCCGGCCGGGTGTTCTTTTCAGGGGAGGACTCGAACCGCTGGCACGTGGGTGGTGGCGGGGGGATTTGGTTCTCGCTCCTGGAGCGCACCAACACGATGAGTCTGGGTCTCGCCACGAGCGCGGAGCGCATCGCCTTCTACGCCGGTGCAGGGTTCAGCTTCTGAGGCAAACGAGCTCACGGGGAATCCACCCTGGTCGTTCCGAGCGTCCGTGCGGCGCGGTCTGGGGCGAGGGAACGGACGGCGGGCGGTAGAGCGACGCATGGTTCGAAGGTACTTTATAGCCTATTCCTTCATCAATCGAGCGAAGATGACACGGCTCCTGGCCGCCTGGGCGGCGGCATTCACTCTTGCGCTCCCTCTTCAAGCGCAGCAGTCCGGACTCACCGTCGAAGCGATCTTTGGATCGCACGAGTTCACCAGCGATCTCGTGTCGCTGCGGTGGATGAGCGACGGCCGCCACTACACCGTACTCGAGTCGAGCGCCTCGGGAGCCTCCGATCTCTTTCGTGTGGAGGCCAGATCGGGGGATCGAGAGCTTCTCGTGCGAGGGACCAGCCTGGTGCCACGGGGGGGGACCAGCCCCATTCGAATCGAGCAGTATAGCTTTTCCCCGGATGGAACCAAACTCCTGATCTTCACGAACTCGGTCCGAGTCTGGCGGCAGAACACCAAGGGCGAGTATTACGTGTGGGATCTTGCATCCGCGTCGCTGACGCCCCTCAGTGACACGCGGGGTCTTCAACAGTTTGCCAAGTTCTCGCCCGATGGTCGGTATGTGGGTTTCGTGCACGACCACAACCTCTTTGTTCACGATCTGCAGACGGGGAACGCGATCCAGCTGACCCACGATGGCGACGAGAACGTCATCAACGGAACGTCAGACTGGGTCTACGAAGAGGAACTCGGCCTGCGGGACGCGTTTCGGTTCAGCCCTGACGGCGCGCGCATTGCCTTCTGGCGGCTCGACCAGAGTGCGATCCGACCATTCTATCTGCTCGACGAAACCTCCCTCTACCCCACCTTGACACCGGTGCGCTACCCCAAGGCTGGGAGTCAGAACTCGGAAGTGCGGGTGGGCGTCGTCGAGATCGAGACGCAGGAGACGAGTTGGGTCGATCTCGGCCCGGAGCGAGACATCTACATCGCAGAGATGGGGTTCGCAGGGTCGCCACATGAAATCTGGTACACGCGATTGAACCGACATCAGAATCGGCTCGATCTCATGCTGGCGGATGTTCGGAACGGCAACTCACGCGTGATCATGACGGATGGCGACTCCGCCTGGGTTGATGCCAACGTCCCGACCTGGCTGGCCGATGGGGAGCGCTTTCTCTTTCCCAGTGAGCGAGATGGCTATCGGCAACTCTATCTCTTCGATCGTTCTGGGAAGCTGATCGAGAAGGTGACGCCGCAACCGTGGGACGTCACCGAGGTGTACGGTGTAGACGCGCGGAGAGGCCTCGTCTACTTCAGCGGTGCCGGTGAGGGGCCACTTTACCGCTCAATCTATCGGGTGGGGCTCGACGGCAGGAACGTCGAGCGGGTGTCTGACGGCCGTGGCTGGCACTCGGGGACCTTCGATCCCACGTTCGCGATGTACGTCGACGCGACGTCCTCTGCGGTCAGCCCTCCGAGACAGACACTGCATTGGGCGGACGGGCGCCCAATCCGTGTGATCACCGACAATGCCGACCTGATTGCCAAGCTCGAGGCGCTTGGCCTCGTTCCACCCGAGGTCACGCAGGTTGCAGGAGAGGGTGGGGTTCTACTCAACGCCTACTTGATCAAGCCCCGGGACTTCGATCCGACAATCGAGTACCCGATGCTGATGTTCGTGTACGGCGGGCCCGGCTCTCAGACCGTCACCGACCGGTGGGGTGGCTCCCGTTACCTCTGGCATCAAATGCTGGCGAACGATGGATACCTCGTAGCGAGCGTCGACAATCGGGGAACGGGGGCACGGGGGCGGAACTTCAAGAAGCTCACGTACCTCAACCTCGGGCAGTATGAGTCGCGGGATCAGATCGCGGCGGCGCGGGACCTCGCGTCCCGCCCCTACGTGGACGGTGACCGAATCGGGATCTGGGGCTGGAGCTATGGCGGGTATATGTCGCTGCTTTCGATGTTTCAGGGGGAGGGAACGTTTCGCGCAGCGATCTCAGTGGCACCGGTGACCGACTGGCGCCTCTACGATACGATCTACACCGAGCGGTACATGAGGACGCCCCAAGAGAACCCCGAGGGGTACGAGAACGGTGCTCCCCTGAGTTATGTCGACCGGCTGAATGGGAAGCTCCTCGTCGTCCACGGAAGCGGCGACGACAACGTCCATGCACAGAACACCACGCTCCTCGTCAAGGGATTGGAAGATGCGGGAAGGCAGTTCGACATGCGCATCTACCCCAACAAGACCCACTCCATTGCGGGGCCGACCACGCGTGTGAATCTGTACCGATTGTTCACCGATTGGCTGAATGAGAATCTGCGAACCGAGCCGGCGGCGGTAAGCCTTCACCCTTAGGGGAACAGCGTCGCACGTTGCTGCGCCCCGTCGCGGCTAGTCCATCAACAGCCGACCGATGCCTTTTTTCACCTCGGCGAGAGCCTCGCGAAGCGCGGTTTGCTCGTTGCCATACCCGAGTCGAACAGAGTGCGAAAGCCCAAAGTGCTCCCCAGGCTGCAGAAGAATGTCGTGGCTCGTTAGGACTCGTTCGGCCAGCTCGATAGCTGGCATGGGGTGACGGTAACGGGCAAGGCAGATGGCGCCGCACTCGGGCTCATGCCACTGAAACAGCTCACCGAAGCTCCTGAGCCAGCCGTCGAGCACCGAGTAGTTCTCGTTCAGAATACGCCGCGTGCGCGCAAGAATCTGATCGCGCACAGAGAGTGCGCGGAGCGCCAAGTAGTCGCTGGCGGGGCTGGGTCCGATGACCGTGTAGTCGTGGCGTCGCACGATGGCATCCCGGAGCTCCCTGGGACCCACGATCCAGCCGATGCGGAGCCCGGGCAGGCCGTATGCTTTCGAGAGACCGTTCACGACGATGAGCCTTTCGTGGCTTCCCCAAACCGACGGCGTCGTGACCCCATTCCGCTCGGCTCCTTGGTACACCTCATCCGCCAGTACCCACGCTTCCACACTACGCGCCCGCCGCAAGATCGCGTCCCGCGACGTATCTGAGAGCACGTGACCCGAAGGGTTGTTCGGGCTCGTGACAACCACGAGCTTCGTTCCCTCTGGAATGGCGCTCTCTATCGCTTCGGGGTCCGGCTCCCACGCGCGGTTTGGCAGTAGGGGCAGCTCGGTGACCGTCGCGCCGAAGTTCTGCGCCAGCCCCCAGGTCTGTCGGTAGGTCGGCGTGAGCACCGTCACGCGGTCGCCGCGCTCGATGAGGGTCCAACACGTGATGAAGTTACCCTCTGAGCTCCCGACCGTGACCACCACGTTGTCCGCGGTCGCTCCTGGATACAGAGCCGAAATGGCCTTCCGCAGTTGGAGGGTACCGTCGGATTGGCTGTACGCCATTCGGAGCGCGAGGAACTCTGTTGGGTCTTCTCCTGCGAGATCCAGCAGCTCCGCGATGGAGAGAGGGTGCACGCCGCTCTCGGAGAGATTATAGCGGACGCGGTTTTCCCACGTCCCCTGCCAGCGCTCGAGGTCGAAGGTGACGAAAGACACGATGGCTCCGAGATGGGTGGTTGGGAAATATATGGCGGCGGGACTGAAGGTCGGAACAGCGGCGCTGAGAGATTCGTTCGGGCATCGCGAGGGGCGCAGCGTGCTGCGCCCCTGCGTTGTGCGCCGGTGCGGTCAGGCGGATCCGTTGTGATTCATCCCCCTCGTCGAAGGGTCACGCTCCCCGAGCCCGTGTCGATGTGGAGCCGTCCGCCGCCATCACCGATGGTCCCGGCAACGTAGCTCCGTTCCCACTTCCTGACCTGGAGGGGGAAGTCGACATCGATGCCTCCGCTCCCCGTGTCGATCTCCACTTCGGCGCTGAACGAGGTCGGGACCGTCACCATGACCGCTCCGGAGCCCGTATCGATGACCACTCGTTCGGCAGCGTTGGTGAGCTCGAGGTTCACCGTACCGCTTCCGGTGTCGAGGAGTACATCACGAGCACTGGTCCCACTCACCTCGATGCGCCCAGATCCCGTGTCGACGTTCAGATCTGAGACGTTCGCGTCGGCGACGGTGACGCCTCCCGAGCCCGTGTCAACGAGCAACGCGTCACCGCGTACGCGGGTGACGTCCACGCGTCCGGAGCCGGTGTCGACGAGCACGTCGCCTTCGGCACCGGTAACCTCGACGGAGCCGCTGCCGGTATCGACGACGAGGGAGCCCGATGTCCCGGACGTGCTGACCTGGGCGTTGTGTGTATCGATTCGGAGGGTGCCGTCCACGTCGTTCGCCGAGACGTCCCCAGCGGCCAGGTAGATGGCGAAACGCTGCGACTGCGGGACGAGAATCCTCAGGTCCGCCGAGGCCTCGAGTCCGCCCCCACGGTCCGAGATCCTGACGCGGTCGCCACGTCGCCGGTCGCGCCAGTCCGAGTCTCCAAACGTCCCGTCCTCCCGTACCCGCAGCTCGGTCTCCCGCGACCCGCCGTCGAATCGATAGACGATGTCGCCACTCGGATAAATCACCCGGAGCGTGGACCGGTCGTCGATGGGCCCCGTCTCGACGCGGAGCTGATCCGCATCCGGACCCTGGCGGGTGATCTCGACCACCACCGCCGACCCGCTGCCCGGCTCGATTCGGACCGTGCCGGCCAGGTTGTAAACGGCGACGTCGGCGCCTGCGACCTCATATCGCTGGCTCTGCTGTGCCGGCAGGGCGGGCGCACTGGTCGCGGTCACGAAAAGTGACGTCCCAATGACCCACACGGCGCCCGGCCTCCATGAGGGAATCCGTGCCTCTGACATGCGGTCGGCTCCTTTTGGAAGGTGCTATGACCCTAGACGATCTACAGGGTTGGATAGTTTCAGGCGCCAGAAAGGTTTAACGGGGATCCTCAGGCCCTCGACGGAAGGTGTCGAAGTCACCCGGGGGTGAGGCGTTCGACCACCCAGGGAGAGGTCCGCAGACGAAGAGATGGCGCGGGGGCTCAGTGATCTGGCGCACCGGCGGTTGGGACCGGCTGAAGGGGAGCCCGGGTCTCGGGCTTCCCTTCCAGACGATTGTCGTAGAACCGGTGGGTTGGGTAAGCGAAGTCAACGTCATCGAATTGCGCGAACGCCCGAAGGATGTCCTCCCACATTGCTTGCGCGGTGCCGCGCCGTTCCCGTGGGTCGCACAAGTATCGGATGGTGAGGAGCACGCCGCTGTCGACGACGCTCGTGTACACGATGGGCGTGAGTTTCGAGTAGAAGATCATGAACTTACGAGACACTTCCTTGATGCGATGCTCGGCGGTCTCGGTGAGGTGGGTGGCATGGGCGTTCGCAATCTCGTCCAGTGTCTCCTTCGCCCTTCGCCAATTGCTCTCGAACGTCACCAGCACCGGAAGCTCGTTCCAGATGTGCTGGAAGCCCTTGCTGTAATTCGCGAGGACATCGATCAGGACTTTGCCGTTGGGAACGTGGATGACGCGGCCGGTGCTTTGATCCGCATCAACCCAATTGCCGATCTCCATGAGGCTGAACTGGAAGATCCGGATGTCGATCACGTCGCCGCGATGCTCTCCGATCTGAATCCGATCGCCGACGTCGAACGGTCGGCGCCAGAGAATGAACCCCCAGCCGGCGAGGTTGACCACCAAGTCCTTGAGTGCGATGGCCAACCCTGCCGAGACCAGACCCAAGAAAGTCCCGAAGGACTGAATGGCGTTTGCCCAGATGCTTGCGATGAGGAGCGTCCCAAACGCGAATGCCAGGTAGGCGGTGCCCTTGCGCCACCGGTAGAGAACCCGCACGTCGTCGGTCCAGCGGTGCATGACCGTGAGGGCGATGCGGCGGGCGATCCAGATTCCCAGAAGGGCGAGAACGGATGCCAGGAGTTTCTGCTGTGCTATCGGCCCCAGGCCGACTGAGTTCTGCAACCAGGCGGTGATGCGTTCCATGCGGATGTCCGTGGCTTTCTCGCGAATATACTGTGTATGCCAAGACTCAGGGGTCGATGGTCACTGCAGGTTGGCGCCGAGGCTTGTCACGTCTCCCGGCTGGGCCAGCCAGTAATCTGGCGAGTACGCCGCGAGGGTGGCCCGAGGGAACGGCCCCCACAACGCTGCGGCGATCTGCACGCCGGCCGCCCGTCCTGCCGCCATATCGTGCACGGAATCGCCGATGAAGATCGCGTCTCGAGGTCGGGCCTGGAGCAGTTCGAGCGCTCGCGTAACGGGCTCCGGGTCCGGCTTCGGGTTTTGCACATCATCCGCGCAAACCAGCACCTCGAACAGATGGAGCATGCCACAGCAGTGTAGCCCACGTTCGGCCGCTGCGCGCAGTTTGCTCGTGACCACAGCGAGTCGCGCGCCGCGCTCTCGGAGGGCTCGTACGGCATCACTCACGCCGGGGTACTCCCGGATCAGGCGGTCGTGGTGCCGATGGTTGTGCGCGCGATATGTCGCGACGAATGCATCGATCTCGTCGGGATCGTCGGTAAACCCACGAAACTGCACCCGGACTGGCGTCCCCAATCCCTCCAACCAGAGAGCGTCGGGCGGTACCGACCCACGGTGCGTCATCATGGTGTGCCGATACGAGCTCAGGATGAGCTCGATGGAATCGATCAGCGTCCCATCCAGATCGAAGAGGAAAGTCTCGAAGGTCACGCGGTGGCGGGGATGTGGTGGATCGGCTTGCCGGTGCACGCGTGGACTAGGATCGCGTCAGTCGTGGCGGTGGGCAGCGTGGCGGTTTCGCCGACGCCGCCGGGTCGTTGTCCGAGGTCCACGGACGCCGCCGGCATCTCGGTGACGCTCATACTGGTTCTTCATCTTCGGGGCCTTCTCACTTTTGTCCAAACGCGGGCGGGTGGCTTCCAAGGGGCGCGACGGGAATGTGGCGTCCATTGAAGGGCCCACGCGCACAACTTACGCCTTCCCTGGAAAAGTAAAAGCTGCCGCCAGTTTTCATCTACCTAATGTTGTCAGGCAAGATCGCTGATGCCACGTGCCGGCTATCGCTTGGAGATGCCGGTCCTGTGCTCCGGAAACCCCATCTTTTTCAGCCTTATTTTCTGACCGATCGATCAACCACCGCCGCCTGCTCCCCGGTTCGGAGACTGGGGTGTATCTTCCGGCCTCATACGTCTCGTGGTGCGGCCGAGCTCTCCCATGATGTGGCAGGACACGGTCGTTCCCGCATGCGCGAATCCTGGATGTTGGGTCTTCGGCCGCGCGGGGGGATGAGAAGACAGGTGGCGGTGTTGGACTGTTGATTTGGGTTCTTCCGGCTCTGGTCCTGCTCGTGATCGCCGGTGTCCGGTACGTCACCGGAATGCCGGGCCGATCCTACCGCGGCGCGCTTGCGCCCCTCACTCACGAGGAACAAAGAACGCGGGATCGACTCTCGGAGCACGTTCGTGTGCTTGCGGAAGAGATTGGAGAGCGTCACGTGTGGCGGCGCGACGCCCTCGAACGGGCGGCCGACTACGTCGAGGCGTCGCTCACGTCGGCTGGTCTTGGCGTCCGGTCTCAGGAGTACGTAGTGGACGGGACTCGTGTACGGAACTTGGAGACGGAGATCGCCGGTCGCGACCATTCCCCTCAGGTTGTGGTGGTGGGGGCACACTATGACACCGTCACCGGATCCCCCGGGGCCAACGACAACGGTACGGGCGTCGCGGCCCTCCTCGAGCTCGCTAGGCGTTGGGCAAACCGCCGGCCTCAGCACGCCATTCGCTTCGTGGCGTTCGTGAACGAAGAGCCACCGTTCTGCTTCACCCGAGCCATGGGAAGCCGCGTCTACGCCAGGCGCTGCCGCGAGCGGCACGAGCTCGTGGTGGGGATGCTGTCGCTGGAGACCCTTGGGTGCTACTCCGAGCTTCGCTCGAGTCAGCGGTATCCTTTTCCCTTCGGACTGCTCTACCCCCGCTCCGGCAACTTCATTGGCTTCGTTGCGAACCTCACCTCACGCCGACTGGTGCGCCGCTGCGTGGCTGCGTTTCGACGCCATACGGCTTTTCCCTCCGAGGGCACGGCGGCGCCGGGGTATCTTCCGGGTATCTTCTGGTCGGACCACTGGTCGTTCTGGCGCGAGGGATATCGCGCCGTGATGATCACCGACACCGCGCCCTTTCGCTACCCGTACTATCACACACCCGAGGATACGCCAGACAAGATCGACTTCGCTCGGACCGCCCGCGTGGTGATTGGTCTCGATGCTGTCGTCCGGGAGTTGGCGGGCGGCGACGACTCCTGACGCCCCGCTTCCTAGTCCCCCGAAGTGGGGGACTAGGAAGGTGGGGCAGCGGCGCGGTTAGCGGCGCTAGTTGCGGATATCGAGTCCCGCCTCGAGCGCCCGCTCGATCCTCGCCTTGGCTTCGGTGAGGTGCGCGAACGTGTAGTCGTCGAAGTTGTACGGCGGCGTGAGTCGCCGGGCCAGACGGCGGTTGAGATCGATCAACTGCACGCGGGCCACCGATCGGGCGTCGGCGGGTGTGCGATCGGGTGCGTCGGTCACGAACTCGATCATGCGATCCAGATAGGCCCGCTGGAGATCGCGCCGCATGGACGGGATGTTCCGACCGGGTGCGGACCACGCCTCGCTCCACACGGCCTGCGTATATCCCTGCATCAGCTCGGGGATCGTGAGCGCATTGGCCTGGCCGTATTTCATCTCCGCGTCGCGGATACGCGCGAGTACCCACGGGTGAGTGGCTTGGTTCAGGAGCGCCCGCTGCAGAGCCGCGACCGTCTCGTGGAGTGGGTAGTCGATACGGCCCCGGAACGTGTTCCGGTTCCCCCAGTGGCTCCAGCGGTCGGCACCGAATTTCTGCAACACCTCCGGTGGGATGGCGAAGGCGTCTTCACTGAGGGCGTATTCCGTGAGGAAGGTCAGGGCCTCTTGCTGCCGCTCCTTCGACACCGGCACGAAGGGCCCCCGCTCGTTCGGGTCGCCGACGTGGTCGCGGTACTGGTATTGTCCACCGATGTACTTGACGGCGATGGCGACAGCTCGCCCGTATTGCCCGAGCAGCATCTGAAACGCCTCGGTGACATCGAGATAACTCCCGTTGTCCGTGAGGACGTGGAGCGGCAAGTCGTTCCAGATGCCACGGATGATGTCGGCCCGCTGTTTGCCCCACCCCATGGGGTCGGCACTGAGATCGTAGACGCTCACCGTCGGATCGAGCGCTCCCGGGCCCCGGGCATCCTCATCGGTTCCGTACGCGTGGCCGGGTAGTGCCGCCTCGCGGGCCAGCGCCTTCGCACGATCGGAATCGGGGGTGTAGGCGAATGCGATCGCCCACCGGTCGTACGAGCCGACGCCGGTGTTGTAGTAATGGCCGTTGGGCAGTCCTGCGGGAGCGATGTTGGTGGTCGGGTATTCCATTACGGAGCTGAACACACCCCGCTCGGCCGTCCACTCCGTGTCGTGGAGCTTCTCGAGTGGGGTGTCGGCCGAAGACCGGAAGTTATGCCGCAAGCCGAGGGTGTGTCCCACTTCATGCATCGTCACCCAGACGAGGGCTTGGTTCACGAAGTCCATGGGCACCGGCTCGTCGGGGCCGATCTCGTTCCGCGAGGCCAGCACCGCTCTGAGCAATCCTCCTTGGGCCGCTAGTTCCGCCCCGAATGTCGCCATCTCGGCTCCTTGGGAGAGGGCGTCCAGTTCTTCTTGCGTGGCGTTGAACATCTCCTCGAGGGCCGCCGCCGGACTCACGAGGGCGTGCCAGCCCCGCTTGAAGCCCAGCACCATATTGGCCTCGAACAGAATGTCGGCGTCCAGGATCTCACCGCTGCGGGGATCGACGATGGAGGGACCGATGGCACCGTAGCCTGGTTCACTGGAGACATTCCACCGGAGGGTGGGGTAGCGAATGTCTTCGGGGTCGGCGTCATCCGGCAACATCTCTGCTCGAATGGCGTTCCGGAACCCGGCGTCCTCGAACGCCGAGCTCCAGGCTTCCACCCCGGCCTTCAGGGCAGAGCGGTACTCCTGTGGCACGTTGGGGTCGACGTAGTAGACGATGGGTTTCTTCGGGTCACAGAGCCCGCCCACCGGAGCCTCCTGGCACTCGAGGCGCCACCGATTTGCGTACCTCTTGAAGAAAGACTCCTCGTCGTCGGCGAAATCCTTGTGGACGGTCATGAAAGAGCCAATTCGCTCGTCGGCCGGGCGAGGCGTGAGGGGCTCGTCGGGGAGCTTCGCCAGCGTGTAATGGATGGAGACGGGAATGAATCGACTGTCCGGGACCGACGCGATGGAGACGTTGTCAGCGGGCTTGAAGGTGAGCTTCGCCCGGATATTCACGTTGTGATCGAATCCCTTCACCGACTCGAGATGACTTCGGCCCTTGTCGAAACTGGCCCGTCCAGGCTTGCCTGGGGTGGTGGAGGCCGCGAACCGCACGCGGCGGCCCACGCCTGAGAGATCCGAGACGACCCACCCGAGCATATCGATCACCAGTGCGGAATCCTCGCGTATGCTCTCGATCTTCGCCGACTCGAGAATCGAGGACCCGAAGGTGAGATCCACCGCTTTGCCGGCCGGTGTTTCCGGATCGGCGGGGAATCGGTGTGGCTTCTGGACGAGATAGATCTTGTTCCCGTGTCGCTCGAAGGCGACCACCTTGCCCTCGAAGATGTCGAGCATGGTGCCGCCGTAGAGCCGTCGGGCGCCGATTCCCCGGGCGATCTCGAAGCTGAGGAGGAAGTCCTGGTTCAGACGCTCTTGTGGGATGACCAGATAGAGGTGATCGGCCTTCTCGTAGGTGTCGAAGTAACCCTCACGCTCTGTGGCTCCATCGATGAGCTCCGCGAAGGGTTTGAATGGATCTCTCTGCTTCGCATTCCCGTTTGCGTTCTGAGCGTCTTGGGCGGAAACGGGTGCGGCGGCGGCGACGAAGACCATCAACGTCGCCGCGGTGACGAGGCGAGACATCGTTCCGAGCCTCCTGAATGCGGGTGCGGTCGTCAGCGGGGGCACTGCTTTCAAGATAGACGCGTGGGGCGGTAAAATGGTTTCACCATGATGCCGTGGCCATTGCTGCCGGAGCCCCACGCGCGCCGCAGTCGTGGGATAGGCTTTGCACCCACCTTGGGGCACCATAGCTTTCTAGCGGCTTCCCATGCGAGCTCGGCCATTCAGTGACCGTAGCGATCTTCGTAGTCCTCATCGTCGTGCTCCTGCTCGTGGTCTTCCTGGCCGTCCAGGTGCGAGGTGGAGGCCCTGGGCTGCTGCAGCAACAGCTGATTGAGCTGCGCGGGCGTCTCGATACGCTGGTGGCGGCTCAGCGCGAGCTTCCACACGCGGTGACCGAGAGCGGTCTCGAGCAGACCCGCACGATGGCAGACCTGCGCGAACGCCTCGGGCAGCTGACCGAGATTACACGGCGGCTCGAGCATGTGGGGCGCTCGGTGGCAGACGTGCAGGAGCTCCTCAAGGTGCCCAGCCTGCGGGGTGCGCTCGGCGAGTTGTGGCTGGAAGAGCTGCTACGGCAGGTCTTTCCCAGCAGCCTCTACGAAACGCAATACGCATTTCGGTCCGGTGAGCGGGTGGACGCGGTTCTGCGCGTCGGGACGCGCCTCGTCCCCATCGATTCGAAGTTCCCTCTCGAGGCCTGCCATCGAATGTTGGCGTCTCCCGAGGGTGGTGATCGGGAACGGCGAGCGTTCCGACGTGTCTTGAAGCAACGGATCGACGAAGTAGCCGCCAAGTACATTCGACCGGATGAGGGAACGTACGACTTCGCCCTCATGTATGTGCCCGCAGAAAACGTGTATTACGAGGCCGTGGTACGCGGCGAAGACCTCGAGACCGGCGACAGTGTCGTGGGCTACGCGCTGGATCGAAAGGTGATCGTGGTGTCACCGAACACCTTTTATGCCTACCTGGTCGCTCTCGTGCATGGCCTTAGGGGGCTGGAGGTGGACCGGCGAGCGCAGGAAATCACGGACGCGATGTCGGGCGTGCAGCAGACACTCCAACGATTTCAGCGGTCATTCGAGGTGCTGGGTCGGCATCTGGAAAACGCGGGCAAGCAGTATGGCGAGGCACGGCGGGAAGCGGCACGCGTCGAGGAGAGTCTCGCGCACATTGCCAGAATCGAAGCTCCCGGAAGGTCGCGGGATCCGTCGCTGATCGAGGAACGCGCACGATGAGCCTCCTGCTCCAAGTGGCCGTGGTGTTTGCCGGAGTGAGTCTGGTCTTCTTCCTCTTCGGCGTCCTTGCCCTCAAGCGCCGGCGGTTTCTGCTTGTCGGGGCGTTGTTGATACTCGCCGTGCTGTCTCTCTCGGTTGCGGGGCTCTGCAGCACCGTCAGCGTGGCGACCCGCGGCTACCGGGCGTTCACCAGGGAGGAAGTCGCCGCAATCGTGACAACGCAGCCGACGGGCCCACAACGCTTCACCGCCACATTCCAGTTTCCCGAGGGACAGTCGGCGACGTACAGCCTGGCCGGGGAAGAACTCTACGTGGACGCCCACATTCTCAAGTGGAAGCCCGTGGCGAACCTCGTGGGACTACACACGGCATACGAGCTGGATCGCGTCGCGGGGCGGTACACGAAACTCGACGACGAGCAGAATCTCCCGCGATCGGTGTTCTCCCTTGCCGTCGACAAACCGGTGAACATGTTCGACCTTCGGCGCAGGCTCCTGCTGTTCCGACCGCTGGTCGACGCCGAATACGGGTCGGCCACCTTCATCCTGGCCAACCGCCCAGCGACGTACGAGCTTCGCGTGAGCACGACCGGGCTGCTCATCCGGCGCCGCCAAGCGGACGAGGACGGGACGAACGGGGGGTGAAGCGCGGGCGGCGGGAGCGGGGACTGGTCCCATCCCCGCTCCCCAGTGGGATCCTCCTAGCAGCAGGGGCAGCAATCGCCGGGCTGCTCATTTGGACCGCAGCCGCAGCAGGTTCGTTCTTGGGACATCGGGGCCTCCCGGGAAGTTGAAAGTTGTGGCACACAACTAACGGTGCCTAAAAAACCCGCCACGCCAGGTGCCGGGTTACCGCCGGTCGATTCGACAGCACGTTCCACCAGCCGTTTCCACTCGACATGCGGCCGCCTGCGCCAGTCGTTGGATCAGTTTGGCCACGGCGGCGCGGACCTCGGGTTCGAAGTCGGCTAGGAGCCGCTTGCAGTCTTCGAGCAGATCCTCGCGAATGTCTCGGCACAGCTCCTCTCCGGCCGGCGTCACGCCCAGGAGTACGGAACGGCCATCCAACGGGTTGCGGTTCCGCTGCACGTAGCCCTTGCGCTGCAGGCCGTCCACGACTCGGCTGGCGGTGCTCTTGTCGACGTACAGGGTCGCCGATAAGTCATTCAACGTCATGGGACCTTTCACGACGAGGGCATCCAACGCGTGGCACTGCGTTACGGAAATGTCCCACGCGCAGAGGCAGTCCCGATCTCGGAACTGCAGCACGCGGGTGAGCTCGGTGAGGCTGTCGCGCAGGGACTGGCCGTCCTCGTCGAGCGCAGCGGTCAGGCCGTGGGGTGCGGTAGCGTTCTGGTCGGACACGGCAGCTCGTTTAGTTTGATGATACAACTATATGTGGCCCGCCACTCCCCGTCAAGGGCGCAAGCGGGTGGCGCTGTGTCAACGGGGGACGTATCGACGGGCCTAGGGCTTTGGCGGCGTGGAAGTTGCACCGCAGAACTTAAACGCAGGTTCATTGTTTTCGATGTAGACTCTTTGCCCGGTCTTCGCTAGATATAGGCCCTTGACGAGGTTCGACTGACATGTCTAGATCCGCTGCGACCCGACGGACGGCTAAGAGGCCGTCCCCGGCGAGTCCGACTCCAGTAAAGGCGACGGCCATCCGTGCCGCCGAAGACCTCAATTCCTATCGCATCGCGCAGCAGCAGTTCGAGCGGGCAACCCACTACATCCCCCGGCTGGAGCCCGGACTTTCCGACTATCTGAAGCGGCCATCTCGCACCGTGACGGTTGAGTTCCCGATCGAGATGAGTGATGGGAAGGTCCGCATGTTCGTCGGATATCGCGTGTTGCACAGCACGGTTCGAGGGCCTGGGAAAGGTGGCATCCGCTACCATCCCGACGTCACCGTCGACGAGGTTCGTGCCCTGGCGTCCTGGATGACCTGGAAGTGTGCGGTGGTGGATGTGCCGTTCGGTGGTGCGAAGGGTGGCGTCGTCTGTAATCCCAAGGCGCTCACAGAGAGCGACATCCGGAAAATCACCCGGCGCTTTATCGCTGCCTTGGGCGACGTCATCGGTCCTCACACGGATATCCCAGCGCCGGATGTCAACACCGACTCCGGCACGATGGCCAGCATCTACGACACGTACCAAATGATGCACCCCGGCGCAGCAGGTCTCCCGGTGGTGACGGGGAAGCCTGTCGATCTTGGGGGATCGTTGGGTCGCAGGGAGGCGACGGCTCGTGGGTGCCTGTTCGCCACCCAGCGGGCGCTGGCGCGGGGCATTGTAGAGGGGATGCCGTCCGTCGATGGGGCGACCGTTGCCGTCCAAGGGTACGGGAACGCCGGATCCATCGCGGCGGAGCTCTATGCCGAAGCGGGCGCCCGTGTCATCGCGGTGAGCGATTCGAGGGGCGGGATCTGCAATCCCGATGGGCTGGATCCACGGGCCGTGTTCGAGCACAAGAAACGAACAGGCTCGGTCATGGGATTCCCGCACACCGAAGCTGTGTCCAATGAGCAGGTCCTCACGATCCCGTGCGATATTCTCATCCCGGCGGCCCTCGAAAACCAGATCCGCACGGAGAACGCCGATCAGGTTCAAGCACGGATGATTGTCGAGGCGGCCAACGGACCCACTACGCCGGGTGCCGATCGGGTCCTCTTCGCTCGTGGCATTCCCGTGATCCCGGATATCTTGGCCAACGCCGGCGGCGTCACGGTGAGCTACTTCGAGTGGGTGCAGAACATCAACAACGAGCAGTGGGACGAGGAAGACGTCAATCAGAAGCTCAAGCGGAAGATGGAGCGGGCCACGGACGCGGTGATTGAGACGCAGAAGTCGGTCAACGAGTCTCTTGGGGAGTTGCAGGCCGAGCGTGCACGGCAGGGCGATGGGGAGGAGCCGTTGACGCCGGTGGATCTGCGAACCGCGGCCTTCATCCTCGCCATCCAGCGAGTGGTGCATGTGACGTTGGAGCGGGGGATTTGGCCCTAGAGAACCGAGAGAGCACGAAGAGGGT
>JBDHDH010000092.1:0-20370 GCA_039591615.1 Gemmatimonadota bacterium | reverse complement strand
TCCAACGCTTGTTGAAAATCGCGTTCATCCGATCGTGATTCGAGTACCTTAGCGAGCCGCGCGTGATGGTACTTGCGGCTGTCTTCCGACAAAAGGGCAAAGTAGACAAATGCACGATGCATCTCGTTCTTGAAACCGAACGAGGTTCCGTCCACCCGCACGATGCCGCGATCGAGCACTTCCACTGCCGCGAGATCGATCTCGCGGCCGGTGAGCGCAGCGAGCTCGCCAATCTCGGCGGGCGAGATCTTCTTTCCAGCCACCGCGAGAACCGCTAGAAATCGCTGCGCCGTGCTCGACAAGTCCCGATACTGACGCTCGAACGCCTTCCGCATCGTGTCCGGTGGTCGCCAACGGGCGTCGGTACCGTCCCCCTCGACCTCGGCCATGACCAAAGAGCGTGCCCCATCCCGCTGCCAATCCATCAGCAGCATCTCGAGCAGATACGGATTGCCCCCCGCGAGTTCGATGACCTTGTCAAGAATGACCGGGTCGATGGGCCCGCTGGCCGACAGTCGGGTAGCGAGGAAAGCCTCTGCCTGCACGGCGGTGAAGGGAATGAGTGGAACGGTGTGTTGCCACACCAGCCCCGAGGAGCTCGGACTTGCTGCGAAACGGAAGCTCCGCGAATCGGTCGGTCGCAGCGTAGCCAACAAGAATGTCGGAGTAGCTTCCAAGCGCCGCAGCAAGACGTGTAAGACATCGCGTGTCGCGGGATCCATGTTCTGTACGTCATCGAAGACCAGAAGGGTGGGGCCGCCATCCGCTAGAACCTCGAGCACTCGACTGATCGACTCCGCTACTCGAATTCGGACCGATTCGGCCGGGACAGGGGGAGGATCAGGCACGCCAGGATAGAGTGACTTGATGCCGGGTGTCACCCGGCTTACCTCCGAAAGCCAGACGGGATCGGTACCGCTGATCGCCGGGTCGGCCGCGAGAGCGTAGATGAAATCCGAGACGGCGGCAAACGGAATGGTGCGACCGATCTCCTGACACGCAACCGAGAAGACCGGCCAACCCCTCGACGCTACAGAAGCCGCAAAGCACCGCACCAGTGTGCTCTTGCCGATTCCCGCCGGGCCCGTCACCACACACGTGAGCAACCCACGAGGTGCCATCCCGGACCACAGTGCTTCAAGGCGGGCAACCTCTGATTCCCGAGCAATGAGCCTTGCCGGCTCCGCCGTGCTGCAATCCGCTCCGCCCTCGCCCCGTCCCCGCTCCAACTGCCGCAACCGCGAGAGAATCTCGGCACTTGCCTGGCACCCCACGTCCGTCTGGGTTCGCCGCGCGTGCCGGCGCAGTAACTGGATGGCGCCAACCCGGTCGCCACCGAGCAACTGACGTTCCGCCAGCGCCTGGGCAGCGGCATCGGACAGGGGATCCACCTGATAGAGCAGCGCCGCGCGTTCGTGGACCTTGGCTACGTCTCCGTCCGATCTGGCCGTCGCAAGCTCCGTGGCAAGCCGCTCTTGCGCGACGCGGCGTAGGCGCTGCCGCGTCGCCTCCACCCAATGCGCGAACGCCGGCCCGGCGCATGTGTCGATTCCCTTGAGAGGCTGGTCGAGCTCCGTCAGATCCGATCCGTTCGAACCCAGCAGATCGAGATCGGTGGTGACGGAGCATGTCAGCATCACCGCTTCCTTCGCCCTAGTCACCGCATACCCGCCCAGCAGGCGACGAATGACGCTGAGTCCCTGCGACAGCGAATGACGACCTCCCGCCGGGGGCAGGTTTGGCCACAACAACTCGATCAAGAGCTCGCGTGAGACGGGCCGCTTGGTACCCTCGAGCGCCAGGTAGAGGAGAAGCGCAAGATGCTTGCGGGTCCGCATGCGAATCGATCGGCTACGCTGCCGAAGTTCCGGTGTGCCGAAAAGCTGCAGGTGAAGAGAAGACATGGGGCGCGTCCTGGAGTGGTGCAATCTGAACAGAGGTGTCAACGCGGTTTCAACACGTTGTCATTCTTTAGGCTAGCGCCTCGTGGGTGGAGAGAACGCCAGCGTCTAGCGCGGCAGTTTCAACAAACGTTATCCGCTAGGCACTGGGTCGGCTACTCGGCCGCCGCCTTGAGGCGCGGCCGGACCTGTGTAGCATGAGCGCGACGGCCCGCACTTCCTGCTGGGCCCAGGGGCGAGATGGTCGAGTCGAGAGCACGCTGCTTCCAGCGAACCTCGGGTCTCACATCGCGGTGATTTCGTGCCCGAGCATCTGCTCGCCGTGAAACAGCGCCCGTCCTTTGAACGGAACTCCCTTCAACATCAGCGGCATCCAGATGCGGTCATCGTCCCACATGAGCTCGAAGGGAATCTGATCGATCGGGGTCCACAGCGGGGTCGCTTCTTCGGTATCCACAGGGTCCCCGTCACAACCGGTGGCGGTAAACACGTAGCAGAGGATAGAGTGACCATCTGTAAACTGGAACTTCAGCTCTCCGATCTGGCGTACCCCAGTAGGGGTCACGTACAATTCCTCACAGACCTCCCGAATCGCGCCATCGTAGGCCGACTCTCCGGGATCGATCCTGCCCCCGGGGCCGTTGACCTTGCCGGCACCGATGCCGCGCTTCTTGTGAATGAGCAGGATGTGCCCGTCACGAACGACAAATAGCAGAGTCGCTCGCTCTATGGGCGTCCAGTTCTCCCAGTCGACGTCGCCCAGTGCTCGGTAGAGGGTCCCTTCAAACGAGGTCATGTCGGCCGCTCATGGATTTCGCGGGAACGATAGGGCGACGGTGCCTCTCGATACAACCCTGCGTGGGGATGCGAGCCGAGATGTTCTCCAGCAGCTGCAGCGTCGAGTCACGGGCGTGGGGGCGGACCTGCCAGAGTTGGCCAACCGCCTCTAGCGAATTTTGTCCTATATAGTACTGTTATTAGTACGAGATCTGACTAGATATCATGCATCCGCGGAATCGTGCGAGAACCACGAACCTGGCTTTCCTACTTGCCAGGGCGCTACGGCATTGGAACCAAATGCTTTACGAGGGGTTTGCCCGAGCTGGTTTCCAAGACGTGCGCCCCGCCTATGGGTCCATCCTTCTCGCCCTTTTCGAGGAGGAGGGCCTCCAAATGGGTGAGCTCGCCGGTCGGACACGGTTGAGCAAGCAGACGTTGACCACTCTCATCCGGGACATGCGCGACAAGGGATTGGTGCGACGCATCCGTGACGCGGAGGATGGGAGGGCATACCGGATTTATCTCTCGGCGCGGGCGACGAAGTTCCGCGGGGTGGCCGACGATGTTCTGGCCGACCTCGACCACCGAGTCGAAGAGGCCCTTTCGCCTGGCGGTGCCGAATCGCTCCGGCATTCTCTAAACACGCTCATCCACCTTGGCCGAACCGACCGCTCCTTGGGGTCTGCTGACCACTGAAGCGATGCTCCAGACGAGGGCTGGTCGTTGGACGCGATACCCAGTGTCGACGTCTTCTTGGCAGGGGCACCAGGGTTGTCAAACGGACCGACCGGAGGGCAGGTTCTCACCTTCCGAGAGAAACCCGCCACGCAGACGGGGTGGCTCGAGGGATGAGCATTTGGTGAGAATGAGCGTCTGCTCCTCGTTGACATCCCGGGCTGATGCCCGTTGGGTCTGCTGGGGGCCTACCGATTCTCGGGTGTGGCGTACCGTTTGGTGAGCCGGTCAGTCTCCCGCGCGGCCGCTGCAGTTCTCGTCGTAGCAGCAGCCCTGATGGCGCTCCGTCTGGTGCTCGCCTGGCCCGACGTCGCGGCTCTCGAGACCGAGAATCCCGAGACGACCGCTTTCATCGACCGATACCGTGACCGGCGAGGCGCCATGGGAACGTCCGATAACGTGGCGTGGCGTTGGGCGCCGGCCTACGCCATATCCCCGCACGTGAAACGCGCGGTCGTCGCTGCGGAGGATATGGAGTTCTTCACACACCGCGGGTTCTCGACCTCGGAAATCAAGGCTGCGATTCGAGATGCCCTCGGGGGACAGCCGCCCCGGGGTGCGTCCACGATTACGCAGCAACTCGCCAAGAATCTCTGGTTGTCCCCCTCCCGAAATCCCCTCCGCAAACTCAGGGAGGCCATCCTCACCCGTCAGCTCGAGCGACATCTGTCCAAAGACCGAATCCTGGAGCTCTACTTGAACGTCGTGGAGTTTGGGCCGGGGGTCTACGGCGTCGCAGCGGCCGCGCGACTTTATTTCGGCAAGCCCCCGGGTGGCCTCACCGAACACGAAGCCGCCCTACTAGCTGCGAGCCTTCCCCAGCCCACCCGATGGAATCCGAGCACCGACACGCCCTCCTATCGCCGCTATGTGGCCGACATCGAGTCCCGGATGGACCGGGCCGACTTCCTCTGGCGGTGGGTCGGAGAAGTGCCGCCGCCTCGCCTCGAGGTAGACACGTTTGGGTTGCGTGACGTGCTTGGAGGAACGGTGCCGTCGGTGGATGACTCGGGGCGTCTCGTCCCCAATGCGCCGGACTCCGCCGTCGATGCGCGCCGGGATAGTTCCGGGCCAGCGAGACCTAAACCTCGATCGCTGCAGCCACGGCTTCAGTGATCAAGCGCCCCATCTGCCAGACGCTTCGATTGGTGCGCAGCGCATCCTGATTCACCTCGATTTGGATCCCCAGGTATCTCGTCTTCGGGAAGCGCGCGCGGAGATGCGTGGTAAACGCGTCGCTCGTTCCGCTGTGAGGATAGTTCAGCCGCGTCGGCACATTCAGCGCGACCAGGGCGTCCCGCATTCGCTCGGCGAAGCCTCGCTCTCTTGCCCGCCGCGGGTCGTACAGGACCCCGACATCGGCGTGCCGTCCCTCGTCATCGAGCGCGGGAACGAACGTGTGCACGCTCAGATGGAGACACATGCCCTCCGCAGCCAATGCTTCGCGAACGGCAGCCTCCACGACCTCGCGGTACGGCGTGTAGTATTTCTCGATCCGTTCTTCACGGTCCTTCCGGCTCAGTTTGCGGTTCCCGGCGATGCTGTAACCCGATCGTTCCTTCGGAATGAGACTCTTGCTCCCTCTACTCCGGTTGAGGTCCACGAGGAGCCGAGTGTAGCGCCCGGCGAAGTGTGCGGCTCCGAGGCGGTGCGCGAGAATCGACGCGACTTCCCGCGAGCCTCTGTCCCAGGCGGCGTGCGATCGCAGGGCTGCGGCCGACGCTCCGACCTGGCCGATCCCGCGCGGCAGCGCATTCGAGGCGTGCTCGCAGGTCACGACGATGCGCTCTGACGCGTGCAGCTTCACTCTGGCCACACGACCTTGCCTGGAAGCCATACGGGCCAATTCCTCCAAACTTGTGATGAGCTGCCGTCGGCCGGCTCCGCCGGGAGAAAACCGCTGGATTGGGCGCCCGAGGCCGGGCTCGTCGGGTCACGTCATCCAGGCCTTGTCGTCAATGAGCTGACCGCAAACATCCGATGCGGAGCGACCGGCCGCCTCAGCTGCGAAGTTGACGACGACTCGATGGCGCAGCACGGGCAACGCGACGTCAGCGACATCGTCCAAGTCAGCCATGGGGCGGCCGTCGAGGGCCGCCCTCGCCTTCGCGCCGAGTACCAGATACTGCGAGGCGCGTGGGCCCGCGCCCCAGCTGACGTATTCGCGCACGACAGTCGGCGCATCGCCCTCGGTGGGGCGGGTCATGCGAGCGAGCGCGACAGCTGCCTTCACCACCGGCTTCGGGGCGGGAATCCGGCGCACGAGATGCTGGATTTGGAGAATCTCCTCCGAAGCGAGCACTTCTCCCACGGGGCGCGCTTCATCGCTCGTTGTTTCCTCCACGATCCGCTCCTCGTCCAGGCGACTGGGATACTGAACTCGAAGCTCGAACATGAACCGATCGAGCTGCGCCTCTGGCAGTGGATAGGTTCCCTCTTGTTCGATGGGATTCTGTGTGGCCAGCACGAAGAACGGCTCTGGAAGATGAAACGTCTGCCCGGCCGCCGTCACCTCGTGCTCCTGCATCGCCTGGAGGAGCGCTGCCTGGGTCTTCGGCGGCGCCCGATTGATCTCGTCTGCCAGCACGACGTTGGCGAATACGGGTCCGTGAACGAAACGAAAGACCCGCTTGCCCGTCGTTCGGTCTTCTTCGATGATCTCGGTGCCCGTGATGTCGCTGGGCATCAGATCTGGCGTGAATTGGATTCGCGCGAACTCGAGCCGCAAGGCCTCGGCAACAGTGGAAACCATGAGGGTCTTCGCCAACCCGGGCACTCCGACGAGGAGGGCATGCCCACCGGAGACGATGGCTGTGAGGATGCCCTCCAGGACCTCTTCCTGGCCGACAATGCGATGCCGAATCTGCTCCATGAGCTGGGCTTTTGCGCCGGACAGGCGATCGAGCAGTTGGACGTCGCGGTCTTCTACTCTGGCGGGATCAGCCTGCACACGCGCTCCTCCGAGTCGAACAGATCTCCTGAGATTCCTGGGAGCCCAAAGGCGCGGACCCTCGCCGCGACGCATCGGGAAAGGATTGACCGCGTGCCTGCACGCTATCCCGCGCCGGCTCCTTGCCCCCGTCAATCTACGATGGCACCGGCCCAATTCCTAGCGCCAAGCTACGGTCCGACGCCAGGTTAGGTGGCTTGCGAATTTTTTCACAAGCCCTACATTTCCCGGCGCCTATGGAGCCTGAGCGCACCCCAAACCGCGAGATCGGGGTGGGGTATACCTATGTCGCGCTGGGGTGCACCTTTGCCGGTGGTATCGTGCTGTTCATGGCGGCGGGGTGGTTCCTGGATCGCTGGTTGGGCCTCACGCCGGCCTTCACGATCATCGGAACTCTCGTCGGTGCCACCCTGAGCTTCGTCTGGGTCCATACCAAGCTCAGGGCGGATGCCGAGGCGGAACGTCGGCGACGGGGCCAGGAGGGCCCATGAGGTGGCTCCTCGCTTCCGGGATGGGACTCACGGCGTTGGTGACGCTGATTCTCTGGTGGGTATGGGGAAGGGGTGCCGTCGTCCCGGGGATCACGTTTGGCCTGCTCGCGACGGTGATTCAGCTCGCGGCGGTGGCTGTGCTGAGACCCGCCACGTCACAGCCCTTCGGGCGGTTGATGGCTCGGTGGGGAATGGGAATGGGTTTCCGGTTCGTGGGCGTCCTGCTGTTCGCGCTGGCCGTGGTGTTGGATCGGCAGCTCTTCCCGCCGCTCCCGACGGCCTTCGGCTATTTGGGGGTATTGGTACCGCTGCTCTACACGGAGACGCGATTCCTACGATGACCGTGCTGCAAGGAGAATCCCCGAACATCGGCGACGTGGTTCTGCACCACACGGCGGACGCGTACTCCTTCGGGATCGAAACCGGTCTCTCGCAATTCGAGTTCCTGAACTTCCACTGGGGCAAGTTCCTTCCCGATATTCGCTTGGGGCCTCTCACCCTCAACCTCACCCCTACCAAGCACGTGGTTTTCCTGTTCATCGCGGCGGGACTCGTTTTCGTCACGATGTGGTGGACGGGCAGGCGGCTCGAGGGGCAGCGAGCGGGGGAGCGAGCCCCCAGCGGGTTGGCCAACGCCATGGAAGCTATCGTGCTGTTCGTGCGCAACGACATCGCGATCGCCAACATCGGGCACGACGGGGCGAAGTTCGCACCGTACATCATGACCCTGTTCTTTTTCATTCTCTACGCGAATCTGCTGGGGCTCCTGCCACACGGGGCCACGGCGACCGGGAATATCGCGGTCACCGGAGCGCTGGCCATTACCGCGTTTCTGGTGATTGAGATCAGCGGGCTGGTCAAGTTGGGGCCCATGGGATACCTACGTACCATCTTCCCGCGGGTTCCGGGAATGTCAGGTGCCGGAGGGGCGGCCATATCGCTTGCGATGGCCCCCATCGAAGTAGTAGGGAAGTTCGTCAAGCCGTTCGCGTTGGCCGTACGACTGTTCGGCAACATGACCGCCGGACATTTCGTGATCCTGTCGCTGCTCGGCCTGATCTTTCTGTTCGGTCACGTGGAGGGATGGAATTGGGGGATCGGGATCGTGACCGCGGCACTGGTTCTCGGCATCATGTTGCTCGAGATCTTCGTGGCGTTTCTGCAGGCCTACGTGTTTGCCCTGCTGACCGCCGTGTTCATCGGCCTGATGCAGCATGAGCATTAGAAGAAGCAATTGGTGCCTGGGTGCCTGTGGTGGTGAAGCCTCCTGCCCGCTCCCACGAGGCTTCGATACCGTACCCCGCTCGGTAAGCGGGGAAAGCCCGCCGGCCGCGAGGCCGTTGGCGGGTCGCCGCGTGTACGGTCGAGAGGGGAGACTCGATCGCGACCGCGGGGGGCGCAGACAATCGGTCATCTCCCGACCTACGCTGAGGATATAAGACATGTTCGAGATGCTGGCAGCGCTGCAGGCGACCGGCGAGTTGACGGCTGAGGCCGCGAAGAACATGAACTCGCTGCTAGGCGCTGGTGTGGGAATCGGGCTCGCGCTCATCGGTGCCGGACTTGGGCTTGGCCGGATTGGGGGTCAAGCGGCCGAGGCTATTGCACGACAGCCTGAAGCGGGTGCAGACATCCGCGGCATTGCGATTCTCATCGCCGTACTCCTCGAAGGAGCGACGATCATCGCGCTCGTATTCGCCCTACTCTTCAAGCTCATCCCGTAGCCTCATGTCGTCACACGCTATGCTTGTGTCACTCGCGGCGTTGCAGGAGGCAGCCCATGGTGCAGAGGAAGGGTTCGCCTCACCCTTTACAGTGAATTTTGGGCTTTTCTTCTGGACCTGGGTCGTCTTCATCCTTCTGTTCTTCGTGCTCAAGCGGTTTGCGTGGCCCCCGATCATCCGGGCAACCGTGGAGCGGGAACACAAGATCACGCGGCAGCTGGAAGAAGCCCAGAAGATGAACGCCGAAGCGAAGGATGCGCTCGAGGAACACGGGCGGCTCCTGGCGAATGCCAAGAACGAGTCGCAGCTGTTGATCAACGAAGCAAAGACCGTGGCGCAGCGCGAGCGGGAGCAGCTCCTGGCGAAGGCGCGGGAGGAGCAGGAGCGAGTCCTGGAGCGGGCCAAGCGGGAGATCGACGCCGAACGCGAGCGCGCGATTCTCGAGTTACGGCGCGAGGCGGTCGATCTCTCGCTCGCCGCGGCGTCGAAGCTCGTTCAGCAACGTCTCGACACCGATGCGGATCGCCGCATCGTACAGGAGTATCTGCATTCCCTCGGGGGCGCCGGTTGAGGGAGCCCACCATCGCCCGAAATTATGCCGACGCTCTGTTCGTTTTCGGCGAGCGCACGGGCGAGACCGAGCTCTTTCAGGATCTGATGGATGGCCTGTCGCAGGCCCTGGCGTCCGAGACGGCGATCCGGGTCGTGCTGGAGTCACCCACGGTGCCGAAGTCGACGAAACAAGCAATCCTCAGGCGGGCGCTGGAAGGCCGTGCCCCGGAGGGGTTCCTTCGCTTTCTGAACGCAGTCGTGAAACGAGGGCGCCAGGGTCTGCTCCCGGCTATTGCCGAGCAGTTCGGCGCCCTCGTTGACGAGAAACTCAATCGTGTGCACGCGCGGGTGACCGTAGCCCGGGAGCCTGACCGGGAGCTTCAGGACGTCGTCCGCCAGCGTCTCAGCGAGGTGATCGGCAAGGAGGTCATCCCGCACTTTCGCACCGATTCGTCAATCCTGGGAGGTCTCATCGTCCGCGTCGGTGACCGCATCATGGACGGATCACTGCGGCGTCGGATGCTCGCGCTCAGGCAGCGCATGCTCACCGGCAGCTGAAGCCTACGCCTCCTCCGCTATCGCTTGATCGACAGTCAGTGGCGCTTCCCCGGCGACTTCAACCCGGTTGCGGCCGAGTTGTTTCGCCCGGTAAAGGGCGTTGTCTGCCGCTGTCACTGGGACGGGTGAACCGGGGTCGGGAACCACCGACGCCACACCGACGCTGATTGTCACAACATCCCTGACCGGTGAGGCGGCGTGAGGGATGCGTAGTCCAACCACGCGGCGGCGGAGATTCTCGGCCACGGCGGTCGCGCCTGTCGGGCCCGTGTCCGGGAGGACGAGGGCGAACTCCTCACCACCGTAGCGCGCCACGAAGTCTCCGGGGCGGCTCACCGAGTTCCGGAGCCGCTGTGCCAACTGTGTCAGGCACTCGTCGCCTCGCTGATGACCGTAGTGATCGTTGTATTCCTTGAAGTGGTCAATGTCGATCATGAGGATCGCGATCGGGGACGTGTGGCGCTGGGCTCGGCGCCATTCGAGCTGGAAGCGCTCCTCGAACGCTCGCCGATTTGGGATCGAGGTGAGAGCGTCGAGGAACGAGAGGCGCTTGAGCTGCGCATTGGCGTCCTCTAACAATCTCGCCTCTCGCCGAATGCGCTTGACCATCGGCTCGAAGATCAGTACCCCCACCAACACCAGCGACGCCAGCAGCGCGGCGAGCAACAGCAGCGCCAGGGTTCGGGCCCTAGCGAGCGTGGCCTCGTGTTGGGCCACGAGCATGTCGATCGCTTGATCCTGAAGGGCCGAGATGTCACGGGCGGCCTGCACGATGCGGCGCAGTGCCACCTCGCCGTCTGGCTGGGAAAGCGCCTCGGGCGAGGCGAGCGCCCTCACTGCATCAGTATGCTCGTGGACTCGCCGGTCCAGCCCCGAGTCAGCGGCGGAGTAGATTCGATGCACCTCGCTCGAGGGGTCGACCGGCCGGCCAGTCGCCACGTCCGGGTGGAGCAGCTGTTGATGGGAGGTCTCGAAATCCGAAAGGATCCGGCTCAGTTCCGCTTGCAAAGCCTCTCGGTCGGCCGGTGACTCTGCTGTATTGAGTTGTTGAAGGAGAACCACCGAGCGTTGCTGACGCACGCGCTCGCGCCCAACCGCGTGGATCAACGTGGCCTGATAGGTCCCGCCACGGAGGAAGCGACCTTCCAAGACATGCGAAGCGATAGCCAATGCCCCGACGATCGCGAGACCGATCATGTAGCCGCGGGTCAGAGCAGGTAACGAGGCGCCGCCACTCATAGGCGGGCGACGGGGCGCAACCTCAGGTCGCACAATAAGATGACGGTTTCCTTAATATTGTATGATCGGTGGTGGAGCGCCAGCGTTCCGTGCCCTGGACCCTCAGATACGGGGCTTAGAAGTCGACCTCGGGCGGTCGCGTCGCGGCCTCGTCGGTGATCTCGAAGTACTGCCGGCCGGCAGCTCCAATCACCTTTGCCGTTAGTGCTTGCGGGAATCGCCGGATGTAGGCGTTGTACTCCTGCACTGCGGCATTGTAGTCCTGGCGGGCCGTGGCGATTCGGTTCTCGGTGCCTTCGAGTTGGTCCTGCAGCATTCGGAAGTTTTCGTTCGACCGCAACTCCGGATAATTCTCGACGACCAGGAGCAGGCGACTCAGGGCGGACGAGACTCCCTGGTTGGCCTGGGCCATTTGTTCGATATCGCCGCTCTCGATCGCGCCACCAAGGCGCGCCCTTGCCTCAGTCACGTTCGCGAGGACCTCCCGCTCTTGGGCGGCGAAGCCCTTCACGGTTTCCACCAAGTTCGGTATGAGGTCGTACCGCCGCTGGAGCTGGACGTGGATCTGACTCTCGTATCCATTGACCTGTTCGTCGAGCGATTGAATGCGGTTGTAGCCACACCCCGATAGCAACGCGGCACTCGCGACCAAGACGATCATCATACGCATGGATCTGCTCTCCATCATTGTGGTAAGCCAATGCTCCCCCCCTCCGGCTCATCCGTCCTTCATTCCATCCACGTAGTGCGCCAGCTGTTCTACGGCCTCCACGTAGCGGACACCGATGGGATCGAAGGCTTCGAGCCCTGGCGCCTTGCCGCCGGTGAGCTTACGGAGTACCCAATCGAAGGCATCCGGGTCGATCCCGGCTGCCTCTGCAGTGGCCTGTACCAGCGCTGCGGGGTCACCGGGAGGGGTTTCGCCCCTCGTGCGGAGCACCGCTCGGAATAGGATGAAGAATGTCTTTGCTGACGCGGCCAATAGCTCACTCAGCGCGCGGCCATCGGCCTCCGCCGCTGCGAACTCTGCCCGAAGCTGCAGCAGCTTGCCTCTTATCTCTCGTTCCAGTTCTTGACGGAGATCCGACGCCGAAGTCGAAAGGCCGTCGAAGGGATCGCTTCCGCATAGCACTCGATGGGCCTCTCGCATGTCCTCGATCTCGATGGGGAAAACATCCACCGAGTCCCGCCAACCTCGCTCCGAGAAGATGAGCGGTGGCGAGTTGCCAGCCTTCACCCACTGCGCGAGGGCACGCCCCACCGGTCGCAGGGCCGCGGGCCCCGCGTCGCGCAGAATCACGAGGAGATCCAGCTGGGGCCGGTCGTCTCGGAGACCGCCTCGCACCGCCTCCCCAAACTGCGCGACGGACACCAGATTCTCACCCAATGTTCGCTCGAGCTCCCGAGCGAAATCGTCCAACTTCGCTGACCAGTCTCGTGCCATCAGAAGCTCCCACCGGCGCCGCCACCGCCGAAGCCGCCTCCCCCGCCAAACCCTCCGAAGCCTCCGCCACCGAACCCTCCGCCACCCCAGTGTCCGCCGCGACCACCTCCGAGCATCGCACCCAGGAGAAGCCAACTCAGGCCGCTGTGACCGTAGTGGCGTCGTCGCCCGTAGCGCCCGTGCCCCCCGCCGCCGCCGCCCCTCAGCAGCGCGAACATGATGATCAGGAGGATGGCGCCTAAGATGCCCCCGCCGACATTGGGATTGCGGCGGGATGTTTCCGGCATCCGGACAGCAGGCTGCCCCGTGAGCTCGAACTCGAACTCCTCGGCGTAGGCCTGTCCCAGGAGCCACACGCCGGCCACCAGTCCCGCTGCATAGCTGTTGTTTTCGACGGCGGTCCGTCCGATGGCGTCGCGGATTCGCCCCGCTCTGGCATCGGTGACGAAGCCTTCGGCGCCGTACCCCGTGGCGATGAACACATCAGCCTGTCCGTCGCCCGGTCGCGCCCCGGGTTTGAATAGCAGTATGACGCCGGCGTTCCGGGCGCGGTCTCCGGGACCGCCTTGCGCTCCCACCCCCCATTCCCGGCCAATGTCGCGGGCTACTTCGACCGGAGCCCGGCCAGCGAGATCGGAAAGCGTGACCACGACGATCTCTCCCCCCGACTTCTGCCGTACTTCCTCGATCACAGTCTGCATGGCCCTTTGAGAAGCCGGGTCGATGGTCCCCGCAAAGTCGTTCACGTAGCCCACGGGCGATGGGATCTGTAGTTGAAGCGAGACAGCGAGAAACAACCGGATCATGCTGCTATGGAAGATACGTAGTCGAGAGGTCTACCAGGCGACGCTGCGGTTCGCCAGGCGGATGTATGTCCGCCGTTTATCGAGGCGGGTGAGGCCAACGTCGCGGGCGATCGTCCTGGCCTCCTCGAACTCGGTGGAGGAGAGTCGTCGATCGATCTCGGGATGGTGTTCGGCATCGACCTTTCCAGAAGGAGAGTACTGCTCCATCAAGTTCACGTACGTATTCGGGCCGAGTAAGGTTGCAATCCAGTCGAGGATCGCGCGGGTTTCCTCGAGGCCCCCTGGCATCACGAGGTGCCGGATGAGCAGGCCTCGCTTGGCGATCCCGTTCGCATCGAGGACGAGATCGCCCACCTGTCGGTGCATTTCTTGGATCGCTGCCCGGGCAGCTGCTGGGTAGTTCTCCGCCTTCAAATAGGTTCGACTGACCTCTGGGGACCAGTATTTGAAATCCGGCATGTAGATATCAACGACTCCATCAAGAAGCTCGAGGCTCTCGAGGGAATCGTACGCGCTGGTATTGTACACGATTGGTAGATCGATCCCGCCGTCGATGGCCACGGCAACGGCCTCGAGCACCTGCGGTACGACGTGCTCCGGTGTCACGAAGTTGATGTTGTGGCAACCCCGACGTTCCAGCTCGAGCATCATCTCAGCAATCTCCTTCGGACGCGAGCCCGGAGCTGCCTTGTCAGCCCGGACGGCTTGGCTGATGTCGTAGTTCTGACAGAAGACGCACCGCAGGTTGCAATGAGTGAAGAAGATAGTCCCGGATCCGTTCCATCCTCGGAGACAGTCCTCCTCGCCGAAGTGGGGGAAGTAACTGCTCACGATCGCGTTGCGCCCGGTCTTGCAGGCCGCCCATTTGTCTTCGAGGCGGTTGACCTGGCAGTCCCGGGGGCAGATGCGGCAATCGGCCAGGCTGGCGAGGGCGCGGTTCACGCGCTGGGCCAGCTCCTGGCGCGAGAGATACCGGTAGGCTGGGCGAAAACCGCCTTGAGTGCTAAGACTTGTCACGCTTTGAAGTTACATCCGAGGGGGATGAAGGCGAAGGACCGCGGGACCTTGGTGGCTCCACTCCCTTCGCTCCGTCCCGACCAAGGCCCGAGGTGCTCCAACTGCAGGGCACGACCAGGAGCCCCGGCAGCATGAGAAGTAGGGGCGCGACATTGCTCCCGTGCTCGGCGGACGACTAGCTTACGCCACGCTCCAGGCCCGCCGCGTGAGGTGACAGAGGTCGCGTGGGCCAGCATCGAGAGGGGAGTCGAAAAGGTTCGATGGGTCGAGACATCAGCGGGTTCATCACAGGAGGTGGGGGGGACCGGCGGGCCTTCTTCCGGGACACCGTCGGGCGTCTCGTTCAAGAAGCCGCGCGGCGTGCTGAGCGTCGTGTGGCGCCCAACGTGTATTTTCGGCCGCCCGGTGCGTTGGACGAGTTGGCGTTTCTTGCGGCGTGTACGCGATGCAGCGATTGCATCGAGGTGTGTCCGCCTGGTGCGATCATCAAGGCGCCGTCCGGTGCCGGGTTCTCCGTGGGCACGCCGATCATCGATCCGGCCATCCAGCCATGCACGGTCTGCGATGATATTCCCTGTGCACGGGCGTGCCCCACGGGCGCTCTCCAGGTTCCTGAGGAGCGGTGGGAAGGGTACCACCTGGCGAGACTCGAGCTCGTACCCGAGCGGTGCATCGCGTTCGACGACGTCGAATGCGGCGTCTGCGCTCGAGCGTGCCCCTTGGGAGAAAAAGCGTTGCGTCTCGATGAGGCCGGACGCCCGGTCATTCTCGCTGAGGGATGCGTAGGATGTGGTGTGTGTGTCAAAGCGTGTGTGACGAGCCCGCCGTCGCTGCGATTGCACTTGGAGTAGCCGCCGGGTTTCTGCCTCTAGCGCATAGGCGCGAGAAGCGGGAGAACGAGAACAGAAACGGAGACTTCCGTGAGCAATGCCGAGGCCGACCAGGTACCATACCGTGTGGACAAGCCCTGGGGCCATGAATTGATTTGGGCTCGAACGGATCGATACGTCGGAAAGATCCTCCACATCGAGGCCGGCCACTTGCTGAGCCTTCAATACCACGAGCGAAAGGATGAAACGATCCACGTGCTCCGGGGAAGGATCGTCTTCCGCGTGCAGGACAACGACGAGTTGGTGGAGCGGGCGATGCGGCCGGGAGAGAGCTACCACGTGACGCCGCGGACGGTGCACCAAATGGAGGCAGTTGAGACGAGCGATCTTCTCGAGGTGTCCACTCCCGAGCTCGACGATGTGGTCCGGCTGGAGGATCGATACGGGAGGGTGTGATCCCGCCGTTCACCGCGGCCCGGGGGGGAGGAGTAGGAGGTCAGTGCAGCGCAAACCAATGGAAAGACTATGAGAGTCATCCTTCCCGTCGCCGGAAAGGGAACCCGCCTTCTTCCCATCACGAAACATGTTCCGAAGCCACTCATCCACGTGGCCGGGCGTCCGGTCCTCGACTACGTCGTGGACAAGCTCGCTGGGTTGGACGTGGAGGAGCTCATCTTCATCACGGGGCACCTGAAGGAAGAGGTCGAGGCGTACGTTCGGACGGCATACGAACTTCCGTCGCGTTTCGTCGAGCAGGAGGTCCAGGACGGTACGGCGGGTGCCGTGAACCTCGCACGGCCATACGTACAGGGGCCCGTGCTCATCGTGTTCGTCGACACCGTCTTCGATGCGGACCTCTCATTGATCACCCGCTCGGATGCCGATGGGATCATCTGGGTCAAAGAGGTCGAAGACTATCAGCGATTCGGTGTGGTGGTGACAGACGAAGCAGGTAACATGGAACGGATCGTGGAGAAACCGTCGGAGCCCATTTCCAAGCTCGCGAATATCGGGCTGTACTACATCCGAGACTGGGAGGCCCTGTTCGAAGGAATCGACTGGGCGCTAACCCGCCCGCAACTCAAGGGTGAGTGGTTTCTTACTGATGCGTTCCAGTTCATGATCGATCACGGTCGCAGAATACGGACGGCGGAGGTAGCTGGGTGGTACGACTGCGGCAAGGTGGAGACGGTGCTCTCGACCAACCGCCAACTCCTGGAGGGCGGTCGCGGCCGGCGGCCGGCGGTGACAGACCGGGTGGACGTTGTGGATCCGGTCTTCGTTGCGGACGACGTCGTCCTGGAAGCTTCGACGATCGGACCGAACGTGTCTATCGACGATGGAGCTGTGGTGAAACGAAGCGTGCTCCGCGATGTCATCGTCGGACGGAATGCACGGGTGGTGGGCTGCACGATCGAGCATTCGCTCATTGGCGACAACGCCGAGGTACACGACCGCACCCTCAATAACATGGTTGTGGCGAAAGACGAGATCGCCGAGGCGCCGTAGGAGCGGCAACGTCCAAGGCTGATTGGTGGAGTGGTGATGCGGCTCTTTCTCGTTCAGCACGGAGACGCGAAGTCGGCGGACGAGGACCCGAATCGGCCCCTCACCGAGCGGGGTCGTGCGGACGTCGCTGCAGTCAGCGGGGTGTTGGCCGGCGGCCACGTGCGAGTCGATCGTATCGTGCACAGTGGTAAGATGCGCGCTCGAGAGACGGCCGACATTCTGGCAGGATATCTGAGGCCGACGAGCGGAGCGGGCGCCGCGGACGGCCTCGATCCGATGGCAGATCCGATGGTGTGGGAGGGCCGCCTCACGGCTGATGATCGATCCCTCATGTTGGTGGGACATCTTCCCCATCTCGCGAGGCTGGCCTCGCTCTTACTGTGTGGAGATCCGGAGCGGAACACCGTAGCGTTTCAGCGGGGAAGTGTCCTCTGCATCGAGCGGAGTGGGGACGGACAGTGGTCCGTGCGTTGGATGATGATCCCCGAGCTCGTCCAACCGATGGGTTGACTGCGATTTCCGGTCCCGACATCCTTCGGCCATGAAGGAAGTCGAGCTCATTCACGACTGGAACTCCGTCGACGGATTTGCCTGGCAATCAGCCGTGGTCGATCTCAATGACGAGACGCTCCGCGACGGGCTCCAATCGCCATCCGCCATCGATCCACCCATTGACGTCAAGAAGGCATTTCTTCATCTCATGGCGGATCTCGGGATAGTGTCCGCGGATATCGGCTTACCAGGGGCTGGCCCGCATGTCGTGGAGTCGGTCAGTGCGCTGGCGAGGGAGATCGTGGAAGCGAAGCTCCCGATTGGGCCCAACTGCGCGGCGCGCACGGTAGTCGCCGACGTCGAGCCCATTGTCGAGATCTCCCAGGAGGTTGGGATCGCCATCGAGGCCGCCACCTTCATCGGCTCCTCCCCCATCCGACAGTACGCAGAAGGCTGGACGCTCGACCGCATGCTCGAGGCCAGCGAGAGAGCCGTGAAGTTCGCGGTTGGGGAAGGGCTGCCCGTGATGTTCGTGACCGAAGACACCACCCGGGCCCGACCCGAGACAATCAAGGCACTCTACAGCAACGCCATCGCGTGGGGGGCAAGGCGGATCTGCCTCGCGGATACCGTGGGGCATGCGACCCCGGACGGCGTGCGACACTTGGTTCGCTTCGTTCGCGAGGACATCGTCGAGCCGTCCGGCGAGGATGTGAAGATCGATTGGCACGGCCACCGAGACCGCGGCCTCGGTGTCATCAACTGCCTGGCCGCCATCGAGGCGGGAGTGGATCGGGTGCACGCGACCGCCCTAGGTGTCGGCGAGCGAGTGGGAAACGCGGAGATGGATCTCCTCATCGTGAATCTCCACCTGCTCGGCACCCATCGACACGACGTGTCGAAGCTTCGCGAGTATTGCGAGCTCGCTGCGAGAACGATTGGCGTCCCTTTGCCGGCCAATTACCCGGTCATCGGGACGGATGCGTTCCGCACTGGTACTGGTGTGCATGCCGCCGCGATCATCAAGGCGACTCAAAAAGGAGATGCCTGGCTCGCGGATCGGGTCTATTCGAGTGTGCCCGCGAGTCACTTCGGGTCGAGACAGGTCATCGAGATCTCACCTGTCTCGGGTATGTCAAACGTCAAGTGGTGGCTCGCGGCCCACGGCTACGATCCGAACGACGAGACCGTGTGCCAGCGGCTTTTCGCCGCCGCCAAAGACGCCGATCGGGTTCTCACGGAGGAGGAGTGCCGAAGTCTCATCAGCGAGGTCGCTGAGAACCGGTGACGTCGGATTCCGGGCTTCAACGCCTCGTCCAATCCTACCTCGATCTTCGCTGGCACATCGACCCGGTGGACGCATCAACTGCGGGGCTCAGTGATCACGACGCCCGCCTCGGCACCTTCACTGCCGCCGACGTGCGCCAATTCCTCGCCGCGCTCAAGTCCATCGCTGCCTCCATCGAAGAGCATCACCCGGATTCTCTGGACGACGAGATCGACCGGACCGCGCTTCTGGGCGAGGTTCGAGTTGCAATCCACGAGTTGGAAGTGGAACGACCGCATGTTCGGAATCCGGAATTCTGGCTCTCACATGCGCTCCGGGGCCTCCACGTTCTCCTGGCCGCTCGGGATCGCTCGCCCGCGCACAAGGCTCATGCCGCCGCATCACGGATCAAGGCCTTGCCGGTCTTCCTCGACGCGGCGAGTAACACGTTGACGGATTGTCCCGGAGTCTTCGTCGAGACGGCGACCCAGGTGGCCCGAGCTGGACAGATGCTCATCGACGAGGTCGCGACGGAGCTGGTTCCCGCGGATGAGCCCGATTTTCCCAACACCGTTCGAGTCGCCAAGGAGGCGCTGACCGCGTTCGTCGAAGACCTACCTGCAACCAGCCCGCAAGGCGGTTCCACAGCCTTCGCCGTTGGCGAGGACGCGTTCCACTTCCGCCTCAACTACCAGCACGCACTCAGTGCGACCGCCGACGAACTGTGGCGCTATGGCGATGTCCTGATACAAGAGGTCGAGGCTGAACTCGCAACGCTCGCGGGTCAGATCGATCCTCGTACCCCGTGGCCGGATCTCATCGAGAGGTTACGGGGCGATCATCCGCCGGTCGATCAGTTAGTTGTGGTGTATGCCGATGCCATGCGAGATGCTCGTGGCTTCGTGGAGGCCCGTGGCCTGGCCCCGATCCCGGAAGCTCCACTCGACGTGGTGCCTACGCCGGCGTTCCTGCGCCCGGTCATCCCGTTTGCGGCGTATCAGGCACCGGCGGTCTTCTCTCCTGATCGCGGGGGCTGGTTCTACGTCACACCGCCGGATGGAACGGATCCCGGCGCGACTGATCGCGCACTCCGGGATCACTGCATCCATGAGATTCCCGCCACGGCTCTTCACGAGGGCTACCCCGGCCACCATCTCCATCTCGTGACCGCGCAGCGGCACCCGAGCCTGGTCCGGCGGATCATTGGGACTCCACTCACCGTGGAGGGTTGGGCCCTGTACTGCGAAGAAATGATGGGTGAGGAAGGGTTCTACACGACATCCGAGCAGAGGCTGTTTCAACGGCTCGCCCTCCTGTGGAGGGCTGTGCGGGTGATGCTCGACGTCGGACTCCACACCCGCGGCATGCAGTTCGGTGAGGCGGTGGATCTCTTGATCGATAAGGTCCACTTCGACCGGAGCCATGCCGAGGCCGAGGTGCGCCGGTATTGTGCGGAGCCGGTGTACCAGCTGTGCTATGCCGTTGGTCGCCGCGAGCTCCGCGCCCTACGGGCGGCGTACCGCGCTGCAGCGGGCGCCGATTATTCCCTTCGCGGCTTTCACGAGGCGGTTCTGCGGTTCGGTGCCCTCCCTGTGAGCCTCATGCGTTGGGGCATGCGACTCGATGGGTGAGGCGGTTGGCTCCCGCCGTGGTGGGTGGGCGGTCTACGCAGGTTTTGGCGCTGCTCGCGTGTGGTGAGGCACTCGATCGGGGCGTCCCCGGGCGAAGGCGAAGTCCTGATCTAAGCGACCTCGGTGGCACCGTAGGCGGGGAGTCGCGACATTGGAGAAGTAGGAGCAAGCTGAGGGGGGCTGAGGCTGTGGGGGTGGCAGGTCGTATGCGTTCCAGCCGGTCGCCGTCGGTCAGGTAGGTTGCGAATCGAGGAGTTGCAATGGCGACGCTGACAAGGCGTTTGCGCGGATGGGGTAGGGCGGTTCGGGCAAGGCTGCGGGCTGCCCGCGAGGTGTATGAGGGCGTCTACATGTCGCCCTATCGATCGGTGATCCACCGGGAGTACATGCGCCAGCGTGATTTGTTCATGCTGGCGAGCTTCTCGGATCTCCTCGGCGTGCCGA